>NZ_JADQDD010000119.1 GCF_019263595.1 Pseudonocardia sp. KRD291 | reverse complement strand
CCACAACGCGGCCCCGGCCTGCCCGCCAGCCGCATCATGGCTCCACAACGCGGCCCGGGCTGCCCGCCAGCCGCGTTAGGGCTCCACGACGCGGCCCTGGTCGTGCGCGATCAGCGTTATGGCTCCACGTCGCGGGCGAGGATGGCGACCACGACCGTCGCGACCTGCTCAGCTACCTGCTCGGGCGGGTGTCTCGGCAGGACGATGTGGCTGACGGTCAGCCGGGTCGCCGTCTCGGCGGCCAGCGCGACCGCGTCCGGGTCCAGGTCCGGGAACGCGCGGCGCAGGTAGGCCACGCTGCGGTCGGTGGCGGCGGCGACGATCGGGCCGGACTCGGCGCCGAACAGCTCCGGGGCCGCACCCTCCCCCGTCAGCAGGGCCTTGACCAGCGGGTTCGCCGACGACTCGGTGATCGCGGCACCCACCGCCGCCACCCATGCCGCGTACAGGTCGTCCTCGGCGGCGAGGGCGGTCTCGATCCGGTCCAGGAAGCGGTCGGTGCAGCGCAGGACGAGCGCGGCCGCGACCCCGCCCCGGTCGCCGAACTCGCTGTAGAGCGTCTGCCGGCTCACCCCGACCCGCCCGGCCAGCTCGCGCATCGACAGCCCGCGCGGCCCGCAGCCGAGCACCAGCTCCTCGGCGATGTCGAGCGCCTCGTAACGCAGCACCTCCCGGCTGCGCTGCGCCATCGACCGTCGTTGCACCATCGGACCAGCGTGGACGATCTCGGTCACCCGGTCAACGATCTGGACACTTGGTGCCGATGTGTCTAACGTCGGGCTTCGTCGTCGCCGTCTGTCGAAGGAGAGGGACGTGACCGTCACCGAACGTCAGACCGTGGCCGGGCGCCTCGTGCGTGGTGCGCGGGAGCGCTGGTCGTCCGTGCTCACGGTGCCCGCGCCGGACCGGCTCGACGCCGCGCTGCTGGCCCGCGGCGTTCATGGGCGCAGGCCCGGCCCGTTCGCCCCCGCGCCGGAGGGGCTGCGCCCGATCCCCGGCGACGCCGGGATGCCGCTGCTCGGGCACGCGCTGAGCTACGTCCGGTTCGGTTCGGAGTTCACCCGCGCCCGCTCGCGGAAGCTGGGGCCCCTGTGGTGGATGCGCAGCCCGCTCGGGCGGGCGGTCGTCGTCACCGGCCCGGCGGCGACCCGCGAGGTGCTGACCAACCGGGACAAGGCGTTCTCCCAGGAGGGCTGGCGCTCGACGATCGACGCGTTCTTCCACCGCGGGCTGATGCTGCTCGACTTCGACGAGCACCGGGCGCACCGGCGGATCATGCAGGAGGCGTTCACCGCGCCCCGGATCGAGACCTATGTCGCCGAGACGACGCCGGTCGTCCGGGAGGTGCTCCCGACCTGGGATCCGGAGCTGCGGCTCTATCCGGCGTTGAAGAGCCTGACCCTCGACGTCGCGCAGAAGGTCTTCATGGACGGCCGCAGCGGGCCGGAGGCCCGTGCGGTCAACCAGGCGTTCGTGGACTGCGTACGCGCGGCCAACTCGTTCGTCCGCAAGGACCTGCCCGGCACCCGCTGGCGCAAGGGCCTGCGCGGTCGCGCCTACCTGGAGAGCTGGTTCCGCTCCAACCTCGAGGCCAAGCGGGCCGGCGACGGCGAGGACCTGTTCTCCGCGCTGTGCCACGCCGTGACCGACGACGGCGAGCGGTTCTCCGACGACGACGTCGTCAACCACATGATCTTCCTGATGATGGCCGCGCACGACACGTCGACGATCACCGCGGCGTCGGCGGCGTACCACCTCGCCCGGAACCCGCAGTGGCAGGAACGCTGTCGCGCGGAGTCCGACGCGCTGGCGACATCGCTGGGCGACGCGACCCCGGACGTCGCCGCCCTCAGGTCCCTGACCAGCCTCGACCTGGTGATCCGCGAGGCACTGCGGATGGACGCCCCGGTACCGATCGTGATGCGGACCGCGGTGAAGGACACCGCCGTCGCCGGGTTCCACATGCCGGAGGGCTCCCGGGTCGTGGTCGCGCCGGCGGTGAACCACTACGACCGGTCCTGCTGGACCGACCCGGACACGTTCGACCCCGAGCGCTTCGGCCCGGACCGCCGCGAGGACCGCTCCGACCGGGACGCGTGGGTGCCGTTCGGCGGCGGGGTGCACAAGTGCATCGGGCTGCACTTCGGGACCCTGGAGGTGACCGCGATCCTGCACGAGATGCTGCGTCGCTACCGCTGGGACGTGGAGCCGGGATACCGCCTGCGCTGGGACAACACGTCGCTCCCGGTGCCGGTCGGCGGGATCCCGGTGCGCCTGCACCGCCGCTGAGCGCTCACTGCGTGGGTGACCACTGTCCGCGGGCGACCGCGCCGGAGAGGCCGAGCAACCCGACCGCGTGCTCGTGGAGCGTGCGGCCCACCGCGGCCGGTGCCTGCCCGGCCGCGGCGCGCGCCTGCGTGCCCTCCAGGACGATGCCCATCTTGAACCCGGCCAGTGCGGTGTAGAAGTCGATCCACGACGTGTCCCGCCCACCCGCGTCGGCGTAGGCGGCGACGAGCTCGGCGCGCGACGGGAGCCCGCCGAGCGCGGACAGGGCCGGTCCGGCGCTCATCCCGACCGGCTCCTGCGGCCAGGTGACCATCAGCCAGCCCAGGTCCAGCAGCGGGTCGCCGACCGTGCACATCTCCCAGTCGATGACCGCCGCGACGCGGGGCTCGGTGCGGTGCAGCATCACGTTGTTCAGGTGCAGGTCCCCGTGCACCACGCCCGGCGCGGCGTCCGGCGGGCGGTTCTGCTCCAGCCAGTCCGCGACCAGGTCGACGTCGGGCAGCGTGCCGGACTCGTACCCCGGAACCTCGTCGTAGCCCGCGAGGTGTGTGCGCCACTGCGGCACCTGACGCTCCAGGAAGCTGCCCGGGCGTTGCAGCCCGCCCAGCCCGATCGCGTGCGGGTCCAGCGTGCCGAGCCGGGCGGCCGCGCGTGCGACGTCCAGCGCGCCGTCGTGGCGCAGCTGCTCCGACGCCTCCTGCGACGGGCTGACCGCCTCACCCGGGTTCAGCCCGTCGACGTCGGTCATCAGGTAGAACACGACGCCGAGCACGTCTGTGTCGGTGCACCCGGCGACCAGCTCGGGGTGCGGCACCCCGGACCCGGCCAGCGCGCGCAGGACGGTGATCTCGCGGGCGATCGTGCGGTCGGAGTTCGGGCGCGGGTGCGCAGGCGGGCGGCGCAGCACCAGCCGCCTGCCGTCCACGACGACGCGCAGCACGACGTTCTGGGTGCCGCCGGCCAGCGGGGTCACCTCGGTGATCTCGCCGTCCATCCCCTGGGTGCGCAGCCAGCCGGCGAGGGCGCCGGTGTCGACGAGGTCGGTCACGTCGACCACGCGAGGCCCCCGTCGATCTTGATCGTGGCGCCGGTCGTGTAGGACGCGGAGGGGCCGGTCAGGTACAGCACGGCGCCGACGATCTCGTCGGCCTCGCCGACCCGGCGCAGCGGGATGGTGCCGTCCTCGAAACGCTCGAGCACCTCCGGCGGCCAGTTCGTCGCGATGTCGGTGCGGAACGGTCCCGGCATCACGGTGTTGACGCGGACCGCCGGCGCGTAGGCGCGCGCGAGGCCGACGGTGAGCGCGTTGAGCCCGGCCTTGGCGGTGGCGTAGGGCAGCTCGACCGGGCTCGGCTCGACGGCGGCGATGCTCGAGATGTTGACGATCGACCCGCCGCCGCGCTCGGCCATCAGCGCGCCCACCCGGGAGCCGAGCCGGAACGCCCCGCGCAGGTTCACCGCGATCACCTTGTCGAACAGCTCCTCGGTGACCTCGTCGAGCGACGGGTACAGCGGCGACATCCCGGCGTTGTTGACCAGCACGTCGATCCGGCCGAACTCGTGCAGGACCCGGTCCACCAACGCGTCGCAGTCGGCCCAGCGGCCCACGTGGGCGCCGATCCCGAGCGCGGTCGCCCCGAACTCGTCGCGCAGCTCGGCCGCGAGCGACTCGCACGCCGGCGCCTTGCGGCTGGCGACGACGACCCGGTCGCCCTGCGCCGCGAACGCGCGGCACATCTCCCGGCCCATCCCCCGGCTACCGCCGGTGACCACCACGACCCGTCCCGCGTCCCCGTCGACCACCCGCTCACCCTGCCACGCGAGGTGCCGGCGGCGCACCGTCGCCGAGGGCCGGGGCCCCAGCCCGTGCCCTCAGCCCTTGCCCTTGTCCCAGTCGCGGTCGGCCTTGTCCTGCGCCTCGGTGCGCTCGCGCGCGATCTCCAGCGCCCGCGCGG
Organism: Pseudonocardia sp. KRD291; assembly: GCF_019263595.1. GTDB lineage: Bacteria > Actinomycetota > Actinomycetes > Mycobacteriales > Pseudonocardiaceae > Pseudonocardia. The sequence goes on along the minus strand of NZ_JADQDD010000119.1, from coordinate 12,664 downwards.
CGGTCTCCTTGTCCGGGTACGGGCCCAGCCGGTCCGCGGCCCGGCATCCCGCGCCCGGCTCGACCGTCTTGTGCACGAGGCAGTAGAACCATTGCTCGTCGCTCATGGGAGCAGGGTCTCAGGTCGCAGGCGGATCCGCCGGGGCGGTCACCGGACGGCGATCGTCGCCACCGGCGCCGCACCGATGGCAGGGTGGGCGCCATGGCCCTCGTGCTCGGTGTGGACTCCTCGACGCAGTCCTGCAAGGTCGTCGTGCGTGACGCGGAGTCCGGGGAGCTCGTCCGCTCCGGACGTGCCGCGCACCCGGACGGGACCGAGATCGACCCGGCGCACTGGTGGACCGCGCTGCAGACGGCACTGGACGACGCAGGCGGTCTGGACGGCGTCGAGTCCGTGGCGGTGGCCGGGCAGCAGCACGGCATGGTCTGCCTCGACGCCGACGGCGAGGTCGTCCGCCCGGCGCTGCTGTGGAACGACACCCGATCCGCGCAGGCTGCCGCGGACCTCGTCGACGAGCTGGGCGCGGACCGCTGGGCGGAACTGACCGGACTCGTCCCGGTGGCCTCGTTCACGGTGTCGAAGCTGCGCTGGCTGGCCGAGAACGAGCCCGGCAGCGTCGCGCGGACCGCGGCGGTGTGCCTGCCGCACGACTGGCTGACCTGGAAGCTGCGCGGCGCAGCGGGCTCGGAAGGCGGTCTGGAGTCGCTGGTCACCGACCGGTCCGACGCCTCGGGCACCGGGTACTTCGACGGCCGCACCGGCGACTACCGCCCGGAGCTGCTGTCCCGGGCGCTGGGTCGCGAGGTGGAGCTGGGGCGCGAGGTCGCGCTCCCCCGCGTGCTCGGACCGGCCGAGTCCGTCGACGGGCCGGGGTTCCGACTCGGCGCCGGGGCCGGGGACAACGCCGCGGCCGGGCTGGGCGTCGGCGCGGGCGACGACGTCGTCGTCTCGCTGGGGACCTCGGGCACCGTGTTCGCCCGGGCCGGGCGCCAGGCCCGCGACCCGAGCGGGATCGTCGCCGGGTTCTCCGACGCGACCGGCGCGTTCCTGCCGCTGGTCTGCACGCTCAACGCCGCGCGTGTGCTGGACGCCGCGGCGCGCCTGCTCGGCGTCGACCTCGACGAGCTGTCGCGGCTCGCGCTGGCCGCCGCGCCGGGGGCGGACGGGCTGACCGTCGTCCCGTACCTCGAGGGCGAGCGGACCCCGAACCTGCCGGACGCGACCGGTGCCGTGCACGGCATGACGCTGCGCAACGCGACCCGGGAGAACCTGGCGCGCGCCGCCGTCGAGGGGATGCTGTGCGGGCAGCGGGTCGGGGTGGACGCGCTGGCCGGGCAGGGCGTGTCGGTGACGGGCGTGCGGCTGGTCGGCGGGGCCGCACGGTCCGAGGCGGTGCGGGCGATCGCACCGACCGTGTTCGGGGTGCCGGTGACCGTGCCGGAGCCGGGCGAGTACGTCGCCGACGGCGCCGCGCGCCAGGCCGCGTGGGCACTGCGCGGCGGCGACACCCCGCCGCAGTGGAGCCCGTCCGGTGACCCGGCGCGCTTCGACGGCGAGGAGACCCCGGGGCTGTGGGACCGCTACCGCGAGGCGGCCGACCTGCACCTGTCGCGCCGGTAGGGTCGCACGCGTGGCGCCCGAGAACGACTCACGGCACAGGCCGCTGCTCGTCCTGGGCAAGATCACCGACATCCTGGACGCGTTCACGCTCACCCGGCCGGTGCTCTCCCTCGGCGAGATCCAGCAGGCGACCGGCATCCCGACCTCGACCGTGCAGCGGCTGGTGTCGAACATGGTCGCCGAGGGGATGCTGGACCGGGTCGGGGACCGGGTCCGGATCGGCGTCCGGATGGCCTACTGGGCCGGTGCGGCCGCGCGCGGCGTCGACGTCCTGGAGCTGGCCGCGCCGGTGCTGCGCGAGATCCGCGACGCGACCGGCGAGACGGCCGCGTTCTTCCGCGCCGAGCACGGCTACCGGGTGTGCGTCGCGGTCGCCGAGACCCGGCACGCGCTGCGCCGCGAGATGCACGTCGGCAAGATCGTCCCGCTGCACGCCGGGTCCGCCGGACGGGTACTGCTGGCCTGGGACGACGAGCTGGCCGCGCAGGTGCTCACCGGCCCGTTGCAGACCCTGACCGACTACACCGTGACCACGCCGGAGGTCCTGCGCGAGCTCGTCGGGCAGACCCGTCGCGACGGCTTCGCGATCACCTCGTCCGAGCGTGACGACGGCGCGTCCGGGCTGTCGGCGCCGGTGTTCGCCGCCTCCGGCGGGCCGGCGGGCGCCCTGACGATCAGCGGTCCCACCATCCGGATGCCCCGCGAGCAGTGCGAGAAGTGGGTCGATCTCCTCGTCGACCACGCCACCCGCCTGACCCGCACCCTGGGCGGGCGCCCCCCGACGTGACCGGTCAGCGGCGCGGGCCCGCGGTCCAGGAGAACGCGCTCGCCTCGGAGCGGACGCCCTGCGCGGCGCGGGAGCGGTTCGGCTCGCCGAGGTCGGCGAGCAGGTCCTCGGAACGCTCCACCAGGCCGGCCAGCACCGCCGGGGTGAGCCAGTCCGGGCGCAGGGCGAACAGCAGGTCCTCCGACGCGGTGTTGCCGCTGGCCCCGGGCGCGAACGGGCAGCCGCCCAGCCCGCCCAGCGCACCGTCGACCATCTCGGCGCCCGCGGCGACGGCGGCGAGGGAGTTCGCGACGCCCTGGCCCCACGTGTCGTGGCCGTGGAACACCATCCGGCGCGCCGGCGCCTCGTCCCGCACCCGGGTCAGCAGCGACGACACCTGCGACGGGACCGCCTGGCCGAGCGTGTCGCACAGGACGATGTCGACCGCGCCCTCGGCACGGGGGTCGTTCGCGATCTGCAGCACCCGGTCCGGGTCCACCGGGCCGTCGAACGGGCAGGTGAACGTCGTGGCCAGGCACAGCTGGATCCGTCCGCCCGCGCCGAGCGCGTGCTCGACGGCGGCCGGCATCGCGGCGAGGCTGACCTCGGTGTCGCGGCCGATGTTGGCCCGGTTGTGCGCGTCGGAGACCGAGAGGCAGTACTGGACGTTGCGCGCGCCCGCGGCGACCGCCTTCTCCACGTGTCGCGGCGTGGCCACCCACACCCAGCAGCGCTCCAGCTCCTCGGGGTCCAGGGCGGCGACGACGTCGAGCGTGTCGGCCAGCGGCGGCACCATGTCGCCGCGGGCCAGCGAGCCGATCTCCAGCTCGGGCACGCCCGCGGCCAGCAGCGCGCGGACCAGCTCGACCTTCTTCGACGTCTCCAGGGGCTTGCCGGTCAGCTGCAGGCCGTCGCGCAGGGTGACATCACGCAGCAGGGTCACGAGGTCTCCGTCCCGGCCGCCGCGGCGACCTGCTCGTCGGTGTAGCCGAGGAGCCCGGTGAGCACCTCGGAGGTGTTCGCGCCCAGGTCCGGGCCGACGCTGCGGACCGGGACCGAGGTGCCGTCGAGCACCGGCACGACGCCCGGGAAGCCGACCCGCTCCGGTGCGTCGCCCCCGGTGTCGACGTCGAAGTACTGGATCATGTCGCGGGCGCGGAACTGCTCGTCGGCGACGATGTCGGGCGCGGCGTAGATCGGCCCGGCCGGGACGCCCGCCTCCTCCAGCCGCGCGAGGACGTCGGCGCGGGGCAACGATCTCGTCCAGGCCTCGATCGCGGCGTCGAGCTCGTCGCGCCGGGCCCAGCGACCCGCGTTGGAGGCCAGGTCGGGCTCGGTGCCCAGCTCCGGACGTCCGATGACCTCCATGAACCGGCCGTAGATCGAGTCCCCGTTCCCGGCGATGACGACGCTGCCGCCGTCGGCGCAGACGTAGGCGTTGGACGGGGCGATGCCCTCCATCCGGCCGCCCACCCGCTGCCGTTCGACGCCGTAGGCCAGGTGGTCCGGGATCAGCGACTCCATCATCGACAGCACGGCCTCGTTCAGCGCCACGTCCATGCGGCGGTGCACCGGGCGGTCGGTGCCGCGCCGGGTCTCGCGCTGGAACAGGCCCATCATCGCGCCGAACGCGGCGTAGAGCCCGGCGATCGAGTCGCCGATCGACACCCCGGTGCGCGACGGCGGCCGGTCCGGCTCCCCCACCAGCTCGCGCAGCCCGCCCATCGCCTCGGCCACGGCGGCGAAGCCCGGGCGGTGCGCCAGCGGGCCGGTCTGGCCGAACGCGGAGACCCGCACGAGCACGACGTCGCGGTTCGCCGCCTCCAGCGCGTCCGGGCCCAGGCCCCACTTCTCCAGGGTGCCGGGCCGGAAGTTCTCCAGCACCACGTCGGACTGCGCCACCAGCGCGAGGACGGCGTCGCGCCCGGCGTCGGTGCGCAGGTCCAGCACGACCGAGCTCTTGTTGCGGTTCAGGGTGCGGTAGAGCATCGAGGTGTCGCCGGCGTAGAGACGCCAGTTGCGCACCTCGTCACCGGTCCGCGGCCGCTCGACCTTGATCACCTCGGCTCCGAAGTCGGCCAGCAGGCGCCCCGCGGTGGGGGCGGCGATGTAGTTGCCCAGCTCGAGCACCCGCACCCCGGACAGCGGCAGGTCGGTCGTCATGGCACCTCTCATTGCGGTCTCACGGTCAGAACACCAGCGACATCGGCAGGATCAGCAGGATCGCCACGACCGATGCCACCGACACCCCGACCGAGCAGGTCTTCAGCGCACCACGTGTCGTCTGCCCCATCAGCGACTGCAGCAACCAGAACGTGTTGGACGTGACGTGCACCGCGAACAGCGACCCGGCGCCGGCGGCCAGCGCGACCAGCACCGGGCTCAGGCCGATGATCGGCGCGACCGGGGCCAGCACACCGGCCGCGGTGATCGCGGAGATCGTCACGGAGCCGATCGCGACGTGCAGCACGGCCGCGATCAGCCAGACCATCAGCAGCGGGGCGACGGTGTTGGCGGAGAAGTACTGGCCGAGGATCTCGCCGAGCCCGGCCTTCTGGATCGTGGTGGCCAGCGAGCCGCCGACACCGGTCAGGATCAGGATCTGCCCGCTCTCCCGGAACCCGCCCGCCACCGACTCCTCGACGGCACTCGCACCGGTCGCGTAGGTGCAGACCGCGATGGTGCCGATCAGCCCGATCAGCAGGGCGATCACCGGTTCGGCGACGAACGCCAGCACCGGGATCGACACCTCGGCGACCTCGAGCACCGCGCCGACCGCGATCAGCAGCAGCGCCACCAGCAGCGGGGTGAACAGCACCGCGAGCGGGACGTCGCGGCGCATCGGGCCCGGCCCGTCGTCTGCGGGCGCGGTGGACCCGGTCGCCGACGTCACCGTGGACGCCGAGGCGGGCTCCCGGTCCGGGCCCGGTCCGGGGGCTCCGACGGCGACCGCGAGCTCTGCCTGCTCGTCGCGCACCGGGTCCCACCACCCCCGGCGGAACAGGAACGTCATGATCCCGACCGCGATCAGCACCGTCGGCACCACCAGGACGAACCCGGCCAGCAGCATCGTCCCCAGCGGCACCCCGAGCAGACCGGCCAGGGCCAGCGCGCCGACGCCCGGGACCATGAGGACGATCCCGCACTCCAGCCCGATCGCCAGGGCGGTCGCCATCCGGGGCAGGCCCTGCGCGCCGATCCGCGGCGCGAGACGCCGCGCCAGCGGAGCCGAGATCACCAGCAGGACGTCCACGAAGATCGACTGCAGGACGGTACCGACGGTGACGGCGGTCGCGTACGGCATCCCGCGCGGGCCGCAGACCCGCAGCAGCATCGAGACCAGCCGCTCGATCGCGCCCGCCCGCTGCAGCATCGCGCCGGTCAGCACGCCGAACGCGATCAGCAGCCCGACCTCGGCCAGGATGTCGCCGAACCCGCCGGTGATCGCCTCCACGGTGCCCTCGACGCCCAGACCGGCGGTCAGGCCGAGGTAGGCCGCGCCGACGACGAGCGAGACGACCGGGTTCAGCCGGAACCGGACGATGAGCAGGACCGTGGCCAGCACGGCCACGACCGTGTTGACGATGATCGCGGTGTCGGACAAGAGGTTCTCCACGGGGCAGGACGGCCCGTGGCGGGCGCGTCGTCGACGGCGATGTCGGTCGCGTGCGCTCACATCATGAACTGTCACCCACGATGCAAGCAAGCTGTCGTGCCGAGTCACTCTGCGGCCAGTGCGGCCCCGAATCCCAGGAGCGCGACGCCGGAGACCGCATCACCGCTGCGGCGCACGCGGCGCCGGGAGAACCACACGCGGGCCCGGTGCACGGTCAGCACCAACCCGACCTGCCAGGCCCCGCCCAGCACCGCGACGGTCAGCGCGAGCAGCAGCGCGTCGCCGGTCCCGGTCACCCCGGGCACCAGGAACTGCGGCAGCACCGACAGGTACAGGATCAGGACCTTCGGGTTGGTCACGTTGGACAGGAGCCCGCGCCCGAACGCCTTCGCCGCGCCGCCCGGGGCCGGCGCCGCGCCGTCGAGCGAGGGGTGGTCGCCGCGCACGGCCGCCCGCAGCGCACCGAACGCCAGGACGCACAGGTACGCCACGCCGGCCCAGCGCAGGATCGTGAACAGCGTCTGCGACTGCGCCAGCAGCACGCCGAGCCCGAACGCGGCGGCGCTGCCCTGCGCGGCGTTGCCGGTGAACACCCCGGCCGTGGTCGCCAGTCCGGCGCGGCGCCCGCCGACCACCGACGAGCGCAGCAGCACGACGGTGTCCGGCCCGGGGACCAGCACGAGTACGACGACGATCAACAGGTACGCACCGTAGGAAGCCCAGCTCACGAGCGACCACGCTAGCGACCGGCGGAGCAGGACCCCAGGGAGAATCTGCTCACCCCGCCCGTAATCTGGGCCGGGTGCGACGCCGGCTCCGATCCCCGCTGCCGCAGCGCCACGGGCTCGACCCCGCGCGGCTGCGCACCCCGGACGACGGCAGCACGTGGCCGACCATGCGCGCGCACCTGCTCGACCGGCTCCCCCGCGTCGACCCGGCCCGGCTCGACGAGATGCTGGCCGGCGGCGAGATCGTCGGCACCGAGGGCCCGCTGCGCCCGGACAGCCCGTTCGCCCCGGGGACGTTCCTGTGGCTGCATCGCGACCTGCCCGACGAGGTCACGGTGCCGTTCGAGATCGGGATCGTGCACCGCGACGACGACGTCCTGGTCGTCGACAAGCCGCACTTCCTGGCCACGATCCCGCGCGGGCGCCACGTGCTCGAGACGGCCCTGGTGCGCCTGCGACGGCAGCTGGACCTGCCCGCGCTGAGCCCGGCGCACCGGCTGGACCGGGCCACCGCGGGCTTGTTGCTGCTGGTCGTGCGCCCGGAGCTGCGCGGGGCGTACCAGACGATGTTCGCGAAACGGCGGGTCGCGAAGACCTACGAGGCGATCGCGCCGTACCCACCGTCGCTGGAGCTGCCGCGCACGGTCCGCTCCCGGATCGTCAAGGAGCGCGGCGTGTTCCAGGCCGTCACCGAGGACGGGCCGGTGAACGCGGAGACGCTCGTCGAGCTCGACGGGCACCGCGACGGCCCGGACGGATCAGCGCTGGCCCGCTACCGGCTCACCCCCTACACCGGGCGCACCCACCAGCTCCGGGTGCACATGAGCGGGCTGGGCGTGCCGATCCTGGGCGACGACTTCTACCCGGACCTGCGCGAACGGCCGCTGTCCGACTTCGACCGCCCGCTGCAGCTCCTGGCCAGGACGCTGGAGTTCACCGACCCCGTCAGCGGCGAGCTCCGCCGGTTCTCCAGCCGCCGCACCCTGCAGGCGTGGGACGACCACGCCGGCTGGTCATCACGGCCGGACCGGTAGCCGGAGCAGGCCGCGGATCAGCGTGGACTCGCGCCAGGCCAGGTCCTGCGGCTCGGCGGCCAGGGTCATCTGCGGGAACCGGCCGACGAGGGTCCGGAACGCGACCTCGCCCTCCAGCCGGGCCAGCGGCGCGCCGAGGCAGTGGTGGATGCCGTAGCCGAAAGCGACGTGGTTGCTCGTGTCGCGGGTCAGGTCCAGGGTGTCCGGGTCCGGGTAGCGCTCCGGGTCCCGGTCGGCCGAGTCCAGCGCGATCATGACGATCTCGCCCTCGCCGATCTCGGCGCCGCCGATCGTCACCGGCTCGGCGGTGAAGCGCAGGGTCGCGAGGTTCACCGGCCCGTCGTAGCGCAGGAACTCCTCGACGGCCTTCGGGGCCAGGTCGAGGTCCTCGCGCAGACGGTCCATCTCCTCGGGGTGGGTGAGCAGGGCGCGCATCCCGTTGCCGATCAGGTTCACCGTCGTCTCGTGCCCGGCCACGAGCAGCAGGAACGCCATCGACACGGCCTCGTTCGTGCTCAGCCGGTCCGCGTCCGAGGTCTCCTCCACGATCGCGGACAGCATGTCCTCACCGGGGGCCTCGCGCTTGCTCTCGACGAGATCGGACAGGAACGCGCCCATCTCCCGGCTCGCCGCCGCCCGGGTCTCCGGCTCGCCCTGCGAGAGCAGCGTGTTCGACCAGTGCCGGAAGTCGTCGCGGCGCGCCTCGGGCACCCCGAGCAGCTCGCAGATGACGGTCATCGGCAGCGGGAAGGCGAACGCGTCGAGCAGATCGATCTCCCGCTCCCCCGCCTCCAGCCGGGCCGCGATGTCGTCGGCGAGGCCGGTGGCGATCTGCTCGATCCGCTCCCGCATGCGAGCGATCGCGCGCACCGTGAACGCCCGGTTGACGATCTTGCGCAGCCGCGTGTGGTCCGGCGGGTCGGAGTTGAGCATGTGCTCGGAGAAGACCTCGGAGAACTGCACGAGACGCTCCGGCGAGACCGAGTGCCGCGTCAGGATCTCACCGAACCGGCTGCCCTGTTTGGACAGTCGCGGGTCGTTCAGGGCCGCCCGGACGTCGGCGTAGCGCGTGACCACCCAGACGCTCAGGCCCATCCCGGTGACGGCCCGCGTCACCGGGCGCTCCTCCCGCAGCAGCCGGTAGGCGGCGTGCGGATCCTGCAGGAACTCGTGGTCGAGCTCGATCGGCGTGGTGGTGCTGGTGGTCATGGAGGACCTCCGGGTGCGCGGTTCGGGTCGGCGTCGCTGCGCCTCCGAAGCTACCCCGGTCCGGCACGATGATCACGTGCGGCGACCACGCCGTCAGCCGACGTTGCGGCCGTTCTGCCCGAACGGGGCGACGCCGTTGGTGTCCTCATCGCCCCGGAACCCGTGCGCGGAGGGGCGCCCGTTGCCGGGCACCGGCGACACCGGCCACGGCGCGGGGCCGTTCCCGTTCGCGACCGGCCCGCTCCCGTTGGCGCCCTGGTGCTCCTCGGCCGCGCGGTGCCTGCCCTCGCGCAGGCCGCGCTGGTAGCTGGCCAGGCGGTTGCGGACGCGGTCGGGCTGGCGCTCCATCGAGCTGGCGTGCCGCGCGGCGCCGACGTCACGCCGCGACGGCGGGACCATCTGCTGGCCGGGACGACGCTGCGGCAGGCCCTGCGCCGTCGTCGGCGACTCGACGACGCGGTTCGCCCGCAGGCGCGCGGCCTCGAACTCGGCGTCGCCGACGGTGGACCAGTTCTCCGGGGCGGGCCCGCCGGGGCGCGAGCCGTTCGGGCCCGCCGTCGGCAGTGCGGTGGTCTGCGGGGAGGCCGCGCCGGCCTCCGGGTCCCGGAACCACGCCGACGCGACGGCGGCGAAGATCGGCGTGCCGTCCATGTCGTCGGTGGACACCGGTACCTCGGTGTCGAACGGCCCGAACAGCTCCACCGGTGGGGTGGTGCCCGGGACCGGCAATGCTTCGGTCACCGGCGGCGCGTCGGCGGCGGGCCGCTCCGCCTGCCCTGCGGGAACCTGGCCCTGCCCGGCGGGGGCCTGGCCCTGCCCGGCGGGAACCTGGCCCTGTCCGGCGGGAGCCTGGGACGACGGGGGCCCACCCGGCCCCGGGAACGGGCGCGCGGGCGGCGGCACCGGCAGGGACGGCGGTTGCCCGGCAGGGGCCTGAGGACCGCTGCGGTACCCGGGAACGGCCGGAGGCTGGTTCGGCTGGGACACGTTCGGCTGCCGGGACCAGGCCCCGAGCGGCATCGGACGAGCAGATGGTCCGCCCTGCCCCTGGCCCTGGCCCTGGCCCTGGCCCTGGCCCTGGCCCTGGGGAGCCTGCCCGGTCGGCATCTGCCCGGTCGGGGCCTGGGCCGCGGCGGCTGCGGCGGCCGACGCGGCGCTGCCGGGCCCGGCCTCGGAGCCGGACGGGACCGGCGGCCACGGCGGGACGGACTGCTGGGCGGCCGGGACGGACGTCGTCACCGGCTCCGCGGGGGCGCCCGGGAACGGGGTCATCTCCTCGGCGCCGGGCGCGACGACGTCCTCGGTGCGGATCGAGTCCGGGCCGCCGCGCCCACCGGCCAGCAACGACGGCGGCAGCTGCAGCACCGCGACCGGGAACAGCCCGGGCACGGCCTGGGTGCCGGCGGCGCTGCGGGTCCCGAGCCGGGCGCCGATCACGCGCGAGAGCCGCGCCGCGACGTAGAGACCGATCTCGTGCGGGGCCACCGCGCCGTCCGGGCGCCCGGCGGCGAGCATCCGGTCCAGGTCCTCGACCGGGGCCCGGTTCTGCGCGGGACGCGTGCACAGCAGCTCCAGCACCACCCCGCCGTCGGGCGCGTAGCGGTTGTGCAGCTCGAGACGCTCGCCCGGGCCGGTCGTGGTGACCGCGTGGGCGAGCAGCTCGGCGAGGATCTGGCCGAAGACGGGCTCGGCGGCCCCGTCCAGGGACACGCTCGGCGACGGCGGGACGACGGTGCGCGAGGCGGCCTCGCTGGCGGCGACCGCGGCGGACAGCGCCTGCCCCAGCGGCACCGCAGCACCGCCGCGCGGCGTCGGCGGGGTGCCGGACATGACCAGGATGTGGTCGCCGTCGCGCACCCCGCGACGGGCGGCCGCGGCCAGCTCGGCGAGGTCGGCGAGGGCGCCGGGGCGCAGCTCGCCGCTGCGCAGACGCTCGGTCAGGAGCTGCTGGCGCTCGGAACGGGCCCGCAGCCGGTGGGCCACGGCGGCCATGACGGCGTCGCCGTCGGCCCCGGGCGCAGCGTCGTCCTCGCGGGAGCCGGCTGGCGCAGGACCGCCCGGCCGGGTGCCCGACGGGTCGTCTCGCTGCACGCGATGTCCTCCGAACGGCTCGTGCGACGCCCGTGCCTCGGACGCCTACGGACCCGGGCCGCGTCGACCCGGGCACGCTCGGGTGCAGAATCTACCGGCTGGTTGCCTCCGAGCCGCCCCGGATGCGGTGGGCGGTGGCCCGGGCGGTGTCGGGCGGTGCCCCCGCGGCACCGATCGGCCCTGGTCCGCGCCCCGACACGCCCGGCGGACGGCGAGATGCGACGGGCCGCGCTTGCACCGGGCGGGGCGAGCTGGTCACGTGGGCCGACGAGGGGCCCGCCGCGCCCCTCGACCGCCCCTCGACGCCGGAGGTTCTCCCACGTGTCCCGCACCCCGATCCGGATCGGCAACTTCTCCGGCTACCTCGGTGACCGCTTCACCGCGATCGACGAGGCACTGGCCGGCGACCCCGTCGACGTGCTGATGGGCGACTACCTGGCCGAGGTCACCCTCGCGGCGCTGGCCGCGGGCTACCGCAAGGACGGGAGCGGCGGGTACGTCGCCTACTTCCTGCGCCAGCTCGAGCCGCACCTGGGCACGCTCGCCGAGCGCGGGATCAAGGTCGTCACCAACGCGGGCGGTTTCAACCCCGCCGGGCTGGCCGAGGCGCTGCGCGAACGGGTCGCCGCGGCCGGGCTGTCGCTTCGGGTCGCACACGTCGAGGGCGACAACGTGCTGGACCGGCTCGGCGATTTCCACACCGACGGGCACGGGATGGAGCATCTCGACACCGGCGCGCCGCTCAAGGACTGGGGGGTCGAGCCGATCGCGGCCAACTCCTACCTCGGCGGGTTCGGCATCGCGGCCGCGCTGGCCGGCGGCGCGGACATCGTCGTCACCGGGCGGGTCACCGACGCCTCGCTGACGGCCGGTCCCGCGGCCTGGTGGCACGGCTGGACCCCGGACGACTGGGACGCGCTGGCGGGCGCCGTCACCGCCGGGCACGTGATCGAGTGCGGCGCGCACGCGACCGGCGGCAACTTCTCCGGGTTCACGCAGGTCCCGGGCATGGTGAAGTGCGGCTTCCCGATCGGCGAGGTCGCCGCCGACGGCAGCAGCGTGATCACCAAGCACTCCCGCGACGGCGGCATGGTCACCGTGGACACGGTGACCGCCCAGCTCGTCTACGAGATCCAGGGTCCGCGCTACCTGAACCCGGACGCCACCGTGCACCTGGACACGGTGACGCTGGAGCAGGTCGGGCCGGACCGGGTCGCGATCGGGCCGGTCACCGGCTCGCCCCCGCCGCCGACGGCGAAGATCGCGGTGTTCGCGCCGATCGGCTACGAGATCTCGCAGATGCTGTTCTGCACCTCGCCGAACGTCGCCGAGAAGGTCGCGCTGCTGCGCGAGCAGCTGCGCTCCCAGCTCGACGGGCACGTCGACCAGCTCGACGTGACGCCCCTGGGCACGGCCGCCCCCGACCCGGCCAGCCAGTGGGAGGCGACGGTGCCGATCCGGGTGATCGCCACCGCCCGCGACCCCGAGCCGCTGCGCCGTTTCGTCCCCGCCGTCGGCAGCCTCTACCTGCAGGGATTCCCCGGTTTCCACCACGACGGGCACGCCCAGCGGGTGAGCGAGCCGTGGCCGCGGATCGACT
>NZ_JADQDD010000118.1 GCF_019263595.1 Pseudonocardia sp. KRD291 | reverse complement strand
GGGGTCGAACACGTGCGCGCCCAGCTGGCGGTCGGCGAGCAGCCCGAACAGGGCGGCGGTGAGGATCGGGAACGCGATCAGGATCAGCAGCGCGGTGATGAAGATGTTCCAGGTGAAGATCGGCATCCGGAACATCGTCATGCCCGGCGCCCGCATGCACACGATCGTCGTCACGAAGTTGACGCCACCGAGGATCGTGCCCAGACCGGACACGATCAGCCCGATCGCCCACAGGTCCGCGCCCACTCCCGGTGAGGAGATCGCACTCGACAGCGGGGTGTAGGCGAACCAGCCGAAGTCCGCGGCACCGCCCGGGGTCAGGAAGCCCGAGATGACGGTGAGGCCGCCGAAGAGGAACAGCCAGTACGAGAAGGCGTTGAGCCGCGGGAACGCGACGTCGGGGGCGCCGATCTGCAGCGGCACGATGTAGTTCGCGAAACCGAACAGGATCGGCGTCGCGTAGAGCAGCAGCATGATCGTGCCGTGCATGGTGAACAGCTGGTTGTACTGCTCGGTCGAGAGGAACTGCAGACCCGGGCGGGCCAGCTCGCCGCGCATCAGCAATGCCATCGCGCCGCCGGCCAGGAAGAACCCGAACGACGTGACCAGGTACAGGATCGCGATGTCCTTGGGGTCAGTCGTCCGCAGCATCTTGAGCAACGTCGACCCCTTACCCGACCGACGCGCCGGATATGGGCGCGACGTGATCGGCTTCGGGGCGACGGCCGCCACAGGCTCTCCTCAGTTTGGGTGGTGCACTGACTCCGCTGCCTAACTCCTATGGAGCATAGTAGATCGAGCGCAGATGGAATGTACACCGAGGACCGGGCGGAGGCCCGCAACACGCTCCGGGAGGCAACCACTCACCGCTGCGGCCCTTCTGAAGCGTGCAGCGGTCGAGTCGTCGACGGCGCCGGGCTGGGCAAGGGGAGCTGGTTGAGCGGCAACGCCTGGCTGCTGTGGATGCGGCCTTTCGCGCCAACCGGGCCGTCGGCCGAAGCCCGGATGTGCGTCGGTCCCGACCGTGTCGATGGCGCTTGTGCCGACCTGCGTCCGGCACCACTCGCGAACAACGGCCGGTTCAGCGTGGCTCCTTCAGATATCGCTCTACGGTCTGGGAGACTTCGTCGGCGGTGCGGAACGGCTTCGGGGGGCTCACCTGTTGTGCGGATCCGTCGGGGCGGACGACGTAGGTGGTCGGGATCGCGTAGGGGACCCGGAGTGCCTTCCACAGCGCGGCGTCGGTGTCGACAACCGAGGGATATTGCGCGCCGAGCTCGTCCAGCAGGCCGAGCGCTGCGACGGCGTCGTCGCGCACGTCGATGCCCACTACGGGCACCGAGTCGGCCCGGCGGGTGTACTCGTTGAGCACGGGGATCTCGTCGCGACACGGACCGCACCACGACGCCCACACGTTGAGCAACGCCGGACGCCCGGCCAGCGCCGCGGCGAGGTCGACCTCGCCGGGACCCCCGAGACACGGCACGGTGATACCGGCCAGTGGGCCGGCCGTTCCCGCCGGTGAGTCGGGGCGTGGGGCGGGGCATGGGCGCAGCGCGGCGGCGGCACGCAGCGAGTCGACCTGCGGCCCCTGTGGGGCGGCCATGGTCGCGGTCCCGTCGATCCGCCACGGCGCGGTGGAAGATGGGGAGCCGGGGTCCGCGGCGCGTGGCCAGAGCGCTACCACGCCGACGACGACGAGCACGACGACCAGCGCCGTCGCGCGTACTTCCGACGAGCGAAGCAGCGAGCTCATCAGCGGCCCGCCACCGCAGGGGTGTCGGGGGAGGGCTGCACCGGCCCCCCGGTCTGGCCGGCCGGCTGCCGGCCGGCGATCACGGCGTCGAGCGCACCGGTGAGCAGCGGATAGGTGGTTCCTCCGGTGATCTTGGCGGCGACGGTGCCGGAGCGGTCGATGATGAAGGTCTCGGGCACTCCGAACAGGCCGAACTCCAGCGCGGCCGACGAACCGGGGTCGGTGACGTAGTGGTAGTTGCTCCCGCCGCGCCCGAGCTCGTCGAGGAACGCGGTGGCCGAAGTGGTGGAGTCCTGGTAGTCGACCCCGACGAAGGTGACGCCGGCGTCCTGGTACTGGCGGGCGGCACCGGTGAGCGCCGGGTGCTCGCCGCGGCACGCCACGCACCAAGATGCCCAGAAGTTGACCACCACGATCTGGCCGCGCAACGCAGGCAGCGACACCTCGCCGGGGCCCTCGAGTAGCGGGAGCGTTACCGCGGGGGCGGGCCGGCCGATCAGTGGGCTCTCGACCAGGGTCGGGTCACTGCCCAGCCGGGAGCCGAACACCGCCCCGATCCCGACCGCCGCGATCGCCACCAGTACCGCGGCGGCCTTGGCCACGCGTCGACGGCGGGCCCGTGGTGTGGGGAGCAGCTCGGTCATCGTGCCCCTCCTTGACGTTGCCGGGCCGTCGCAAGCAGTCGATCGACCTGCTCGCGGACGTCGGCGGTGAGCGGTCGGCGCTGGAGGTCGGTCAGGGTGCCCAGGGCTGTGGTCGGGTCGTTGCGGCCGTAGAGCGCGATGTTGGCGCGGAACCAGAGCGCGTCCTGAAGCGAGGGGTCGATCGTGAGGGCCCTGTTGACCGACTCCCACGCCGGTCCGACCTGGCCTATCTGGTGCAGCAACCAGCCGAGGTGGGCCAGGACCTCGGCGTTGTCTGGTTCGCGCCGCTGCGCGGCGAGGTAGTGACGCATCGCCGGGCCGTACTCGCCCTGGGCCTGGTAACGGTCGGCCAGTGCCAGCCGCATCCCGACGACGTCGGGATTGGCGGCGACGACCTGTTCGAGCTGGGTGTCGGTGACCGTGGCCGACGGATCCAGCGCCGGGGCGCCCCCGGCGCCCTGGACGGCCTCGTTGCCGGTGACGAACCCGCCGGTGGGCCGGCTGAGCACCGAGGTGGGCAGCAGGACGACGGCGACGATCAGCACGGTGACCCCGGCGAGGCCGTAGAGCATCGTCCACGCGCGGGGCCGGCCGGATCGGGTGCTGGCGCGGGTGTCGTCGGGGTCGACCTCGACGTCGGAGTCGAGGGCCGCGAGCGCCCGCCCGGCGACCGACCGGTAACGGCCGCGCAGCGCCCGGGCTCTGTCCGCCGGGATCTCCCCAGCGGCGACCTGCGCGTCGATCTCGACGATGTCGCGGACAGCCTGCTCGGCCAGTTCGTGCAGCTGACGGTCGCGGGTGTTCACAGCCCGTCCTCTCGATCGTCGAGGTCCGCCCTGGCCCGGGCCACCGCGGAGTCGACGAGGCGGTCGGCCGGTGCGGGGAGCTCCGGGGTCGGGGCATCGCGGCGCCGCCTGGTCCGGGTGAGCACCACGAGCACTCCGAGCGCGGCCGCGATCGCCGGGACCAGCCACACTGCCAACGTCGCCCCTGCGGTCGGGGGGTCGAGCAGCACCCAGTCCCCGTAGCGGGCCCGGAAGTAGTCGACCACCTCGGCATCGGTACGCCCGCCCGCCACCTGGTCGGCGACGACCTGGCGCATCGCGGTCGCGGTTTCCGACGGGGACTCCGCGACCGACACGCTCTTGCAGACCGGGCAGCGCAGGCGCTCGGAGAGGTCCTGCACCCGGTCTGGGATGGGCCGCACGGCGGTCACCAGCAGAACCGCCGTCAGCGCGAGCAGCACCGTGATCGACAGTGCGACCGCGGTGGACACCGCGCGTGGGGTCATGCGTCCGGTCACCGTCATCCCACCGTCGTGATCTGTCTGGTCGGTGCGGTGGGGGAGGTATCGCGGCGTCGGCGCCCACTCAGCGCCCAAGCTCCGCCCACCATCATCAGGCCGCCGGCCACCCACAGCCACATCATCAGCGGGTACCGGAACAGGTTCAGCGTCACCCGGTCGGGCGTGAGGCTCCCGAGCGAGACGTAGATGTCTTGGCCGGGTGTCGACCACACCGACGGGTTCCCGACCGCCTGAGGTTGGCTCGGGAACGAGTTCAGCCGGGGCTCCGCGATCCGGACGACCTCACCACCCGAGCGCAGCAGAATGTGCGCGTCGGTGACGAGCCGGTCCGGTTGCGGGTGCTGCTCGCTGACCGCGAACGTGACCGAGTAGCTGGCGAAGTCCGCGGACTGGCCGCGGTCCAACGTCACGGTCGCGCGCTCGGCGAGCCCACCGGAGACCGCGATCACGACCGCGGCCAGGGCCACACCGAGGTGCGCGAGCTGCCCGCCCCAGTAGCCGCGCTGCCCGCGCACCAGCCGCAGGATCCCGGCCGGTGTGCGGGAGGGCGCGGTGACCACGAGCTGGCGTGCGGACGAGGCGGCGATGCCGATCCCGATGCCGACCACGGCCACCACACCCGGGGAGCGCACCCCGGCCAGCACGGTCACGGCCATGCCCACGGCCGCGGCCAGCAGGGGCAGGCGCAGCCGCACCCACATCACCGAGGCGGTGGCCTGCCGGTAGGGCGTCACCGGGCCTACCCCCATCGCCAGTAGCAGCGCGAAGCTCAGCGGAACCGCCATCCGGTCGAAGAACGGCCGCCCGACCGAGACCTGCTGGCCGGTCAGCGCCTCGACCAGGATCGGGTAGGTGGTGCCCAGCAACACCACGAACGCGAACAGGCTCAGCAACAGGTTGTTGACCAGGAACACGCCTTCCCGGCTGGCCAGCGACTCCGGCCTCGTCAGTGACGCGACCCGTTCAGCACGCAGGACGATCAGCGCAAATCCCCCGGCGACGACGAGGACGAAGAACGTCAGCAGCGCCGGCCCGATCGGGGACTGGCTGAAGCTGTGCACCGAAGCGACCACCGAGGAGCGGGTCAGGAATGTGCCCAGGATCGTGAGCGAGAAAGTGGCCAGCACCAGGACGAAGTTCCAGGACTGCAGCATTCCGCGGCGGACCTGCACGACCGCGGAGTGGATGAACGCGGTCGCCACCAGCCATGGGATGAACGCGGCGTTCTCGACCGGGTCCCACGCCCAGTACCCGCCCCAGCCCAGCACCTCGTAGGACCACCAGGCGCCCAGCACCACGCCACCGGTGAGGAAACTCCAGGCCACCAGGTTGGATCGGCGGGTCCGGCGCAGCCAGTCCACCCCGCCCTCGCGCAGCAGCAGCGCCGACATCGCGAACGCGAACGGCACGGTGAACCCGACGAAACCGAGGTAGAGCATCGGAGGGTGGAAGGCGACCATCAGGTGGTCGGCCAGAATCGGGTTCGGCCCGGGACCGTCGGCGGGCGGGTCGGCCAGGATCGTGAACGGGTTCGCCGCCAGCGCGATCAGCCCGAAGAAGAACGCCGCGACCAACCCGAGCACCCCAAGCGCGCCGGTCCCGAGCCGGTCGGCGGTTCCCCGGACCTGGCGCGACACGACCGCGGTGTAGCCGGCGAGGATGAGCGCCCACAGTACGAGACTGCCGTCGAGCGCAGCCCACGCGCTGGTGACGGTGAACATCAAAGGGGTCGCGCGGGAGTGCGTCTCGGCCACGTAGGAGACCGCGAAGTTGTCGCTCAGCAGCGCCACCTCGAGCGCCACCATAGCCACGACCGCACCGGTGAGCATGCACCACACCCCGGCCTGGAGCTGCCGGCGGCGCACCGCGTCCGGATGGCGTTGGGCGCGCAGGCCCATCACCGCGAGGACGATCGAGCCGGCCAGTCCGAGCATCAGCCCGGCGAACCCGGCAGCGGGAACGGCGGTTGTCACGACGCCTCGCCCGGGGTCCGGGCGGCGGGCTCGGTCGGGGGACGGTAGTTCTCGTCGTGCTTGACCATCATCGAGTCCGAGGCGAACACCGGCCCGCGCCAGGCTCCCTCTAGCACGACTCCGATGCCAGCGGCGAACAGCTGGGCCGGAGCACCCCGGTAGTGCACCGGGATCCTGGTACCGGGTGCAGTACCGGAGGTCACCGTGAACCGCACTCCGTCGGCCGCGGGGGTCACGCTGCCCGCCTCGACCAACCCGCCGAGCTGGAAGCGACGTCCGTCCGGATAACCCTCACCGCGCTGGGCGACTGCCTCGGTCGGGGTCAGATAGTAGACGAGGTTGCGGTTCAGGCCACCGAAGAGCAGCGTCGCACCGAGTACGGCCACCACCCCGATCCCAGCGATCGCCAGCAGGCGGTAGCGACCCGGGCCGCGTCCGGTGCTCCGTTCGGCAAGCACGGTCGTTTGGCTCATCGGGTCTCCCCGCAGTGTCGCTGTACCCGAGCTGCCCGGTAGTGCAGTGACACGAGGTAGCTGATCACCGCGCTGCCGGTGATGCCGTATCCCAGCGCCACCCAGGCCCAGTCAGCCACACGATCCCTCCTTCTGCGGGGCGGTCACCGCGGCGCCCGCAACGGCACCTGGCCGGACGAGATCGGCGGTCTCGAGGGCGTCCTGTGCCTCGGCCAGCCGTGCTCGGGCCCGCACCAGCAGCGCGTACAGGAGCGTGAACGCCACGACGCTGAGCACCAGCGTCGCCAGCATCGTGTGGTCGATGGTGGGGTCACCCGGGCGCAGCACCGTCGGCGGCTGGTGCAGGGTGCGCCACCACAACACCGAGAAGTGCACGAGCGGAACCTGAGCGAAGGCCACCACCCCGAAGACCGCCGATCTCCGTGCCCGCAGAGCCGGCTCGGGCACCGCCCGGCGCAAAGCCAGATACCCCAGGTAGATGAAGAACAACAACGCGGTCGTCACCAGGCGCGCGTCCCAGGTCCACCAGACCCCCCACGTCGGGCGGCCCCAGACCGACCCCAGGACGATGGTCAGGCCGGTGAAGAACACGCCGACCTCGGCGCTAGCGGCGGCCAGCCGATCCAGGCCCGGGCTACGTCGCCACAGCCAGCCGATGCTCGTCACCAGCGTCACCGCGTAGCTGAGGTACGCCACCCACGCCGTGGGTACGTGCACGTACATCAACCGGACCAGCTCACCCTGCACGGCATCCGGGGGCGACAACAGCGCGGCGAACAGCCCCGCCGCGATCGCCGCCCCGGTGACCAGGGGAAGGCGGCGACCGAACACCGCTCGGTCACCGGCCGTTCCGCCGGCCGTGGTCACGTCGGAACCTGTCATGTCAGCTCCTCCAGGTAGCGGGCGCACCACGCGGCGAGCAGCGCGGCAACGAGATCGACGGTGAGCACGAGTACCAGCCAGGGCCACGGCGGGCGTCCGTACCGGGCCGCGGTGAGGACCCCGGTGGCGCCGAGCAAGAGCGGTACCGCCACCGGTGCCACTAGCAGCGGCCCGAGCGTGGTGCGCCCGGCCAGCCCGGCGGCGAGCGCGTCGGCGAGCGCGCCGAGCACCGCCAGCCCGGCCGCGACGAGCACGAACACCGGGACCTGCCACGCCCATCCAGTGAGATCAGGGTTGTAGAGCAGCACCGCGACCGGGGCTAACAGCAGCTCGAACCCGAGCAGCAGCAGCCCGTTGCCCAGCGCTCGACCGGCCAGGCGCACCCGGGCGCTCACACCTGCCAGACGCAGCATCGCCAGCTGCGCCGCGCTGTCCACCGCGCTCGTGCGCAGGGTCACCAGCACCCCGAACAGCAGCACGACCAGCCAGTACATCGCGGGTCCGAGTTGTCGCAGCAGTGGCGTGTCCACCCCGACCGACAGCGGGACCAGCAGCAACGCGACCGCGCCGAACGGGGCGGTGACCAGCAACGCTTCGCCGGTGCGACGCTCCAGACGCAGGTCCTTGCCCGCGAGGAGGAGGCACTGGGTCAGCGGGGTAACCCGTGCGTCCGGGGCCGGTCCGGCGGCGACGGTCATCGGGCGGCCTCCGATCCCTGCCCCACGCCGGCACGCACGGCGTGACCGTCGATGATCCGGACGAGACGGTCGGCCAGCCCGGCCAGCCGATCTGGCTCGTGGGAGACCAGTACGCAGACCCCGCCCCGGCCCCGTACCCGGGCCACGACCTCGTCGACGAGGCCGGTCGCATCACGGTCCAGGCCGGCATGGATCTCGTCGAGCAGCAGCATCGTCGGCTCAACCATCAGCACCCGCGCCAGCTCGGCGCGACGCGCCATACCCTGCGAGCAGCTCTCTGCGCGCCGATGCGCGGCACCCGCGAGCCCGACCGCGGCCAGTGCACGGTCTGCCTTACCTGCGTCGCGTCCGCTCAGTTGCGCGACGAACCGCAGGTTCTCACCGAGAGACAGCTGAGGGTAGAGCGCCGGCTGGTGGCCGACCAGGGCGATCCGCGGGCGCGCGGGCGTCCCCGAGCCGGAGGCGACCTCGTGGCCCAGCACCTCCGCCCGGCCGGCGCAGGGCACGACCAATGTCGCCAGCACGTGCAGCAGCGTGGTCTTGCCGGACCCGTTCGCGCCCAGTACCCCGACTGCTTCCCCGGCGTGCAGGCGCAGGCTCAGATCGCGCAGGATCGGCGTCCGCCGGATCGTGACACCGACACCCTCGAGCCGTGCGAGCACTGTCTCCGGCGATGCCCGAGCGCCGTCGCGGCCGGTGGCCTCGGCACTGTCGGCGGGTTGTGCGGTAGGTGGCATGTCGTCCCCGGTCCGGCGTCGCTGCTTCCGGAACTACTATGCTCCGTAGAAGATCGGTGCGCACCATCGGGGGTGGGCGGTGCACCGGCCTCGGCAAGACGACCGTCCGGTGCAGGCCGTTCCGGCGCAGCGACCTCGATGCCGGGTGTCGCCGAGGTTCGGGAGCCGGATTCTCGCTGGGCGGTTGCCGCGCCGCCGTGGCAACCCCGAGCCCGGGAGCGCGGGCACACGGCCGACCGGGGGCTGTCACGGACCCACCCCAGTCGCGCGACAGGGACGACGTATCCCCGCCATCACGGTCCGAGATCGCGCGGTTCAAATCCCGTCTTCGGTCGGCGTGTGGTGTCCGGCCCCGGCGATCCGGCGGCGTCGACGGGCAGTGAGCAGGGCGGGTGCGCACAGGACGAGGCCGGACAACGCCAGGAACGGGGGGTCGCCCAGGCGTGCGTAGGGAGTCAACCCGGTCCGCATCGGTACGGCCTCGCGCAGCAGTGCCGGCTCGCCGAGCTCGCTGCGCGCCAAGACCCGCCCGTCGGGCAGAATGGCGGCGGAGTAGCCGGTAGGTGCGGCCTGCAGGACGCTGCGCCCGAACTCGCGGGCTCGTATCCGGGCGGCGGCGACCTCGATCGCAGGGACCTCCTCGGTGACGTAGGAGGAGGCGTTGGTGGGCACGAGCAGCACACGACCGCCCGCGGTGACGGCCTCCCGTACCCGGTCGGCGAACAGGACCTCGTAGGAGACGACGACACCGAGTGGTCCCGCGGGGGAGTCCAGGAGGGCGGTCCCCCGCCCGACGACCGCGTCGCGGGGGACCAGCGAGGTGAGATCGGTGAAGGTTTCAAGCAGCTTCCGTCCGGGGATGTATTCGCCGAACGGGACTCGGTGCTCCTTCTCGTAGCGTCCGGTGCGCCGGCCATCGGGGCTCCACAGCACGGCCGCGTTGCGGAACGCATCTCCCTCCGACTCGGTCACCCCTACCACGACCGGGGCGTCGAGCTCGCGCGCAAGAGCGGCGACCCGCGCGTCCCCGGCGGTGCCCGCGACCGGTCCGCGGGAGGTGATGACGTTCTCCGGCAGCAGGACCAGGTCGGGGGAGCCGGTGATCCGACTGGCGACCGCGAGCTGCCGGTCGGTGGTCTCCTTCGGATCGGTGAACACCGCGCGCAGCCCCCGGGGACCGCCGCCCTGCACGACCGCGGCATCCAAGGTGCCGACAGGGGACGTGGCCACCGCGGCCGCGGCGACGAGGGGGGCGGCGCCGAGCACCGCAGCCACCGCCACCGCAAGCAAACGGCGCCGGCCACGGGTTATCACTAGCGCGGCGAGTCCGACCCCTGCGGTGGCGGCGACGCCCGTCACCAGCAATGAGCCGCCCAGCGACGCAGCTCCGGCGGCGGGACCGTCCGGCTGGCTGAGCACCAGCGCGGGCAGCGGGAAACCGCCGAAGGGAAACGCCGTCTGCGCGGCATCGAGGAGCACAAGGGCCGCCGGAACGGTCCACCATCCTCCCGACCAGCGACCGACGACTGCCGCCGGGACCACCGCGGCGGCCAGGGCGAGCATGCCCGTCTCGAGCACGACGACCGCGATGTAGCCCGCCGCGGCGAAGTCGCTGAGCCAAAGGAGCGAGATGCCGTAGAACACTGAACCGGTCAGCGCGCCGAGCCCCAACCGCGCTCGCAGCGGGCGGCCGTGCAGTGCCACCGCCCACATCGCGACCCCGAGCGGCAGCAGCGGCCACCACCCGCGCGGCGGGGCGGCCGCAGCCCACGCGCCTGCTGTCGCGACGGTGAGCATGAGCGCGGCCGGCAGCGGCACCGCGGGACCGGGGGCCGTGCAGCGGCGGGGTCGGATGCCCCCCAGGGGCGTCGTGTGGTACGGCGGTACGAGGGAGCCGGTCGGCAGACCTGTGGGCAGGGCGAGTTCCCCGCGGCCCCGTCGCGATCGATCTGACATGACATCCCCGCATCGCCGTGAGCCCCGACTCGCTTCTACTATGCAGCGTAGAAGCTACGTTAGGGCGCGCCGCAGCCCGCTACCGGAGAGAGGAGCGCCGGTGGAGTTGGTCGCGCTCGCGTCGCTGGCCCTCGTGGCCGGGGTGGTGTCGTTCAGCTCGCCCTGCGTGTTGCCGCTGCTTCCCGGATACATCTCCTACGTGTCGGGACTGGGCGGTCGCACCGGGGCGGCCGGCGGGCCCGTGACCGCCGCGCCGGACCGGCGTCAGATCCGGCTCGGCACTGCGCTGTTTGTGGCGGGGTTCGTGATGGTGTTCACCGCGCTGGGCGCGACCGCCTCGGCCCTGGGCCTGCTACTGCGCCAGTACCTGCCGATCATCACCGTCGTCGGTGGCGGAGTCGTCATCGTGCTCGGTCTGTTCCAGATGGGCCTGCTGCGCATCCCCCGGCTGGCGCGTCAGGTGCGTGTCGACATGTCCCGGATCGGGACCGGGCCGGCCGGTGCCTTCCCGCTGGGGGTGGCGTTCGCCTTCAGCTGGACGCCGTGCGTGGGCCCGGTCCTGGCGACCGTCCTGGCCACCGCCGCGACTGGCGCCGACCCGGGTCGGGGGATTGTGCTGCTGCTGGCCTACTCGGCTGGACTGGGGCTTCCGTTCCTGCTGCTGGGAGCCGGGGTCGCGCGGGGCACGGACCGCTTCGGCATGCTGCGCCGTCATGCCCGACATGTGGAGATCGTCGGTGGCCTCGCGCTGGTGGCCACGGGGTTGCTGATGATCACCGGAGGCTGGACGGTGCTGATGAGCCAGGTGCTGGCGGTCTACGCCCGGCTCGGTTGGCCGCCGATCTGATGGGGCTCCCGACGGACCTGTCCCACCTCAATCTGATCGGCATCGTTCCCGTCTCCTGCCTGATCAGCCTGACTGCCGGAGTAGCGCCCCGGCCGCTCGCCGAACCCCCGAGGCATTGCCGACCAGGTCGGCGGCTTCGACGTCGTCGACAGCCTCAACGGCAACTCATCAACCCAGCCGTCATCGCGGTGGTCGCGGGCAGATCCACGCTCGCGATCAGCCCGCAGCGCGGCGGCGATGTTGGTAGCGGATCCGGCACCTTCGCAACCCGCAGGACCTCCGGGTTCGAAGAACGCCGCTGCCTTGCTCATTCCCTGCCCCCTCAGTAGATCTTTTTTATCTCCGACCTCATCAACCCGGGTTCAGGTCAAGGGGCTGGGAGCTGCGGATTTCGGAGTCGGTGACCTACGGATCATGGTGATGATGACCAGCAGTCCGACGAGCATGATCCCGGTGGCGACCAGGAAACCCGCTGACCAGCCCTGGGTGATCGAGTCGGGAGTGGCTTCGTCGCCACCGGGTGTGAGGCTTCGGGTGTAGGCGGTGCTCACGGCGGTGAGGACGGCGAGCCCCAAAGCCCCGCCGATTTGCTGACCGGCGTTGAACAGGGCGGCCGCTATACTGCTGTCCTGGACGGGGGCAGAGCCGACCGCGGCCGAGGTGAGGGCAACGAACGCGAGTCCGAGTCCGAGCCCGGCCAGGAGGAACGCCGGGAGCAGCCGGCCGAGGTAGGTGCTGTCCGGAGCGATGAAGCTCAGGCTCGCGAGCGCGACCGTCGTCAACAGCGCCGAGGTGACGAGCAGCGGGAGCGGCCCGGTCCGGCCGATCAACCGGCCCGCCACCGTGGAGGCGACGGCGATGGCGATCGTCATTGGGAGGAACGCCATGCCGGTCAGGATCGGGCCGTAGTTCAGGGTGGCACCCATGAACACGCTCATGAAGTAGAACAGCGCGTAGATCGCCGCACCCAGCACGAGGCCGACGATATTGCCGCCCAGCACGTTCCGGCTGCGGAGGAGTCTTGTCGGGATCAGCGCGTGCGGCCGGATGGCCTGCAGCCGGGCGAATCCGAGCAACAAGACCACCGCCACCAGCAGTGCCGGCATGGCAGCAACGGACGTCCAGCCGACCTCGGAGGCCTGCACCAATCCGTAGACGAGAAGGACGAGCCCTGCCGTAGCCAGCACGGCGCCGGCGAGGTCGAACCGCGGCGCCTGCTCCACCTGGCTCTCCGGGAGCACCGCCAACGCACAGGCCACCGCGATGGCGGCGATCGGGACGTTGACCCAGAACACCCACTCCCACGACAGCGCCTGGGTCAGGACGCCACCGAGGATCAGGCCGAGCGCGGTGCCACTGGCCGAGACGCCTCCCCACACCGCGAGCGCGCGATCTCGATCACGACCTGGTGGGAAGACGGTCATCAGTAGCGACATCGATGCCGGCGCCATGATCGCGGCGGCAAGCCCCTGCACGGCGCGACCGCTGAGCAGGACTCCCGCCGACCACGCCACGGCGCACAGCAGCGATCCGAGTCCGAACGCGGCCGTACCGACGACGAACATCCGCCGCCTGCCGAACCGGTCGCCGAGCCGTCCGCCCAGCAGCAGGAATCCGCCGAACGCGAGGACGTAGGAGGTGACGACCCACTGCAGGTCGGCCGTGGCCAGGTCCAGGTCGTCCTGGATGGCGGTGAGAGCGACGTTGACGATGGTCGCATCCAGGACGATCAAGAGCTGGCTGCCAGCCAGCACGGCCAGCGCGAGCCGTCGCCTGCCGCGGGTGGCGGCCGCAGGTGGTGTGGACGCCGTCATGGGAACTCCTCGACATTTGACTCAACGACTGTAGGGTCAAGTTACACATTGGGTCAACGCATGTGGAGTGAGCGGATGATCGAGGTCGACACGGCACCGAGCAGGGCCGAGCGGAGGCGGCGCAGTGAGGCGACGATCCTGGACGCGGCGAGGCACCTGTTCGCGGAGGTCGGGTACGAGCGCGCCACCATCCGCGCGGTGGCGCAGCGGGCGGGAATCGACCCCGCGCTGGTGATGCAGAACTTCGGCAGCAAGGACGGGTTGTTCGCCGCTGCCGTCCGGTGGAGCGTGCCCACCGAGGGCCTGACGGGGGCCGATCGTGGCGAACTGCCACGGATGGCGCTGGAGCACGCGCTCGACGCCTTCGACAACCCCAACCTGCGTCCGGCCGCGGAGGCGCTGCTGCGGAGCTGCCTCACCCATCCCGCAGCCGAGGCGGTCATGCGGGACGAGGTGATGCGGCAGGCACAGGCGCAGGTAGCCGCCACGATCGGCGGTGCTGACGCGGCCCTACGAGCAGCACTGCTCAACGCGGTGACTCTGGGATTGACGATCTCGCGCTACCTGCTGGCGGACCCGGCGGTCGCGGATGCCGAACCCGCCGACCTCCAACGCCTCCTCGGCCCCGCCCTACAGGCGCTGGTGTGCAGTGTTCCCGATTCCATTGACACCGAATTGGACTGCCAGGGCGGCTAGTTTCCAGCGAAGGCGAGCCTGACGTCTTCGCGATCCTGTTCAAGAGAACGGCTGCCCATGGCGTATCGGTGGGATCGCCGCTGCCGCGCTGGCCCTGCTCCGCCACGAGAACTACCGCGTTACATGATCCACAGCCGTTGATCACACAGTGCGACAGATCCTTACTCGGAGCGGCTCAGTGATCGTTGTCGTTGGCCCGTCACCCTCGCCGGATCAACCGGCCCGAGGCTCGCCTGGGGTGAACTCCTATATAGCGTAGGAGTAAATTGGGCGATGAGCCCTGAGCGACCCCACGACACTGCGGCATGACCTGGACTAGGCAGCGGGTCCTGCCGAGCACGGGTCGGCGGCGTCGGACGCGGCTCGGCGATCGGGAAGCGTCGGCTCTGTGACGAGCTGTCGGGCGTTGGTCTAGTCGGGAGGACGCCCTACGACGGGCCTACCGCGACTTGCGGTGGGTCGGAGGTGGGTCGGCGGGCTGGGGAGCCGGCCGGCCCACCTCGACTCCGAGCGTGCGGACGAACGGGTTCAGGCCGCGATCACGAGAACCGACACCATGGCCACCGCCAGGCACACGACAGCGGTGAGCTGACGGCCGTACCGGGTGTTGCGCGGAAGATTCCGCAGCGGAAACAGCATCTGGCGGCCGAAGGTGTAGGTCGCGAGGGCGCCGACGAAGACGGCACCGTGCGGTGTGGGCGCCACGAGAACGACGCTTAGCAATGCGCCGACGCCGATCACGCCAGCAGTCGCGGACTCGAAAAGCTGGGTGGGGACGCGTCGGACCCCGAGCCGGCGGTCGGAGGACCACAGGCCCCACCGGGACGCTGTCGGGCGACCCGCACAGCACCCGCCGAACAGGCAACCCACCCGGCCGATTGCCATCCCGAACAGCAGGCCCGGTGCCGTCACGTCCAGCAGTGTTCCCGCCGGGAACCCGAGCACCGCGGCGCCAACGAGCATGGTGCCCAACGCCGCGAGTACGAATCCCTGGATGCACAGACCCGCGCTGGCGCTCATCCAGCCTCGCCGCCGGTTCGGATGCTCGGCGATGTAGTAGAGCCTCGCCCCGACCAGTCCGACGAGGCAGGCGGCCACGGACAGTAGCAGGGCCGCCGGTACCGACAGCGTGGCGCGAGCCGCCAGCACGGCTTGCAGGACCAGAGCGACGACGGCGCCGAGGCCGACCAGTGCCGGCCACGCCCCGATCCGCGCGCCGGGGGCGCGGGCCCTCAAGACCGGCGCGAACCCGGTGGACCCCGTGCTCGCGGCGGGGGCCGGGCTCGGCCGTCCGGGCCCGGCTGCGGGATCCTCGACGATGGCGGTCACGTCCCACGTTCCGGCGAGGACGTTCTCGACGCGGCGCGTGAGGGTGATGCGTCCGGAGTCTGGGACGACCTTCGCGACGGTTTCGTGCACGCTGAACCGCTCCGGCGGCGTGGTTGGCCCGTCGGTCCGTCGGACCCCGTCGAACCGGATGGTCACGGGCCCTGGCTCTCCGTCGGGTGGCGACTCGAAGGTGTAACTCAGTCCGATCGCCTGTGGGTCGAGGTCCTCCACGGCGGCGCATCCGGTGGCGGTCACCTCCAGGGACGTGGGGGTGACCGCGGCCGCCTCTTCCGGTGACACGGGCTCGGGTGGTGGTATCGGAGGCGAGATTGGTCGGGACGGTGCTGGCCGGCCCGACGCGGCCCGGGTGGCGCGTGGCGGCTGTCTCGCGGTCTCGAGTTCAGTGAGGGCTCGCTGGCTCAGACCGTTGTCGCGGGGGCCGACCGAGGCAGGAGCGCTGGGGCCCGATGTCGGCTCGTGCGCGGCCCTGCGGCGTTGCCTTTCCGCCCGACGCTTCTGTTCGCGGCCCATGTTCGTTGCTCCCTCCGCCCAACCCAACTCCTACGCAGCGTAGTACATAGCGGGTGGTGGAACGGGGTGCCTGAATTGGGTCGTGTGACGGTTCACCGACCGAGGAGGCCGGCTGGGGCAGTCAGGGTTGGGTCGACGTTGGGCCGGCCGCGTTCGGATCGTGGTCGGGACGGTCGTTTCCGACCGAGCCGGGCCCGAACCGGGGTTCGCCGGTTCGTTCGGGGAGCACGTGGCGGGGTTGCCGATCGGCACAGTCGCGACGGTCAGTCGTCGTGGTCGTCGGTGCTCGGGGAGGTGGCGCCGTTGAGCGCCTGTCGCAGGACCTCCTGCTCGCGGCCGGAAGCGAAGCCGATGAAATGGAGCAGTGCCGTGTCCACCTCGGCGGATGATCTCAGGAGCGAGTGCATCAGTTGTGCGGCGGTCTGCTCCCGGCTGCTGATCGCGGTGTAGGCGAAGCCGCGTCCTGCTCGCCGTCGCTGTGCCCAGCCCTTACGCGTCAGCTTCTCCAGGACGGTCTGGACGGTGGTGTAGGCCAGTGTCCGATGCGGGGACAGCGCGCTGAGCACCTCGCGGACCAGTCGTGGCTCGGCCGAGTCCCAGAGCACTTCCAGGACGGCGTGCTCGAGTTGTCCGAGACCCAACGAGCTGTGCCCGGCAGGCGAGTCGCCGACCATCGGGGTTCGCCTCCGTTCCGGGGAAACTTCGGGACCGCGAGATGTCGGTACCGCTGCTGTCGTCGTGCCGACAGGCGGTGATCGTACGCGAACCAATGTAGCGCCCGGCTTCCTTGTGGGCACCGCGCGGAGCCCCGATCTGGCCGTCAAGTCCGGGGGTTGATGGAGGCAGGGGGTTCCACAGCGCGAAGAGCGAGGATGCCGGGCTCGATCAGTGCCGGTCCGCTCGTACCGGCCGACTGCGCCCACCTCGCTGCGCGGAACAGAGGGGATCCGGCCGCCGGCGGGTAGATCCCGAGGAGCGGCAACGCGTTCCGACCGCACTTGCGGGCGTGCTCGAATGACTCCTCCGACACCGACCGGACGGTCTGGTCCTCGTCCAACGGGTGTGGCAGAAACCCGGGTGATCGCACCGTGGACTACCCACCTCTGATCACCCCTCCAATGGGCCGACGGTGACGGACCATCGGCAGGACGGGGTCGCAGTGGTTCTGCGATGAGTGGAAGGAGCGGGGTCTGGTGTTGACTCCAATGTGGCAATGCGACCGTTCGGCGCCCGTCCGGATCCGGTGATCTCAGGCGTCGCTCACGAGGGGCTGCCCCACAGCCGAAGTGCGGGT
>NZ_JADQDD010000117.1 GCF_019263595.1 Pseudonocardia sp. KRD291 | reverse complement strand
CGGCGGGCCTGCCAGACCTCCGGGTGCATCCGTCCCTTCTCGTCGAGCACCGGCGCCCAGACGGTGCCCAGCCCCTTCGCCCCGAGCTCCGCCTCCAGCGGCTCGACCTGCTCGGACAGGAACCGGCCGAACCGCGACGTGTAGTCCTGTACCCGCTCGCTCGGCCCGAGGGCCCGCTCCGTGGTCATCGTCGACGTCCTCCCCCGGGGCCGCGCCACCGACCTCCCGCATCGCGCCCGCAGGAATCGATGGACAGCACCACTATCGGATAGTTACAGTATCCACATGCGCGTCTCCGGACTCTCCAGCATCTCCGGCGTTCCCGTCGCGACGATCAAGTATTACCTGCGTGAGGGCCTGTTGCACCGGGGCGCGACGACATCGCCGAACCAGGCCCGCTACGACGACACCCACGTGCGTCGCCTGCGGCTGATCCGGTCCCTGGTCGAGGTCGGTGGGTTGCCGATCGCCACCGTGCGCGACGTGCTCGCCGCCGTCGACGATCCGGACACTCCCGTGCACGCGATGCTCGGCAAGGCCGTCTACGCGATCACCGCCGACACCGACGACGATCAGGACGACCACCACGACCGGGCCGTCGCCGAGGTCGAGGCGATGCTGGCCCGCAACGGCTGGCACGTCAGCGAGCATGCTCCGGCCCGCCGCTCGGCCGCCTCGGTCCTGGCCCGCATGCACCGGCTCGGGCAGGAGCGCTTCACGGCGAAGCTGGACGACTACGCCCGCGCCGCCGAACGCATCGCCGAGGCGGACCTCGCCCCGGTCGCCGACCTGCAGGACCGCGGGGACCGGGCCGAGGCCGCGCTCGTCGGCACCGTTCTCGGCGACGCGCTGCTCGCCGCCCTGCGCCGGATGGCCCAGGAGAGCTTCTCCGCCAAGCACTTCCCGCCCACCACAGACCGGGAGTAGCCATGACCGCCTCCGTCCCGCCGATCCAGGCCTTCCCCTCTCCGCGTGCGACTCTGAGCCGGCACCGCCCGTTGATGGTTCTCGCGGTGGCGATGGCCGCGCTCACCGTCGTCGGGGTCGTCGGCATGGTCGCCGACCCGCGCACGGTCACCGGTCTGGGCGCCTGGGACAAGCCCACCAAGTTCGCGGTCTCGGTCGCGATCTATGCGGTGACCTGGTCGTGGCTGGCCGAGGAGGTCCGGTCCCGCCGGGGACGTGCCCGCGGGGTGCACGCGGCCGGGA
Source organism: Pseudonocardia sp. KRD291 (assembly GCF_019263595.1). Classification (GTDB taxonomy): domain Bacteria; phylum Actinomycetota; class Actinomycetes; order Mycobacteriales; family Pseudonocardiaceae; genus Pseudonocardia. The sequence continues at coordinate 15,875 of NZ_JADQDD010000117.1, read as the reverse complement.
CGGTGGCCGCGGTCCTGCTCGCCGTCGAGATGGTCGTGATCGTCGTGCAGGCCGTCCGCGGCACGACCAGCCACTTCAACGTGTCCACACCGTTCGACGCCGCCATGTGGACGGCGATGGCGGTCTCCATCGTCGTCGTCTGGCTGGCCACGATGTACCTGGCGGCCGGCCTGTTCGGGCTGCGGGGCGGCGACCCGGCCCGGACGTTCGCGATCCGGTCCGGCGCGGTCCTCGCGCTGGTCGGGATGGGGCTGGGGTTCCTGATGACGAGCCCGACGACCGCCCAGCTCGCGGACTTCCGGGGCATCGCGGGGGCGCACACGGTCGGGCTCCCGGACGGCGGGCCCGGCCTGGCGCTGCTCGGCTGGAGCACCGCGGGCGGGGACCTGCGGGTCCCGCACTTCCTCGGCATGCACGCGCTGCAGGCGATCCCGCTGCTCCTGATCGGCCTCGAGCTCCTGGCCGCGCGGGGCGGGGTCCTGGCCTCGTCCGCGACGCGCCTGCGGCTCGTCGGCATCGGTACGGCCGCCTACGCGGCGGTGGTGGCGCTGACGACCTGGCAGGCGCTGCGCGGGCAGCCGCTCGTCGCGCCGGACGCCGTCACCGTGTCCGCGCTGGCCGTGATCGTCGTGGCCGCCGCCGTCGGGGTGGCGCTGGTCCTGCGGAGCTCGGGGACACGACCGCGGCCCGCACCGGTCACCCCGGCGGCAGGTGCACCGTCGTGAGCACCGCCCGGTGGTCGGTGCCGGGGAGGTCGTGCACCTCGAACCGGCTCGTCACCGACGCCCGCGGGACGAGCACGTGGTCGATCTGGATGCCGAACCAGCGCGGGGTGGACGCCGGGAACGTCGCGACCAGGCCGCGCCCGGTCCCGTCGGCGGCGCTGCGGCAGCCCCCGAGGGCGGCCCGGAGACGGGAGTGGTCGAGCGTGGCGTTCAGGTCCCCGACGACGATCGGCGCCACCGGCCCGTGCGTCCACCCGCGGATCGCGTCCAGCTCACGGCACCACGCCGCGGTGAACCGGCGGTGCACCGGCGCCGAGGTGTGCACGGCGAACAGCCGCCGCCCGCCGAGGATCCCGCCGGACACCTCGAGGTGGCGCAGCCGCATCGCCTGATCCGCGACGACCGCGACGTCTCCGGCCCGGGCCGAGGCCAGTACGGTCACGCCCCGGCCGTCGGAGGTTCCCGGCGCGGTGGAGGTCCAGGACCGGTACCCGGTCTCGCCGAGCATCGGCACGAGCTTGTCGCGGAAGTCCGGCCCGGCCTCGGGCAGCACCACCACGTCCGGACGCTCGCGCACGATCAACGCGGCCAGCGCGCCGGTGTCCCCGCGTCCGACCAGCACGTTCGCGGCCAGGATCGTCACGGACTCCCCCGTCGGCGCCGGCTCGGCCCGGCGGCGGAGCCGGCCCGCGACCGACACCAGCCCGGCCAGCCCGACCGCGCCCACCGCCGCCGCGGCGGGTCGGGTGGCTCTCGCGATCCCGAGCAGTCCGGCGCTCCCGAGCGTCAGGACCGAGGCCTGGGGCCGCCACGCGATCATGTCGACGATCGGGAACCGATGGTCGATCCGCAGCCGGTCCGGGAGCACGACCCCGGCGGCCGCTCCGCCGAGCACCGCGGCGAGCGCGATCCGTCGCCGGTGGCGCCGGCCGGGATTTCCTGGTCGGGGCATGGACGAGCGGTCCTTCCGTCGTGGAGCCGGCCCGTCGTACCGCCGGCATCTGCAGAGTCCAACGTGGCGCGCCGCGCGCAGGTTCCACCCTCGTGACGTCCGGAGGCGTCGGACCCGCTCCCGGCGGTCGGGGCGTGCCCGATCTGTACGGTTCGGGGCATGACGGCTCCAGCTCCCCGCGGCCCGCGTCCGACCCGTCGGGGCGGGTGCTGACGATGCTGCGACGTCGTGGATGGATCACCGTGGTCGCGCTGCTGGCCCTGGCCGGGCTCGTCGCCGGCATCCTGACCTACCTGGTCCCGCTCGCCTTCGCCGCCACCCCGGCGGCGCCGGTGAGCCGGCTGCAGGTCATCGTCGCCGGGTCCGGCGCGCACGACGGCACCGTCACCCTGGACTGCACCGACGACGCCGACGACGACCGCGCGGCCTGCGAGCGTCTCGACGAGCTGGCCCGAACCGGCGGCACCGCGGCTTTCGAGCCGGTCCCGGCCGACGCGATGTGCACGATGCAGTTCGGCGGACCGGAGACGGCGGAGATCACCGGCACCTGGGGCGGGCGTCCGGTCGACGCGTCGTTCGCGCGCAGCGGCGGATGCGAGATCGCCCGGTGGGAGGCACTGCGGCCGGTGCTGCCCGACGTCACGTCCTGAGTGCCTGATCGTGAGCGGAGCACGGGCGAGGTTGCGGAGAGCCGCTGACCGGAAGGTGTGGCCAGGGGCGGGGTCGAACCGCCGACCTTCCGCTTTTCAGGCGGACGCTCGTACCAACTGAGCTACCTGGCCCCGGCGCCCGGATGAACCGGGACAACCAGAGAGTGGAGCGACCCAGACGGGACTCGAACCCGCGACCTTCGCCGTGACAGGGCGACGCGCTAACCAACTGCGCCACTGGGCCATGCTGTGGAGCTGTGCCTACCGTACCCCCAACGGGATTCGAACCCGCGCTGCCGCCTTGAAAGGGCGGAGTCCTAGGCCGCTAGACGATGGGGGCGTGGACCACCCGGAGGAGATCCCTGCCTCCAACGGCTGTCCGTTGGGAGCCAGCAAAGCATAGGACAGGCCTTCCGGGCGACCGCAGTCGCCCCCTCCTTCACGCCGTCGTGGCTGCTCAGGCCGCCGATGGAGTCGATCTCAGCGGGAGACCGGCGGCGGCTGGTCCGGGTTCGACGAGATCAACCCGAGCATGTCGAGCATCTCGCGGAGATCCTCGGAGCTCTCGGCGTTCTTCGCCACGACGAGGCGGGCGTTCGCCACCTGCTCGTCGGACACCCGGAACGCGTCGGCCGCGCTGCGCGGGGCCGGGATCGAGCCGGTCCCCCTGTCGTCCTCGACGTTTCGCCTCGTGCTGCTGATCCCGCTCATGACGCCTCCCCGATAGGCCGCCACCGCCTGTGGCCGTGACCAAGACGTTACCTACCGTGGGGGGCCCACGCATGCCCCTTCCCGGGTGACGGGCCCCCGGTTCCGATCACCGTCCGAACACCGGCGGGTCCGACCGGGCCTACCCCGGAGGGGTATGCTCGTCGGTGTAGTCGTGGCCGCGCCCGAGGAGGAACGATGCCCGCTTACGCCGATCATCGCGACGAGCACCTGCGCAGGCTGCGTCGGATCGAGGGGCAGGTGCGCGGCCTGCAGCGGATGGTCGACGAGGACGTCTACTGCATCGACGTGCTCACCCAGGTCTCCGCGGCCACCCGCGCGCTGCAGTCCTTCGCGCTGGAACTGCTCTCCGAGCACATGTCCGGCTGCGTGGCCGACGCCGCGCGCGCCGGCACCGCCGAGGGCGAGGCGAAGGTCCAGGAGGCCACGGACGCGATCGCCCGGCTCGTCCGGTCCTGATCCGGCCCCAACTCCCCGCACACCCCCCAGGAGGAACCCGTGTCGATCGACACCACCCACCGCACCGACATCACCGTCACCGGCATGACCTGCGAGCACTGCGTCGCCTCGGTCACCGAGGAGATCAGCGAGATCGACGGTGTGGTCGAGGTCGCGGTCGACCTGCCCACCGGCGCCGTCACCGTCACCTCGGACCGCGAGCTCGACCACGCCGCGATCGTCGCGGCCGTCGACGAGGCGGGCTACGCGCTGGCCTGAGCTCCCGCTCAGCGCCCTTCCGCGACGGCCGGCGTCGCCGCCGTCCCGACCAGGCACGGGCTGCCGCTCAGTGCTCGGGCCGGGATCGCGTCGGCCATCGCCCGGTAGCCGGCCGGGGACGGGTGCAGCCCGTCGCCGGAGTCGAAGGCCGGGCGCAGCCGCCGCGGGTCGGACGGGTCGGCGAGCGCCGCGGCGAAGTCCACGACGACGTCGGCCTGCTCGGCGCCCCGGGCCCGCACCCAGTCGTTCACCTCGTCGCGCACGGCGATCCCCCGTGGGGTGCCGCGCGCCGACTGCGTCGACGGCGGGATCGTCACCAGGATCACCCGGCGCCCGGAGTCCCGCACCACCTCGGCGAACCGGGTGAGGCCGTCGACGATCTCCGCCGCGCTCGCGCCGGCCTCGATGTCGTTCGTGCCGGCCTGCAGGAGCACGTCGCGGGTCGCGGGTCCGCCGGCCACGTCGGCCTCGAAGCGGGTCAGCGGGGAGTCGCCGCCGTCGCTCGGGTCGTCGTCGAGGAGCTGGTTGCGCGACAGGCCGGCGTTGAGCACCGTCATCGTCCGGTCGCCGCCGGCGCCGCGCAGGCGGGCGGCGAGCGCGTCGGTCAGGCGGTCCTGGCCGTCCGGGGTGCTGCCGACGCCGTCGACCAGCGAGTCGCCGATCAGCACGATCGACGCGGCCGGCCGCGGGGCGAGCACGTCCACCCCGGCCAGCACCGGCCACGACTGCAGCGTCGTGTCGAAACCCGCGCCGTCGAGGTCGGACGTCCCGTCCCCGGGGCCGGAGAGGTAGGCCGTCTGCAGGGCCACCGGGTGCGAGCTGATCCGGCTCGGGACCTCGGCCAGGAACATGCTCACCGCGAGCGGCACCCCGGCGGTGACGGCGATCGGCACCGGGTCGGTGAGCACGTCCTGTCCCGCCGGGATCGTGACGCCCGGACGCCCGGCGACCAGGACCGGGACCACATCGGTCGCGGCCGGTCCGGAGCCGCCGCGGGCCGCCGTCGTCGCGCCGATCACCAGCGGCCCGTCGCCGTAGCGGTTGGACAGCCGCAGCCGCACCTGGGTGCCGTCGGTCTGGGGGCGGGCCTGCATGCGCAGGGTGCGCCCGGCGAGCTGGTCACCGGGGACGGACTGCCCCGAGGCGTTCCACGCGGTCACCCAGGCCGCGCCGCACGAGGACGCGGCCGCCGCGACCGGCGACGCCCTGGCGCAGCCTCCGGCCAGCGCGGACAGGGCGAGAACCACCAGCACGGCCGCGCCGCCCGGCACCCGCGCCCGCACTCCGGACGTCCCGATCACCGCACCTCCCGACGGCCGGGGGCCCGGCCCGCCGTCGGCCCACCCCCCGCACGGGGCATGTCGATCGCAATCGCGGTCACGTTACGTCGACCATCGGTGACTCTGGGGCGATCGGCCATCCGGACGGGACGAGCGGGGGCGCGACCCTGCCCGATCGCGGGGCTGCGGACTGTCGGGGCGAGCCCATAGTGTCGGCGGCCACGAGGTCGCAGGACCGGGACCCCGGTTCCGGGACGAGTCTGGGAGAGGACGCAGGACGTGGGCACCTACGAGGAGATCTTCCGATCCAGCGTCGAGGACCGCGAGGGGTTCTGGCTGCGCGCGGCCGAGTCGCTGGACTGGTACACCGCACCCACGCGCGCCCTGGACGAGTCGAACCCGCCGTTCTACCGGTGGTTCCCCGACGGTGAGCTGAACATCGCGCACAACGCGCTGGACCGCCACGTCGACGCCGGCCGCGGCGAGCAGGCCGCGCTGGTCTACGACTCCCCCGTCACCGACACCAAGCGCACCTACACCTACTCCCAGCTGCGCGACGAGGTCGCGATGTTCGCCGGCGTCCTGCGTGACCTGGGAGTCGGCTACGGCGACCGGGTCGTGCTCTACATGCCGATGGTCCCCGAGGCCGCGGTCGCGATGCTGGCCTGCGCGCGCCTGGGCGCGATCCACTCGGTGGTGTTCGGCGGGTTCGCGGCCAAGGAGCTCGCGGTCCGGATCGACGACGCCGCACCGAAGGTCATGGTGTCCGCGTCCTGCGGCATCGAGGGCAAGCGGGTGATCGAGTACAAGCCGCTGCTGGACAAGGCGATCGAGCTGTCCACGCACAAGCCCGAGCGCAACGTCGTGCTGCAGCGCCCGCAGGCGCAGGCGTCGATGGGCGCCGACGACGTCGACTGGGCGCAGGCCGTGAAGACCGCGGCCCCGGCCGACCCGGTGCCGGTGAAGAGCACCGACCCGCTCTACATCCTCTACACCTCGGGGACGACCGGGAAGCCGAAGGGCGTCGTGCGCGACACCGGCGGCTACGCCACGGCGCTGAACTGGTCGATGCCCAACGTCTACGACGTCGGCCCGGGCGAGGCGATGTTCACCGCGTCCGACGTCGGCTGGGTCGTCGGGCACTCCTACATCGTCTACGCGCCGCTGCTGGCCGGGGCCACCACCGTTCTCTACGAGGGCAAGCCGGTCGGCACCCCGGACGCCGGGCAGTTCTGGCGGGTGATCGCGGAGAACGACGTGAAGTCGATGTTCACCGCGCCGACCGCGTTCCGGGCGATCAAGAAGGAGGACCCGGACGGGAGGTTCACCCGGGAGTACGACCTGTCGAAGCTGAAGTACCTGTTCCTGGCCGGCGAGCGCCTGGACCCGGAGACCTACCGCTGGGCCTCGGAGCTGCTGGAGATCCCGGTGATCGACCACTGGTGGCAGACCGAGACCGGTTGGCCGATCGCGGCCGACCCGGCCGGGATCGAGCTGCTCGAGATCAAGCCCGGTTCGCCGACCCGGCCGATGCCGGGCTGGGACGTGCAGATCCTCGACACCGACGGCAGGCCGGTCGAGGCCGGCACCGACGGCGCGATCGTGGTCAAGCTGCCGATGCCGCCGGGCTCCCTGCTCACGCTGTGGAACGACGACGAGCGTTTCGTCGAGTCCTACATGTCCGCGTTCGAGGGCTACTACCTCACCGGCGACGGCGGTCGCCTCGATGACGACGGCTACGTGTTCGTCATGGGCCGCACCGACGACGTGATCAACGTGGCCGGCCACCGGCTGTCCACCGGCGGGATGGAGGAGGTCCTGGCCGGGCACGCCGATGTCGCCGAGTGCGCGGTGATCGGCGTCGCGGACACCATGAAGGGCCAGGTGCCGCGCGGGTTCGTCGTGCTCAAGTCCGGCGTGGACCCCGACGCCGAGGGCTACGAGACCCAGCTGCGCGACGAGCTGGTGGCGATGGTCCGCGACCAGATCGGCGCCGTCGCCTCGCTCAGGGACGTCGCGATCGTCCCGGCGCTGCCCAAGACGCGGTCGGGCAAGATCCTGCGCAAGACGATGCGCGGGATCGCCGACGGCACCGACGAGCCGGTCCCGTCCACGATCGACGACGCCTCCGTCCTCGACACCCTGCGTCCGGTGCTCCGACGGGAGTGAGCGTTGACAGGTACCGCCGTTCGGCCCTATCTGCAGGGCCGAACGGCCCAACTTCCGCTTGTGCTCGGCCGTTCGGGTAACACGGCGGCGGCCGTCCGCGACGTCCGGTCGACGCCCGCTACCGCTCCCCACGGCTCACCGCGCGGCCGTCGCCGCGACGGAGGACAGCCATGGACGGCACCCGCAGAGCACGTCTGATCGCCCTGAGCGCCACCTTGGCGTTCGGCCTGACCCTGTCCACCGCCGCGCTCCTGGCCACGACCCCGCAGGGCGGTGGGTCCTTCGGCGGGGCCGGCGCGGTGACACGCACACCGATGACGATCCTGACCGGAGCCCCGGTCACCGGCACGTCCGTCGTCGCGCCGCGCACGACCCCGCCGCCGACCTTTCCGGGGCCCGGCACCGGGGCCGCCCGTACGGTGTCGCCGTCGGCGGCCTCGACCGTCGACCGCTCCTGACCGGCTCGGGTCAGGCAAGCATTACCGCAGGTCAGGACACACTCAGTCCGGCGCGGGCCACCGATCGGGTGCACCATGTCCGGATGAAGGTGAACGTGGATTTCGACCTGTGTGAGAGCAACGCCGTCTGTATGGGCGTGGCGCCCGAGGTGTTCGAGGTGCGCGACGACGACTACCTCTACATCCTCGACGAGAACCCGGGCGAGGAGCTTCGCCCGAAGGTCGAGGAGGCCGCCCGCGGCTGCCCCAAGGCCGCCATCACCATCACCGAGGGCTGAGCCCCCGCCGCCGGGAGTTGCCCGGGGGCCGGGAGTTCGTGAGGATCGCCTTCGCCCGCTGTCCGGCACGAGCCGGGCACCGCCCGCGAAGGAGTCGACGATGACCGACGTCTGGACCACGCCCCTCACACCACTGGCGTTCCTCGGGCGGTCGGCGGACGTCTTCCCGGACAAGACGGCCATCGTCTACCGGGACCGGCGGCACACCTACGCCGAGTTCGCGGCCGAGGCCACCCGCGTCGCGCGCGCCCTGCAGGCCTCCGGCGTGCAGGCCGGCGACCGGGTCGCCTACCTGGTGCCGAACCTGCCCGAGATGCTGGTCGCGCACTTCGCGGTGCCACTGGCCGGCGCGGTGCTGGTCGCGATCAACACGCGGCTGTCCACCGAGGAGGTCCGCTACATCCTCGACCACTCCGGGGCGAAGGTCCTGGTCGTGGACGCGGTCCTGTACGAGACCGTGCGCCCGCTCGCGGGCGATCTGAAGACGGTCGCCGAGATCGTCACCGTGGTCGACGAGGCCGCGCCCGGGGACGGCACCGGCTCCGGTGTCTCCTACGCCGACCTGCTGGCGCGCGGGTCCGACGAGCCGCTCCCCTGGGCCGTCGACGACGAGCGCGGCACCCTGTCGATCAACTACACGTCCGGCACCACCGGCAACCCCAAGGGCGTCGAGTACCACCACCGCGGCGCCTATCTGAACTCGTTCGGCGAGATCGTGCACTCCACGCACACCCCGGACTCGGTGTACCTGTGGACGCTGCCGATGTTCCACTGCAACGGCTGGTGCACCCCGTGGGCGGTGACCGCGATCGGCGGCACCCACGTCTGCCTGCGCGAAGTGCGCGGCGACGTCATCTGGGGGCTGATCTCCGAGCACCGGGTCACGCACCTCAACGGCGCGCCGACCGTCGTCACGACGATCATGAACGCGGCCGAGGCGGTCACCCTGGACTACCAGCTGGTGATCACCACCGCGGGCGCGCCGCCCAGCCCGACCACGATCCTGCAGATGGAGCGGATGGGCTTCCGGATCGTGCACGTGTACGGCCTCACCGAGACCTACGGCCCGTACTCGGTGAACCAGTACCAGCACGCCTGGGACGACCTCGACGCCGAGGAGCGGGCCGCGCTGCAGGCGCGCCAGGGCGTCGGGATGATCTGCACCGACCGCGTGCGCGTGGTCGACGAGCAGATGAACGACGTCGCCCGCGACGGCACCGCGATGGGCGAGATCGTGATGCGCGGCAACAACGTCATGAAGGGCTACTACCTCGACCCGGAGAAGACCGAGGAGGCCTTCGCCGGCGGCTGGTTCCACTCCGGCGACCTCGGCGTCGTGCACCCGGACGGCTACGTCGAGCTGCGCGACCGGGCCAAGGACGTCGTCATCTCCGGTGGGGAGAACATCTCGACCGTCGAGGTGGAGCAGGCCGTCGTGTCGCACTCCGCGGTGCTCGAGGCCGCGGTCGTCGGCGTGCCGGACGAGAAGTGGGGCGAGGTTCCGAAGGCGTTCGTCGTGCTCAGGCAGGGTGGCTCCGCCGAGCCGCAGGAGATCATCGACCACGTCAAGTCGAAGATCGCCCGGTACAAGGCACCCAAGTCCGTCGAGATCGTCGACGAGCTGCCCAAGACCTCCACCGGCAAGGTGCAGAAGTTCGAGCTGCGTGAGAAGGAGTGGTCCGGGCACGGGGCCTCGCGCATCCGCGGCTGAGACCCGGCGCGCGCGTCCCGAGGGGACCCCTCGGGACGCCCCGGTGAGCGAGGGGACCCTCCGGGACCCGTCGGCGACGTCTCGCGGTGTGGGTTCGGTCGCCGGAGGGGACCAGGACCCGGACGAATCGGTTAGCGTTGCTCATCGTGAGCATCGCAACGGAACCCGTGGCCGTCGGACCCACCGCGTTCCGGGTCGCGGGCGGTGCCGTCGCGGTGACGACGGTGTCGGTGCTGCCGGTGTTCCTGACCGGCGCGCTGTCGGTGCAGCTCACCTCCGAGCTCGGCTTCGACTCGTCCGGGCTCGGACTGGCGGTGGCGCTCTACTTCGGTGTCAGCGCCCTGTTCTCGCTGCCGGTCGGGATGCTCGTCGAGCGCGTCGGGTCGCGCGTGACCAGCCGGATCGCCGTCGTCGGCGCCGCGGTGCTGATGGCCGCGCTGGCGCTGGGGGCGCGCAACTACGCGTCGCTGGTGGTGCTGCTGCTGTGCGGGGCCTGGTGCAACGTGATGGGGCAGCTGTCGTCGAACCTGACGCTGGCCCGGTCGGTGCCCGAGCACCGGCTGGGCCTGTCGTTCGGGGTGAAGCAGGCCGCGATCCCGACCGCGACGCTGCTGGCCGGCGCCGCCGTCCCGGGCGTCGCGCTGACGATCGGGTGGCGCTGGGCCTACGCGATCGGCGCCGTGCTCGCCCTGGCCGCCTGGACGCTGACCCCGAAGGCGAACGCCGAGCCGCCGCCGTCGAAGCCGGCCAAGGGCCAACGCGCGACGGCCGCCCTCGGCGTGATCGGCGCCGCCTCCGGGCTGGCCGCCGGCACCGCGACGGCGCTGGGGATCTTCCTCGTCGCCTCGGCCGTGGACCGGGGCGTCGACCCGGGTCTGGCCGGGCTCGTGCTGACCATGGGCAGCGTCGTCGGGCTGAGCATGCGGATGCTGCACGGCTGGCTGGCGGATAGGCGCGAGGGGCAGCACATCGCGTTCGTGGCCGGGAGCCTGGCGCTGGGCGCGGCCGGGTTCGGGCTGCTCGCCGTGCCGGGTGCTCCCGCACTGGTCGTCGGCACGATCCTGGCGTTCGGTCTGGGATGGGCCTGGCCGGGGCTGCTGCAGTTCGCGGTGGTGCGGCTCAACCCGTCGGCGCCGGCCGCGGCGACGTCGATCGTGCAGGTCGGGGTGTACGCGGGCGGGTTCGGCGGCCCGATCGTGTTCGGCACGCTGGCCGCGCACGTGTCGTTCCCGGTCGCCTGGACCGTGAGCGCCGTGGTCATGCTCGTCTCCGCGGCCGGCATGCTGGTCGGACGCCGGATGTTGCTCGCGCACGCCGCCCGGCACCGCTGAGCTCCCCGTTCGTCCCTCCGGCGATGAGTCCGGGGCATCAACCCGGTCGAAACTGTCGGGGGCCTCGGGCACAGTGGCCCCTGCTCGCGATGGGCATGGCGACGAGGGAGAACCACGATGGCGGACGCGATCCGCGCCACGGGTCTGGTCAAGCACTACGGAGCGGTGAAGGCGCTCGACGGGGTGGACCTCACGGTCCGCGAAGGCACGGTGCTCGGCCTGCTGGGCCCGAACGGCGCGGGCAAGACGACGGCGGTACGCGTGCTGACCACGCTGCTCCGGCCCGACGCCGGACAGGCCGAGGTCGCAGGGGTGGACGTCCTGGCGGACCCGCGCGCGGTCCGCAGCCGGATCGGGCTCTCCGGCCAGTACGCGGCCGTCGACGAGTACCTCACCGGCTACGAGAACCTGGAGATGATCGGCAGGCTGTACCACCTGGGCCGTAAGCACAGCCGCGTGCGCGCGCGTGAACTGCTGGAACAGTTCGACCTGGCCGACGCCGGGGACCGGCCGACCCGGACCTACTCCGGCGGGATGCGCCGCCGCCTCGACCTGGCCGGCGCGCTGGTCGCGGACCCGCCGGTGCTGCTGCTCGACGAACCGACGACCGGTCTGGACCCGCGCAGCCGCACCGACCTGTGGGAGGTGATCCGCCGCCTCGTCGCCCGCGGGACGACGGTGCTACTCACCACCCAGTACCTGGAGGAGGCGGACGCGCTGGCCGACGAGATCGTGGTCATCGACCACGGCAAGGTGATCGCCCGCGGCACCGCCGACCAGCTCAAGGCGCAGGTCGGTGGCGAGCGGCTGGAGGTCACCGTCTCGGACCCGGGCGCGCTGACGCCGGTGGCGGAGCTGATGGGCCCGCTCGGGGTCGGCCCGCCGGTGCTCGACGAACACCGGCGGTCGATGACGATGCCGGTCTCCGGAGGTGTCGACGTGCTGCGCGACGCGCTGGACCGGTTGCGTGCCGGCGGGATCAAGGTGGACGACGCGGGCCTGCGCCGACCCACGCTCGACGACGTGTTCCTCACCCTCACCGGGCGGCCCACCGACGGATCCGATTCCGATATCGACGAGCCGGTGACGGCGGAGGTGCGGTCATGAGCGTCCTGAACATGGCATCCGACGCCGGGGTCGTCGCCAAACGGAACCTGATCAAGATCAAGCGGGTGCCCGACCTGCTGGTCTTCACCACGCTCTCGCCGATCATGTTCGTGCTGCTGTTCGCGTACGTGTTCGGCGGCGCGATCGACCCGAGCGGTGGCGGGGCGGGCTACCGGGAGTTCCTGATCGCCGGGATCTTCGCCCAGACCGTCGTGTTCGGGGCGACGAACACCGGCGCCGGGCTCGCCGAGGACGTGAAGAAGGGCATCATCGACCGCTTCCGGTCGTTGCCGATGTCCTCGTCGGCCGTGCTGACCGGGCGCACGCTGTCCGACGTCGTGAACAACGTGATCGTCCTGGTCGTGATGTCGGTGACCGGCCTGCTCGTCGGGTGGCGGATCAACACCTCTTTCCTCGAGGCGCTGTGGGGGTTCGTGCTGCTGCTGGTGTTCGCCTACGCCATCTCCTGGATCATGGCGTGGATCGGGCTGCTCATCCCCAGCCCCGAGGTCATCAACAACGCCTCGTTCATCATCATCTTCCCGCTGACGTTCGTGGCCAACACGTTCGTCCCGCTCGGGACGCTGCCCGGCCCGCTCCGGGTCTTCGCGGAGTGGAACCCCGTCTCGGCGGTCACCCAGGCGGCCCGGGAGCTGTTCGGCAACCCCGACCCGAACCCGAACGCGATCGCGTCGCAGGCCTGGTCGCTGCAGCACCCGCAGCTCTACACGCTGATCTGGGCCGTGGTGGTGATCGCCGTGTTCGCACCGCTCGCGACCGCCCAGTACCGGCGTGCGGCCAGCCGCTGACCCTGCTTCAGACGGCAGAGACCCCTTCCCGGGCGTCCCCGGGAAGGGGTCTCGTGGCCACCGGGCCGCTCCGTGCGTGACCACCTTGCGCGGCCCGGTGGAGGCGCGGTGTCGGGAGATCAGCCGACCTGGTCGAGTCTGCGGGGTTCGCCTCAGTAGCCCATGGAGTTGCAGGCGACGTTGGCCGAGGCGTACTGGCTGTCATCGAGGGATTCAGCAGTCTTCGAGGCCATGACCTGCCCGGTCGCGGTGTCGGTGATCGTGCAGGTGATCGAGCCGGGCCCGGAGCTGAAAGCCGAGACGCTGGCGAATGCATAGTCGCCGCTGGTCTCCACGGTCTTGCGCCAGGGCAAGGACTGATATCCCGAGGCGGAGCTCATTGCGCTGTCGGTCCCGTAGGACACCATCATCTTCGAAGCGTCGCCGGTGATCTCGAGCTGGAAGGTACGCGGACCGGCAACAGCGGGGACGGTGACATCGGCCGGCAGGGCGGCGGCACCATCGCCGGTCGTCGCGGGGCTCGAAACCGTGGGAATGTTCTCGAGGTCGGTGGCCAGCTGGTTGAGCCCGCTGAACACGATGACCATGCCCCAGATTCCCAGAGCGATCGCGATGACCGACAAGACCGTGCCGGTGACGGCAGTCTTGAGGTTCGTAGCCACGCGCTTCCGGGCCCGCGAGAAGCCGACCAGGCCGAGGATGATCCCGATCGCTCCGAGAGCGAAGGCGACGAACCCGGTGAAGGGCACCAGAGCGAACAGCATTCCGACGATGCCGAGGCAGAGCGCGGCGATGCCGAGTCCATTCCTCGGAGATCGCACTGCGGTCGCCTGCGGCAGGCCTGCAGGCTGACCGTAGGCGGGCTGCGCCGGGATCCCGCGGGCGTCCACGGCGTAGGCAGGAGCCTGCGTGGCGGCCTGCTGGCCGGGCATCTGCTGCGGACCGCTGTGCCCGGGGACCTGCTGCGGGCCGCTGTGCCCGGTGGCCTGCGGGCGGCCGGGCCCGAAGGACTGCGGGTCCCCGGCCTGGTACCCCGGGGCCTGGTACCCCTGGGCCTGATACCCCGGCGCCTGCGGAACCCGGCCCTGCGGACCCGCCTGCTGAGCGAACGGCTCCCGGCCGTAGGGCTGCTGCGGGGCCTGCCCGTGCCGGCCACGCGGCTCGTTGCCGTGGATCTGCTGCCCGTAGGACAGCTGCGTGTACGCGGCGCGGTCGTGGGAGGGCTGCTCCGACGCGGCGTGGCGGTATGCCTGCTGCGGCCCTCCGGCAGGAGCCTGAGGTGGGGTGGTGCTGCGCGGCTGCCCGTAGGGCGTCTCTGGTGTGGTCACGTCCGGGATGTCGTGCCCCGCCGGCCGGCGTTATCGCCGCAACCGCCCGTCTCATCAGCATTGAGTACGGCCGAACACCACATTCACTCGACCGAACGAACCAATCACCGGGCGGCAAACGGATCACGCAGGACCGGCGGGGGCGACGCCGAGCCGCTCGGCCAGCGCGACGGCGTCATAGGGCGCGTGCACCTTCACGTCGTTGTCGAAGTAGACGACCACGTCGCGGCCGTCGTCGGCCCAGGCCCGGATCCGCTCCGCCCAGCCGTCCAGGGCCGCCGCGCTGTAGCCGCTCGCGTAGAGCTCGGCGTCGCCGTGCAGCCGGGCGTAGACCAGGTCGGTGGTCACGTCGTCGAACCGCGGCCAGGCACCGTCGGAGTCCGACACCACGGTCGCCACACCGTGCTCGCGCAGCAGCGCGGCGAAGCCCGGATCGCGGAAGGACTCGTGCCGCGGCTCGATCGCGTGCCGGACGGGACGGTCGGCCTCGGCGACGGTCAGCGCCCGTCCCTCGAGGCGCTCGTCGTGCCGTGCGGCCAGCGCAGCGGCGGCGGACGTGGTGTGCGGGAGCAGCTGCAGGAACCGGGCCATGCGGTCGGCGTCGAAGCGCATCCGCGGTGGGAGCTGCCAGAGCACCGGCCCGAGCGTGACGCCCAGGGCCAGCACCCCGGAGGCGAGAAAGTTGGCGATCGGGGTCTCGACGTCGCGCAGCTGCTTCATGTGCGTGACGAACCGCGGGCCCTTCACCGAGAACACGAAGCCCATCGGGACCTCGGCGGCCCACGCCCGGTAGTTCTCCGGCCGCTGCAGCGAGTAGAACGAGCCGTTGATCTCGATGCTGGTGACGGCCCGGGACAGGTACTCCAGCTCGCGACGCTGCACGAGCCCTGAGGGATAGAACGTGCCCCGCCACGGCGGGTACCGCCAGCCCGAGGTCCCGATCCGGATGTCGCCCATCGGAACGGCCGTCACGCCGCGGTGACGAGCGCGCGCAGGGCGACCGACGACGCGCCCGGGTGCGCCACCGGACCGTTGTGCCCGCCGGGCAGCTCGACGAGCTCGCGGCCGAGCCCGGCCGCCAGGGCCTGCGCGCAGCGGTACTCCCAGCGGCCGCG
This sequence comes from Pseudonocardia sp. KRD291, assembly GCF_019263595.1. Classification (GTDB taxonomy): domain Bacteria; phylum Actinomycetota; class Actinomycetes; order Mycobacteriales; family Pseudonocardiaceae; genus Pseudonocardia. The sequence goes on along the minus strand of NZ_JADQDD010000117.1, from coordinate 516 downwards.
CGACTGCACACCACCGGTCGGCACCACGGTCGCCCCGGACGCCGCGACCCGGTCGGGCCCGAGGGTCGACGCCCGCACGGCCGGGACGTCGTGGGCGAAGAACCATCGCAGCCCGGACTCCAGGTCTCCGGCGGGCGGCGAGGGCCGATGGCCCGGCTCGGCGGTGTCGCCGGCCCCGGTGAACGCGGCCATGTGCTCGATCGCCGCCCACACGTCGTCGCGGGCGAGTTCGGCGGCCCGGTCCAGTGCCCGGCGCGCGTCGTCGTCGGGCACCAGGGCCGCCATCGGCGGCTCGTGCGCGACCAGGACGGACACCGCACCCGGCCGCCGGGCCACCAGGTGCAGCCCGAGCAGGGCGCCGATGCTGACCCCGACCACCGCGGCGGGACCGTCCGCCACGGCGTCCAGGAGGGCGGCCGCGTCGTCGGCGTGGCGCTCCATCGTGACCGGCCCGTCGCCCGCGCCGCTCCGCGCGATCCCGCGGCGGTCGTAGGTGATCACGCGGTGGGTACGGGC
>NZ_JADQDD010000116.1 GCF_019263595.1 Pseudonocardia sp. KRD291 | reverse complement strand
AGGCGAGGTGGCGCGGACGGCCGTCGAAGCAGGCGGCCTCGCCGAGGCTGGAGCCGGCCTCGGCGTAGGCGAGCACCCGTTCGGTCCCGTCCGGGCGGTGCATGTAGATCCGCACCCGGCCGGAGACGACGACGTGGAAGAACGTGGACGTCTCGCCCTGGCGGTAGACGTGGTCCCCGGTGCGGTAGCGGCGCGGCGAGCCGAGCTCGGCCATCCGCGAGGTCAGGGCGTTGGGCCCGCCGAGCAGGAACGGGGAGACGGCGGGCTGCCCGTCCTCGGCCCCGGGTTCCTGCCCGGCAGGCGATGCTCCCGACACGTCCGCCCCCGTCCGTCCGCGGGCGCGCGGGCGGTGCGGCACTGCCCTGCGCCCGGCCCGTGACCCCGATGGCCGCAGGCTGGATGGACGGACGTTAGCCCGGCCGGGGCCGTACCGGAAGCGACGAGGGTCGCAATTCGGGCACGGTTCCCCGGCCGGGCGTGCTGGCGGGCCGCTCCCCGCGCGGCCCGGGTCCGGCGGCGGCGGAGTCAGACGGCGGGGTCAGGCGACGGCGGGGGCCACCAGCGCGTCCTGGTCGGCGAGCGAGTCGGCGTCGGTCCGCGGCAGCGCGATCGCGCAGCCCAGGCTCAGCAGCGAGACCCCGGCCAGTACCAGGCCGATCGCGAAGCTGCCGTAGGCCGGCACGAGCGCGGCCGCGACCAGTGGGATCACGCCGCCGCCGAGCACGCCCGCCAGGTTGTAGGCGATCCCGGCGCCGGTGTAGCGGTAGCGGGTCGGGAACAGCTCCGGGAGCTGGGCCCCGATCGGACCGTAGGCGAAGCCGACGACGCCGAGCACCACCGAGATCCCGATGCCGAACGCCAGCGGCGTGCCGACGTCGAGGATCGGGAACGCGACGAGGCCACCGACGACCGAGAGCGCGTTGCCGATCACCACCATCGTCCGGCGTCCGATCCGGTCGGACGCGATGGCGCCCAGGATCGTGGTGGCGGCGAACACGAGGCCGCCGATGATGCCCATCGCGAGCACCGTCGTACGGGCCAGGCCGAGTTCGGCGGTGCCGTAGGTGGTCAGGTAGGTGACGCCGATGTAGAAGAACGCGAACACCGCGGTCGTCGAGCCGGCGCCGAGCAGCACCGCGCGGGTCCGGGTGCGGAAGACGTCGGCGATCGGCAGCGACGTGCTGACCGGGCCGGCGGCCTTCTCCTTGAACGCCGCCGTCTCCTCCAGCTTGAGCCGCACGTAGAGCCCGACCCCGACCAGGACGACGCTGCCGATGAACGGCACCCGCCAGCCCCATGACTGGAACGCCTCCGGGCTCATGGTCAGCGCCGTGATCAGGAACGTGGTGCTGGCCAGCGAGAACGCCACCGACGGGCCGAGCTGCGGGAACAGCGCGTACCTGCCGCGGGCCTTGCCCGGGGAGTTCTCCGCGGTGAGCAGCGTGGCGCCCGCCCACTCGCCGCCGACGGCGAGGCCCTGCACGATGCGCAGCACCACCAGCAGGATCGGGGCCGCCACGCCGATCGTCCCCGCGGTCGGCAGCAGGCCGATGGCCAGCGTCGACAAACCCATCATCAGCAGCGTGGTGACGAGCGTGCCCTTGCGGCCCAGGCGGTCACCGAAGTGACCGAACAGGATCGATCCGAACGGCCGGGCGACGAAGGCCACGCCGAACGTGGCCAGCGCCAGCGCGGTACCCGCCGCGGCGCCGAGCTCGGGGAAGAACACCTTGTTGAACACCAGGGCGGCGGCGGTGCCGTAGATGAAGAAGTCGTAGAACTCGATCACGGTGCCGGTCATGCTGGCCATCGCGATGCGGCGCATCGACGTGGGTGCCTGCCCCGATGGTGGCTGCCCCGATGGTGGTTGCGCCGCTGACGGCGGGCCGGCGGTCTGGGTCACGGTTCCTCCACGGTGAGAACGCCTTACGTGCCGCTCTGACTGCGCGGCAACGGGGGCAGTATCGACACCCGAACGGATGCGATCTGTATCACCGACTACAGGCGGGTGATCCTCCGTCGTCGGATGTGTAGACCGTCCGGTGACGCCGGTGCCGCGCGGCACCGGCGGGAACGACTACGTTGTGACCGGTGAGCCTTGCCGTCGACGAACGTGCCGCGATCTGTGCCGAGTTCGAGCGGTCCGGACCGGACCGACCGACCCTCTGCGAGGGCTGGACCAGCCGCGACCTGCTCGCGCACCTGCTGGTGCGCGAGCGCCAGCCGTGGGCCGCGCCGGGCATCCTGGTCCCGGCACTGGCGCCGGTCACCGAGAAGGCGATGGCCGGCTACGGGCGCGAGGCCTGGCCGAACATGATCGACGACCTGCGCACCGGCCCGCCCGCCTGGTCGCCCTACCGGGTGGGCAAGGTCGACGAGCTGGCCAACGGCGCCGAGTTCTTCGTCCACCACGAGGACGTCCGCCGCGGCGAGTCCGGCTGGGAGCCCCGGGCGGCCGACCTCGAACGCGACACCCAGCTCTGGACGCTGCTGGGCCGGATGGCGCGGATCCTGTTCCGCAAGGCGCCGGTCGGGGTGGTGCTGCAGCGCCCGGAGGGTGCCCAGCAGGTCGTGGCCACCGGCAGCGGGATGGTCACCGTGGTCGGTGATCCCGGCGAGCTGGTGCTGCACGCGTTCGGCCGGGACGCGGCGAACGTGGAGCTGCAGGGACTGCCGGCCGACGTCGAGGCGTACCGGGCGGCCCCGGGCGGGCTGTAGCGCGCGGTGTCCCGCCGTCTCGAACCGCACGGCGCACGGGGCGGGTGGGTCGCGCGGAACACGGCGTCGGGAGTCGGACATGTGACCCCGGGGCGGTACCGTCAATGGCCATGAACCCCAGTCCCGCCCCGTCTGGGCAGACGCACCCGCCGCGCCGGCCGTTCGGCGAGGTGCTGACCGCGATGGTCACGCCGTTCGACGCCACGGGGGAGCTGGACCTGGGCAAGGCCGAGGAGCTCGCCGCCCACCTGGTGGACATGGGCAACGACGGCCTGGTCGTCAACGGGACCACCGGCGAGGGGCCGACGACCAGCGACAAGGAGAAGGCCGAGCTGATCCGCGCCGTCGTGTCCGCGGTGGGGGACCGGGCGACGATCGTCGCCGGCGCAGGCACCTACGACACCGCGCACTCGATCGGCCTGGCGCGCGAGGCGGAGCGGGCCGGGGCGCACGGGCTGCTCGTGGTCACCCCCTACTACTCGCGTCCGCCGCAGTCCGGGCTGATCGCGCACTTCACCGCCGTCGCCGACGCCAGCGACCTGCCGACGATGCTCTACGACATCCCGCCGCGCAGCGTGATCGGGATCGAGGTCGAGACGTTCCAGCGCCTGGCCCAGCACCCGAACATCGTCGCGGTGAAGGACGCCCGCAACGACCTGCGCGTGGGCACCGAGGTGCTGGCCACCACGACCCTGGCCTACTACTCCGGGGACGATCCGGTGAACCTGCCGTGGCTCTCGGTCGGGGCGGTCGGGTTCGTCAGCGTCATCGGCCACGTGGTGGCCGACCGCCTGCGCGCGATGCTCGACGCCTACACTGCAGGTGAGCACGACCGCGCACGCAGCCTGCACTACGCGATGTTGCCGGTCATCCGGGCGATGGGCCGCGTCGGCGGTGCCGTGTTCGCCAAGACGGCGCTGGGCCTGCGCGGTCTCGACGTCGGGGAGACGCGCCTGCCGCTGCCTCCGGCCACCGAGGAGCAGGTGGCGGCGATCGCCGGGGACCTCGCGGTCGCCGGGGTCGCACTCGACTCCTCGGCGCACCCGAGCCGCTACACGCCCGGGCACGGCGCACTGGGCTCGCGCACGGCCACCGACCTGGGGGCCGAGGTCGCCTACCGCTAGACCCGACGTGCAACGGCCCGCCGTCGCGTCACCGGGGCAGCCCGCCCCGCACCCAACTTTTGATCTTGTACCTGCCAGAAGATTCGTGAGGCAACCACTTGAGCCGCAGTTCCCAGCGATCCGACCGCCGTTCCCGCTCGCAGCGTGAACGCCCGACCCCGCCGGAGGCGTCCAACCCCTCCGAGCTGCCCACCGGCCCGCCGCCGGCGCTGGCCCGCGGGGGCCTGAGGGTGTTCGCGCTGGGCGGCATCGGCGAGGTCGGGCGCAACATGACCGTCTTCGAGTACGAGGGGCGCCTGCTCGTCGTCGACTGCGGTGTCCTGTTCCCGGCCGAGGACTCGCCCGGGGTCGACCTGATCCTGCCCGACTTCCGGGCCATCGAGGACCGCCTCGACGACATCGACGCCATCGTGCTCACGCACGGGCACGAGGACCACATCGGTGCCGTCCCGTGGCTGCTGCGGATGCGCCCCGAGCTGCCCGTGGTCGGGTCCCGGTTCACGCTCGCCCTGGTCGCGGCGAAGTGCAAGGAGCACCGGCTCACCCCGCACCTGCACGAGGTCGCGGCCGGTGACCGGATCTCGCACGGAGGCTGGGACTGCGAGTACTTCGCGGTCAACCACTCCATCCCGGACGCGCTCGCGGTGGCGATCCGCACGCCGGCCGGGCTGGTCCTGCACACCGGCGACATCAAGCTCGACCAGCTGCCCCTCGACGGGCGCCTGACCGACCTGGCCGGGTTCTCCCGCCTCGGCGAGGAGGGCGTCGACCTGTTTCTGGTCGACTCCACCAACGCCGAGGTCCCCGGGTTCGTCACGCCCGAGCGGGACATCGGCCCGGTCATCTCGAACATGTTCCGCGACACCTCCGGGCGGATCATCGTGGCCTGCTTCGCCAGCCACGTGCACCGCGTGCAGCAGGTGCTCGACGCCGCCGCCGCGCACGGGCGCAAGGTCTGCCTGGCGGGGCGGTCGATGGTCCGCAACATGGGCCTGGCCGACGACCACTCGCTGCTCGACATCCCGGAGGGCCTGCTCGTCGACATCGACGAGGCCATGCGCCTGCCCGACGACAAGCTCGTGCTCGTCTCCACCGGGTCGCAGGGCGAGCCCCTGGCCGCGCTGTCCCGGATGGCCCGCGGCGAGCACCGCAGCATCACGATCCGGCCCGAGGACACGATCATCCTGGCCAGCTCGCTGATCCCGGGCAACGAGACCTCGGTCTTCGGCGTGATCAACGGCCTGACCCGGCTCGGCGCGACCGTCGTGCACCAGGGCAACGCCAAGGTGCACGTCTCCGGGCACGCCCCGGCCGGTGAGCTGCTGTTCCTCTACAACGCGGTGCGCCCGTCGAACGTGATGCCGGTGCACGGCGAGTGGCGCCACCTGCGCGCCAACGCCGCGCTGGCCGCGCGTACCGGGGTGCCCGAGGACTCCGTCGTGATCGCCGAGGACGGGGTGGTGGTCGACCTGGTCGACGGCCGCGCCGCGATCACCGGCAAGGTCGAGGTCGGCCGCGTCTACGTCGACGGCCTGGCCGTCGGCGACATCGGTGAGACCACGCTGGGCGACCGGCTGGTGCTCGGCGAGAGCGGCTTCATCGCGATCACCATCGCGATGGACGCCAAGACCGGGCGGGCCGTCTCCCGGCCCACGGTCGCCGGTCGCGGGTTCTCCGACGACCCCAAGGCGCTCGACGCCGCGCTGCCCCTGGTCGAGGACGAGCTGTCGCGGCTGGAGAACGAGAACATCTCCGACCCGCACCGGATCGCCCAGGGCGTGCGCCGCGTCGTCGGCCGGTGGGTGGCCGACAACTACCGCCGCCGCCCGATGATCGTCCCCACGGTCATCACGGTCTGACCGACTCCCGGGTCCCACTCCCGGGCCCGCACCAACGGCGCCCCCGTCGGAACCTTTCCGACGGGGGCGCCGCTCGTCCGGACGGGCGCGGGGTGTGAGCGGGGTGTCGGGGCGCAGGACCGCGTCGCAGCCCGGTTCGATCAAGGTCCCGGGCTACCGTGGACACATGGCAGGACGGTCGGGAACGGGCAGGACCACGACGCAGGCCGCCGCCGGGCGCGGCGCGGGTGGTTCCCGTTCCGGTGCGTCCCGGGGCGGCGCGACGCGCGGCGGTGCGACACGGGGTGGGTCGGCGCGTCGCGGGACGGGGTCCCGCGGGCGTACGACGGCCCGTCGTGCGCCGGCGAAGAAGCAGGGCCCGGACCTGATCGACCGCTCGATCGACGCCGTCGGCCGCGGTGTGCTGCGCCTGGGCCGCTCGACCGGCCGCGCCGTCGGCCGCACCCGCGACATCGACTCCGCGCACCGCCGCGACGGGCTGGGCTTCACGTTCCTGGTCCTGGCCGTGATCACCGCGGCCGGGGTGTGGTTCAGCGCGGGCGGATCGGTCGGCTACTGGTTCAACTTCGCGGTCGGCTCCGTGCTGGGCGTCGGCGGCGCCCTGCTGCCGGTGATCCTGCTCGGGGTCGGGGTCGTGCTGGTCACGACACCCGCGCACCCCGAGGCCCGTCCGCGGATCGTCACCGGGGCGCTGCTGCTCGCGCTCGGCGTCCTCGGGCTGGTGCACCTGGGCTCCGGCGCGCCGACCGAGCCGCAGAGCTGGGCCGGGGCCGGCGGCGCCGTCGGCTACGTCGCGGGCACCCCGCTGGCCAGCGGGCTCACGCTCTGGACGGCGGTCCCGGTGCTGGTGCTGCTCAGCGCCTACGCCCTGCTGCTGCTGACCGGGACGCCGGTGCGCGAGGTCCCGGCCCGGTTCCGACGGCTGATGGGCGAGGTGCCCGAGCCCGATCTCGAGTCCGACGAGGACGGCCCCCGCACGGTCGCCGACGCCGTCGCGGAGTCCGAGGGCGCGCAGCCGGCCCGTCGTCGCTCGCGGCGGCGCCAGGGGGCCTCGGAGGCCGACGCGTTCCGCGAGGACGGCGAGCACCTGCCCGCCCCGAGCGACCCGGAGGTCCCGGCCACGGTGGCCCCCGCAGGCCGGACGTCACCGGGCGCGGCCGCCGCCGCGGTCCCGGCCACCACCGCGCCCGAGCAGGCCCCGGCCGCGAAGCGCCCCCGCGGACCGGTCGCCGAGACCCCGCCCGCCGAGGAGATCCCGCGCGCCGACGGCGAGCAGATGTCGCTGGCGATCCGGGAGCCGGTCGGGGAGAGCGAGTACAAGCTGCCCCCGGCCGACATGCTCGAGGTCGGCCCGGCGCCGAAGACCCGCAGCGCCGCGAACGACGCGATGATCGAGGCGATCACCGGCGTGCTCGACCAGTTCAACATCGACGCCCAGGTCACCGGCTTCACCCGGGGCCCGACCGTCACCCGCTACGAGATCGAGCTCGGCCCCGCGGTGAAGGTCGAGAAGATCACCCAGCTGACCCGCAACGTCGCCTACGCCGTCGCGAACGACAACGTGCGGATCCTGGCCCCGATCCCGGGCAAGTCCGCGGTCGGCATCGAGGTGCCGAACACCGACCGGGAGATGGTCCGCCTCGGCGACGTGCTGCGCTCGAACTCCGCGCGCGCCGAGCAGCACCCGATGGGGATCGGGCTGGGCAAGGACATCGAGGGCCACTACCTGATGGCCAACCTGGCGAAGATGCCGCACCTGCTGGTTGCGGGCTCCACCGGCTCCGGCAAGTCCAGCTTCGTCAACTCGATGCTGGTCTCGCTGCTGAGCCGGGCCACCCCGGACGAGGTCCGGATGATCCTGATCGACCCGAAGATGGTCGAGCTGACGCCCTACGAGGGCATCCCGCACCTGATCACGCCCATCATCACCCAGCCGAAGAAGGCCGCCGCGGCGCTGGCCTGGCTGGTGGAGGAGATGGAGCAGCGCTACCAGGACATGCAGGCCAACCGGGTCCGCCACGTCGACGACTTCAACCGCAAGGTCCGCTCCGGGGAGATCACCGCCCCGCCCGGCAGCGAGCGGGTGTATCGGCCCTACCCGTACATCATGTGCATCGTCGACGAGCTCGCGGACCTGATGATGACCGCCCCGCGCGACGTCGAGGACGCGATCGTCCGGATCACCCAGAAGGCCCGCGCGGCCGGCATCCACCTGATCCTGGCGACGCAGCGTCCGTCGGTGGACGTGGTCACCGGCCTGATCAAGACCAACGTGCCGTCCCGGCTGGCGTTCGCGACGTCGTCGCTGACCGACAGCCGGGTCATCCTGGACCAGCCCGGCGCCGAGAAGCTGATCGGCATGGGCGACGCGCTCTACCTGCCGATGGGCGCCGGCAAGCCGGTCCGGATGCAGGGCGCGTTCATCGACGACGACGAGATCTCGAAGGTCGTCGCGTTCACCAAGGACCAGGCCGAGCCCAGCTACACCGAGGGCGTCACCGCGCAGAAGGCCGGCGAGGTGAAGGAGATCGACGCCGACATCGGCGACGACCTCGACGTGCTGCTGCAGGCCGCGGAGCTGATCGTGACCTCGCAGTTCGGCTCGACCTCGATGCTGCAGCGCAAGCTCCGCGTCGGGTTCGCCAAGGCGGGCCGGCTGATGGACCTGCTCGAGACCCGCCGGATCGTCGGACCGTCCGAGGGGTCGAAGGCGCGCGACGTCCTGGTGAAGCCGGACGAGCTGGAGAACGCGCTCTACCTGATCCGTGGTGGCGGTACCGCCGACGGCGGCGACGTCGCCGACGGCGAACCCGAGGAGTGAGCACGCAGGGTCGCGGACGGTCCGCCCGCGATCACCCGACGGAGTGTCGCTACCACGGGGTGTGAGTGTTTTCGCGTGCTCGAGGGTGAGGAACAGCGCCCCCGACGTGGGAGAATGTGCCGGGCCGATGACAACCGCGGCCCGCGTATGCCCGCGCGCGGAGCGGGCCCGAGGAGGTCGGCACACGGTGTTCTGGAGGAAGGGGCGCGCAGCTCGCCCCCGTCGTAGCGCCACCGATCGGCACGCTCTGGTGCCGATCCCGTTGACGGGCGGTGTGCTCAGCGGCCAGGTCCGGGACAACGAGGGCGGACCGCTGCCCGGCAGCGAGATCTCCGTCCTGGACGGGGCCGACCGCCGGGTCGTGCACGTCGAGGCGGACCCGTTCGGACGGTTCTCCGCCGCGCTGATGCCGGGCCGCTACCGGGTGCGGGTCGAGTCCGGAGGCTTCCAGCCGGTCACCGACGGCGTCGAGGTCCAGTGGGGGTCGCACGCCGAGATGGGCACGGTCAGCCTGACCGAGGACCCGGAGCTGCGCCCGCCGTACCCGGGGCTCTACACGATCGACCCGGACCACTCGTCGGTGCGCTTCATCGCCCGCCACATCGGGATGAGCAAGGTCTACGGCCGGTTCAACCGGTTCTCCGGCCAGATCCGGATCACCGAGCCGTTCGAGGAGTCCTCGGTGGACGTCGTGATCGAGGCGGCCAGTGTGGACACCAACGTCGAGGCGCGGGACACGCACCTGCGCTCGCCGGACTTCCTCGACGTGGAGCGCTTCCCCGAGCTCCGGTTCTCCAGCATGCGTTTCGTCGCGCACGGCGGGAACCGGTGGACGGTCGACGGCGACCTCACGCTGCACGGCCTGACCAGCGACGTCTCCCTGGACACCACGTTCCTCGGGCAGGCCGAGTGGAACGGCGAACGGATCGGTGCCGTCGCATCCACCCAGCTGCACCGCGAGCATTTCACGCTCAACTGGCAGCAGACGATCGCCAAGGGCCTGCCCGTGGTCGGCTCGACGATCGAGATCACCCTCGACGTCCAGGCCGTGCGTCAGGGCTAGACCGCCCCGGCGAAACCGTGCTGGCGCCACGCCTCGAACGTCGCGACGGCGGCGGAGTTGGCCAGGTTCAGCGACCGCGACGTCGCCAGCATCGGCAGCCGGATCCGGTCGGTGACCGCGTCGGCGTGGAGCACCGACGCCGGCAGGCCGACCGACTCCGAGCCGAACATCAGCACGTCACCGGCGGCGTAGGCGACGTCGGTGTGCAGGCGCGTCGCCGACGCGGTGAACGCGTAGACCGACGGGGCGGTGGCGAGCCCGGCCAGGTGCCGCCACATCGCGTCGGTGTCGTCGTGGATCCGGACGTCGGCCAGGTCGTGGTAGTCCAGGCCGGCCCGGCGCAGCTGCGGGGTCTCGAGCGTGAAGCCGAGCGGGCGCACCAGGTGCAGCTCGACGCCGGTGTTGGCGGCCAGTCGGATGACGTTGCCGGTGTTCGGGGGGATCTCCGGGGCGTGCAGCACGATGCGGAACACGCCCCGATCCAATCACCGAGGAAGATCACTCGTACCAGGTGCCGAAGCTCCACAGGTTGCCCTCGGGGTCGGTGACGACGAACTGCCGGCTCCCGTAGTCAGTGTCCGCCGGTGCGCGCACGACGCTCGCGCCGGCGGCCGTCGCCCTCGCGAACCGGACGTCCGGGTCGTCGACCACGACGTGGATCGACGACGTGCCGGGCGGGCGCCCGCAGTCCGGCTCGCCCGGGCCGAGCATGATCCCGCCGACCTGGCCGGTGGGGCCGACCCAGGTCAGCTCGGCGTGGTGCACGACGTCGCCGTCGCCATACACGACACGTTCGGACAGGCCGAACGCGCTGGTCAGGAACGTGATCATCGCTCGGGGGTCGGTACAGGTCAGGGCGAGCCAGAGGCTCGGGATGTCGCTCATGGGAACCAGCATGGTGGCGTGACCGGCGCCCGGTCTTGGACGAAACGGAGCGGGGCCGACCGGGTGTCCCCGACCGGCCCCGCTCCTCGGCGTTCAGACGCGTTCGTGCCAGGCGGCGACCAGCGTCGGCAGGACGATCGTGAGGTGGAAGCTCACCAGCAGGACCGCGGTCACCACCGTCGAGGGTGGGTTCGTCCCCACGAACATCGACCACAGCACGATGGCGGCCAGCAGCGCGACCAACAGGCCAGAGCCGATCTTGTAGGCCTGGGCGTAGACGACGCCGCGCACCTGTAGCTGCCGCTCGTCGAGCTGGTCGGGGCCGAGTTCCTCGACGCCTCGGGTGGAGACTTTCAGCGTCCCCAGGCACAGCACGAAACCGACGAGCAGGACCAGAACCCCCGCGCTCGCGGCGACGACCAGGACCGGGCCCCCGCCCAGCAGGCCGGACAGCGCGAGGACGAAGCCCTCCAGCGCGATCATGACCGCCATCGCGATCACCAGGCGCCGTCGCGCGGTGGTGCTGCGGAACCGGTCGAAGCGCGGGTCGTTGAGACGCGCGGACCGGCGCTCGGCGCGGGTCGGGGCGTGTGCGGATGCGTCGTTCATGTCGTCCCCCTCGTTCCGTAGACCTGCTCGGACAGCGACCGGAAGGGCGTCAGGGAGAACACGGCCTCCACCGGCAGCCCGAACACCTCCGCGATCCGCAGCGCGAGCGTGAGGCTCGGGCTGTACTCGCCGCGTTCGAGGTAGCCCACGGTCTGGTAGTGCACACCGACGGCGTCGGCGAGCTGCTGGCGACTCAGGCCCCGCTCCGCGCGCAGCGCCGCGAGCCGGTTGTGCAAGTCGGGCTCGTCCCGCTTGCGTTCTTGCTTCGCCATGTAGCAAAAGTACTACAGGAGGCAGCTGGCGCACAACGATCCGTCATGAGGACTGTCAGCTCGGGCGCTCGGCCAGCCACTCGGTGGCGGTGAGCCCGGCGAGGTCCCGGAAGTCGCGGGCCAGGTGCGGCTGGTCGGCGTAGCCGCAGACGGCGGCGACGTCGGCCAGCGCAGGCCGTCCGGGCGAGCGGAGCAGGTCGCAGGCCCGCTCGAAGCGGATCAGCCGGGCGGCGGTCTTGGTGCCCAGCCCGGTCTCGGCGCGGAACCGTTCGCCCAGGTGTCGCCGGCTCCACCCGACCTCGCCGGCCAGGTCGGCGACCCGGGCGCTGCCCCCGGTCGCCAGCAGCACGTCCCAGGCCCGCACGACCTCGCGCGCGGGCTCGCCGGGGGAGTCCCGGCGTTCGATCACCCGGCACAGCTCGCGGTCGAGCAGCGCGAACCGGGCCGGCCAGGTCGGTGCCTCGCGCAACCGGTCGACGACCGAGGAGATCCCGGGCAGCAGCACCGTGAGGTCGACGACGTCGCCGCTGAGCTCGCCGGCCGGGAGTCCCAGCAGCTCGCGTGCCCCGCGCCAGGTCAGCCGCAGCTGCATCCCGGTCTGAGCGGCGCCGGTGGCGAGCACCGCGGGGGAGCCGTGCAGCCCGGCGACCGATGTGACGTAGCGCCCGGGGGAGCGTGCGGGGTCCGGGGCGCGGAGCAGCTCCATGTCGCCGTCGAGGCAGAGCACGACGGTCAGGTGCCCGCCGGGCACGCCCTGGTGCGTCCCCGGAACGGTCGCGCCGGACCGCCACGCCCAGATGTCGGTGACGTGCTCACGCAGCTGCGCCGACGGCCGCCACCGGTGCGCGCCGTCGACGTCGATGCCCGGGATCACCCGCCCCGCACCCATACCGGCCACGATATCGGCACCGGCCCGTCCGCTCGGGGAGCTTTCGTGTCGCGGCGCCGAACGGAGGCTCCACGAGTGCGGCTTCCCGCCCCGGTGGGGTCAGAGTCGCAGCAGCATCCGGACGTTGCCCAGGGTGTTCGGCTTGACGTGGGCGAGGTCCAGGAACTCCGCGACGCCGGCGTCGTAGCTGCGCAGCATGGCCGCGAACACGTCGGACGAGACGGGGGTGCCGTCGATCTCGGCGAAACCGTGGCGGGCGAAGAACTGTTTCTCGAACGTCAGCACGAACAGCCGGGACAGGCCCAGGTCGCGGGCGCCGGCGATGAGTGCGTCGCAGATCGCGTGCCCGACCCCGTGCCCGACGACCGACGGGTGCACCGCGACCGTCCGGATCTCGCCGAGGTCCTCCCACAGCACGTGCAGCGCACCGCAGCCGACGACCCGCCCGTCGACCTCGGCGACCAGGAACTCCGGCACCGCCTCGTAGAGGGTGACGGTCTCCTTCGCCAGCAGTACCCGGCCCGCGTAGGCGTCGACCAGGTCGCGGATGGCGCGCACATCGGGGGTACGGGCACGGCGGACGGTGACGGCGGGTCCGGCAGCTGACACGACCGCCGAGGGTAGACGGGCCCACTCGCGGGCCGCGGGCGGCGTCTACCCTATGGCCGTGTCCACTCCTGCTACCCACGGCGCGCCACGGCGCGCGGCCCTGCTCACCCTGGGCTGCGCGCGCAACGAGGTCGACTCCGAGGAGATGGCCGGACGGCTCTCCGGCAGCGGCTGGGAGCTGGTCGACGCGGAGTCCGGATCGCCGGACGTGATCCTGGTCAACACCTGCGGTTTCGTCGAGCAGGCGAAGAAGGACTCGATCGACACCGTGCTCGCCGCCTCCGACGTGGCCCGCCCGGCCGGCGCGAAGGTCGTCGCCGTGGGCTGCCTGGCCGAGCGCTACGGCGCCGAGCTGGCCAAGGACCTGCCCGAGGCCGACGCCGTGCTCGGCTTCGACGACTACCCGGAGCTCGCCGCACGCCTCGGCGACGTCCTCGGCGGGCACGCCCCGGCCCCGCACGACCCGGTGGACCGGCGCACCCTGTTGCCGATCTCCCCGGTGCAGCGGCCCGCGGCCAGTGCGGACGTCTCGGTCCCCGGCCACGACTGGGTGCCCGACCTCGGCGCGGTCGGTACCGGTCGGCGCCGCCTGGACGACGGCCCGGTCGCCTCGCTCAAGCTCGCGTCCGGCTGTGACCGGCGCTGCACGTTCTGCGCGATCCCGTCGTTCCGCGGCAGCTTCGTCTCCCGCGCGCCCGCCGACGTGCTCGGCGAGGCGGCGTGGCTGGCCTCGCAGGGCGCGTCCGAGCTCGTGCTGGTCAGCGAGAACTCGACGTCCTACGGCAAGGACCTGCCCGGCGGCACCCGCGCCCTGGTCGACCTGCTGCCCCGCCTGGGCACGACCGAGGGCGTCGAACGGGTGCGGGTCAGCTACCTGCAGCCGGCCGAGATGCGCCCGGACCTGCTGGCCGCGATCGCCGGTACGCCGGGCATCGCGCCGTACTTCGACCTGTCGTTCCAGCACGCCAGCGCCACCGTGCTGCGCCGGATGCGCCGGTTCGGCTCGCGCACCGACTTCCTGGACCTGTGCGCCCGGATCCGGGAGCTGGCCCCCGAGGCCGGGATCCGCAGCAACGTGATCGTCGGCTTCCCGGGCGAGACCGAGGACGAGCTGGCCGAGCTGGAGGCGTTCCTGACCGGCGCCCGTCTGGACGCGATCGGCGTGTTCGGCTACTCCGACGAGGACGGGACCGAGGCCGAGAAGCTCGAGGGCAAGCTGCCCGCCGACGTCGTCGCGGCGCGGGTCTCGCGGATCTCCTCCCTCGCCGACGAGCTGATGACCCAGCGGGCCGAGGAACGCGTCGGCACCGAGGTGATCGTGCTGGTGGAGACGCCGTCCTCGGACGAGGACGACTGCGCCGGCCGGGCCGCGCACCAGGGCCCGGACGCCGACGGCGAGTGCGTGTTCGTCGCCGGCGACGGCCCGGACGTCGAGAGCCTGGCGATCGGTGACCTCGTCCGGGCGCGCGTCGTGGACTCCGAGGGCGTGGACCTCCTGGTCGAGGCGATCGAGGTGCTGCCGCGCGGGGCCGGCGAGCCGGTCGCCGCGGCGGTGGCCGGGTGAGCGACGACGCGCTCCTCCCCACGGAGGAGCCGTGAGCAGCAGCACGCCGGCGGGCCGGGCCGACGGCTCGACGGCACCGGCGACCGGGACGGCGCCGCTGCTCAACATCGCCAACGTCCTGACGGTGGTCAGGATCCTGCTGGTCCCGGTGTTCGTGGTGGTGCTGTTCACCGCCGGCGGGCGCGACGTGGACTGGCGTCTGGCCGCCTTCCTGGTGTTCGCCGTCGCCGCGTTCACCGACCGCCTCGACGGGCAGCTGGCCCGCAGCCGGGGCCTGGTCACCTGGTTCGGCGCGCTGGCCGACCCGATCGCGGACAAGGCCCTGACCGGTGCCGCGCTGATCGGGCTCTCGGTGCTGGGCCTGGTGCCCTGGTGGATCACGATCGTGATCATGGGCCGGGAGCTCGGGGTGACCGCGCTGCGCCTGGTCGTGCTGCGCCACGGGGTGATCCCGGCCAGCCGCGGCGGCAAGGCGAAGACGGCCGCGCAGACGCTGGCGATCGGGCTGTTCCTGCTGCCGCTGCCGATGCTGCTGCCCTCGGTCGCGCCGCTGATGCTCGTCGTCCAGTGGGTGGTGCTGGTGATCGCCCTGGTGCTGACCGTGGTCACCGGCGTCGACTACGTGGTGCAGGCGCTGCGGGCCCGGGTCGCGCGTCGCTGAGGTGCCCGACCCGGGCCGTCTGCGCGGCCGGTGGGTGTTCGCCGTGGGCGGACGGGACCGGTGGTGTCGGCGGGGACGGGAGCGGGACCGAGTCGGTACGGTGGCGGTACCGGGGGAGCGGTGTCGGGCACGGGCCCGGGCCCGTCCCGGGAGCACGGACTCCAGGAGGACACATGCTGCTGCGGGAAGCGATCGGCAGTGGTCTGCGGCGGTCGCGCACGGCGCGCCGGCGGACGCTGCGCGACATCTCGCGGGCGGCGCGGGTGAGCCTCGGTTACCTCTCGGAGGTCGAACGCGGCCGCAAGGAGCCCTCCAGCGAGCTGCTCGCGTCGATCTGCGAGGCGCTCGACGTCACGGTGGCCGAGCTGCTGGCCGAGGTGGCCGCGGAGATGGCCCTGGAGCAGGCCGCCCCGGCCGGTTTCGGGACACGCGCCGACGAGGTGCTGGTCCCGATCGGGCAGCGGCACGCCGAGCTGCGCCTGGCCGGCCGTCCGGCGGGTGCGCCGGCGGTCGGGTCCGGCGCCGCGAACGCCCCGGCCACGAACAGCCCGGTCGCGAGCGTCCGCGCGGCGTGATCACGCCCGTCGCCGGCTCGCCCCCGCACACCCGCGGGCCACGCTGCGACGATATTGTCGGACCTCACTGGCACCGGCGTAGTACCCGGTGACAGGATGGGTGAGGCCGGAGCGGTGCGCGGCGACCGCGGGGGGAACGCGGGGTCGGCCGAGTCGGTGTAGCCCGAACAGCGGGTCCTGAGATGGGGAACGCTGTCCAGCGATGTCGCACGCGGAGGTAGGCGGACCAGATGGCCAACGGATTCACGAAGTTCTTCAGCTATCTGTCAGCCCTGTTCTCGTCGAAGGTGGACGAGCACGCGGACCCGAAGGTCCAGATCCAGCAGGCCATCGAGGATGCGCAGCGTCAGCACCAGCAGCTCTCCCAGCAGGCGGCGGCCGTCATCGGCAACCAGCGCCAGCTGGAGATGAAGCTGAACCGGCAGCTGGGGGAGATCGAGAAGCTCCAGTCCTCGGCGCGCCAGGCGCTGGTGCTCGCCGACCAGGCGCGCGCCCAGGGTGACGAGAACAAGGCGCAGCAGTACGAGCAGGCCGCGCAGGCCACGGCGACGCAGCTGGTCACCGCCGAGCAGAACGTCGAGGACCTCAAGACGCTGCACGACCAGTCGATCGGCGCGGCGGAGCAGGCCAAGAAGGCCGTCGAGCGGAACTCGATGATGCTCCAGCAGAAGATCGGCGAGCGCACGAAGCTGCTCAGCCAGCTCGAGCAGGCGAAGATGCAGGAGCAGGCGGCGAAGTCGCTGCAGAGCATGAGCGAGCTGTCCGCGCCGGGCAACGCGCCGTCCCTGGACGAGGTCCGGGACAAGATCGAGAAGCGCTACGCGAACGCGCTCGGCTCCGCCGACCTGGCGCAGAACTCGGTCCAGGGCCGGATGCTGGAGGTCCAGCAGGCGACCACGGACATGGCCGGGTCCAACCGACTCGACCAGATCCGCGCGTCGATGGAGGGCCGCCCGGTCGCCGGGCAGGTCGGGCAGGGCCAGCCCACCCCGGCCGTCGGCGCGGGCTCGCCCGCCGAGCAGCCCACCCAGCAGACGCCCGCCTCGCCGCAGGCCAACCCGCAGCAGGGTCAGACCGGCACCAACTGAGCCCACGCACCGCCGTCCCACCACGGAGCCGCGCCCGATCCGGGCGCGGCTCCGTCGCGTCGCGCCCCCGGGGCCCGTCCGTCCGGGACCTCCTGGTGAGTTGAGGGGACCCTTCGGGACCCTCATGGTGAGCGAGCGGACCCTTCGGGACCTCCTGGTGAGCGAGGGAGCCCGGGACGTCCGATCGGCGGGGCGCCGGAGCCGTGACGGCCGAGCGCGGCTCGCTCGGGCCGGGAGAGGCTCCGGCCGTAGGCCGTCGTGACCTCGAGGATCCCGCCGATCCCGCCGATCCTGTCGTGTCGCCGCGGACGAGCGCTCGTCGTCGCCTCGCGCGATGCCCTTCCGGCCGCGCGCGGTGCCGGGCTGGGCGCACGGTGCCGGGCTGGGCGCCGGCGTCACCGGCCCCACCCTGGAGTTGGACG
>NZ_JADQDD010000115.1 GCF_019263595.1 Pseudonocardia sp. KRD291 | reverse complement strand
GAGAGCCCCGTTCGTGCACCGGAGCGGGAGGCAGCCGCACCGGACGAGCCCGAGCTCGGGCCTGCGGAGCTGCAGGCTCTCGGCGAGCGGATCGACGCGCTGGGCCCCGCCGAGGCGCAGCGGCTTCGGCACCGCCTGCGCCGCGCCCGCGACGGTCGCGCCCAGCACCGCGTCGCGCAGTCGGTGACCTCCGCCGAGCACCGGCTGCAGCGCCGCCGCGAGGCGTTCCCGACGATCACCTACCCGCCCACGCTGCCGGTCAGCGCGCGCCGCGAGGAGATCGCCGACGCGATCCGGGACAACCAGGTCGTGATCGTCGCCGGCGAGACCGGCTCCGGGAAGACCACCCAGCTGCCCAAGATCTGCCTGGAGCTCGGCCGCGGCGTGCACGGCATGATCGGCCACACCCAGCCGCGGCGCCTGGCCGCGCGCACGGTCGCGGCCCGGATCGCCGAGGAGCTGGGCGTCGAGCTCGGCGGCGCGGTCGGCTGGAAGGTGCGGTTCACCGACCAGGTCGGCGAGTCCACCCTGGTCAAGCTCATGACCGACGGGATCCTGCTGGCCGAGCTGGCCGGCGACAAGGACCTCACCCGCTACGACACGCTGATCATCGACGAGGCGCACGAGCGCAGCCTCAACATCGACTTCATCCTCGGCTACCTGACCCGGCTGCTCCCCCGCCGTCCGGATCTCAAGGTCGTCATCACCTCGGCGACGATCGACCCGGAGCGCTTCGCGACGCACTTCGGCACCCCGGAGCAGCCGGCACCGATCGTCGAGGTGTCGGGGCGGACCTACCCGGTCGAGGTGCGGTACCGGCCCGTCGTCGACCCGGACGATCCGGACGCCGACCCGGACCGCGAGGAGCTCGACGCGATCGGTGACGCCGTCGCGGAGCTGCAGCGCGAGGGTCCGGGCGACGTGCTGGTGTTCCTGCCCGGCGAGCGGGAGATCCGCGACACGGCCGACGCGCTGGAACGCCGCAACTTCCGCAACACCGAGATCCTGCCGTTGTACGCACGTCTGTCCACGGCCGAGCAGCAGCGGGTCTGGCAGGCCCACACCGGCAACCGGGTCGTGCTGGCCACGAACGTCGCCGAGACGTCGTTGACCGTGCCCGGGATCCGCTACGTCGTCGACACCGGCACCGCCCGGATCTCGCGCTACTCGCGCCGGCTCAAGGTGCAGCGGCTGCCGATCGAGAAGATCTCGCAGGCCAGCGCGAACCAGCGCGCCGGCCGCTGCGGGCGGACCAGCGACGGCATCGCGATCCGCCTCTACGCCGAGGACGACTTCGACGCCCGCCCCGAGTTCACCGATCCGGAGATCCTGCGCACCAACCTGGCCTCGGTCGTCCTGCAGATGATCGCGCTGGACCTCGGCGAGATCTCGGCGTTCCCGTTCGTCGAGCCCCCGGACCGGCGATCGATCGACGACGGGCTGGCGCTGCTTCACGAGCTCGGCGCCGTGAGCCCGGCGGCCGCCGGTCGAACCAGCAGCACGGAGGCGGGAAAGACGTCGCTGACGGCGGTCGGTCAGGCACTGTCCCGACTGCCGGTGGACCCGCGCCTGGGCCGGATGCTGGTCGAGGCGAACCGGGTCGGCTGCCTGCGCGAGGTGCTGGTCATCACGGCCGCGCTGAGCGTGCAGGACCCGCGCGAACGGCCCGTCGAACAGCGTCAGGCCGCGGACGCCAAGCACGCACGGTTCTCCGTCGACGGCTCCGACTTCCTGGCCTACCTGCGCCTCTGGGACCACCTGAACGAGCGCCGGGACGCCCTGAGCGGCAGCAAGTTCCGCCGCGAGATCCGGGACGACTTCCTGCACTACCTGCGCGTGCGCGAGTGGTGGGACCTGCACGGTCAGCTCCGTCAGGCCGCCCGCGGGGCGGGGATGAGCGCGAACGACGCGAGCGCCGATTGGGCGGAGAGCGCGGACAAGATCCACCAGGCGCTGCTGTCCGGGCTGCTGTCCCAGGTCGGACTGCTCGACCCGGCCGCGGAGAAGAAGGACCGCAAGGACCCCGCCGACAGATCGAAGGGGGAGCGTCGCGGACTCAAGGAGTACCTCGGTGCCCGCGGGGCGAAGTTCGCGATCTGGCCCGGCTCGTCGCTGGCGCGCAAACCGCCGCGCTGGGCGATGGCCGCCGAGCTGGTCGAGACGACGCGGCTCTGGGCCCGCACGGTCGCGCCGGTCGACCCGGACTGGATCGAGCCGCTCGCACAACATCTCGTCAGGAAGACGTATTCGGAACCGCGCTGGTCACGCAAGCGCGCGTCGGCCGTCGCAACCGAGCGGGTGACGCTGCACGGCATCCCGCTGGTCTCCGACCGGGCCGTCGACTACGGCCGGATCGACCCCGAGGTCTCGCGCGAGCTGTTCCTGCGCCACGCGCTGGTCGAGGGCGACTGGGAGACCCGGCACCCGTTCTTCCACGCCAACCGCGAGCTGCTCGACGACGCCGAGGAGCTCGAGCACCGCGCCCGCCGCCGCGACCTGGTCGTCGACGAGGACACGCTCTACGAGTACTACGACGAGCGGGTCCCGGCGAGCGTGGTGTCCGGGCGGCACTTCGACTCCTGGTGGCGCAAGGAGCAGCGCCGCAACCCCGACCTGCTCGCCTACACCGAGGACATGCTGGCCACCGAGGCCGCGCGCGCGGTCAACCGCGACGCCTACCCGGACCACCTGGCCGCGGGCGGGCTGACGCTGCCGCTCTCGTACGCGTTCGAGCCGGGGCAGCAGGGCGACGGCGTGACGGTCGACGTGCCGGTCGCGGCGCTGCACCAGGTCGACCCGACGCCGTTCACCTGGCAGGTGCCCGGGCTGCGCGAGGAGCTGGTCACCGCGCTGATCAAGACCCTGCCGCGGACGCTGCGGCGCAACTTCTCCCCCGCGCCCGATCATGCGAAGGCGGCACTGGCCCGGTTGCGGGACCGGACCGACGAGCCCCTGCTCGACGGCCTGGAGCGCGAGCTGGGCCGGATGCGCAACGTCGAGATCCGGCGCGAGGACTGGGAGCTCGAACGGCTCCCCGAACACCTCACCGTGACTTTCCGCGCTCTCGACGAGAACGGGAACGAGCTGGCCAGAGGCACCGACCTGGAGGCCCTGCGTGTGCAGCTGGCCCCGCAGGTCCGCCGGGAGCTGGCCGCCGCCGGCACCGACATCGAGCGGACCGGGCTGACCACGTGGTCGATCGGCGACCTGCCGCGCGAGCATCCGATCCGGCGCGGCGACCACGTCGTCACCGGCTATCCAGGACTCGTGGACCGCGGGAAGACGGTCGACGTCCGGGTGTTCGCGACGGCCGCCGAGCGTGACCCGGCGCACCGGCGCGGGCTGCGACGGCTGCTGCTGCTCGGTGCACCGTCGCCGGTCAAGCAGGTGCAGCGCGGCCTGAGCAACGCCGAGAAGCTCACGCTCTCGCGCAACCCGCACGGTTCCGTCGACGCGATGCTCACCGACTGCGTGAGCGCCGCCGCCGACCATCTCGTCACCCGCGGCGGCGGCCCCGCCTGGGACGAGACGCAGTTCGCGCGGTTGTCCGAGCTGCTGCGGATGCGCCTGGGCGCGACCACGCTCGAGGTGCTCGGCGCGGTCCGCGGAGTGCTCGAGGTGTGGCACCGGGTGCAGCGTCAGCTCTCCGACCTGAAGGGCCCGCTGGTGCGGGCCGGGGTTGCCGACGTCGTGGCGCAGCTGGAGCGGCTGGTCGGGCCGGGTTTCGTCACCGAGGCCGGGGCGACGAGGCTCGGCGACGTGAAGCGCTACCTGCAGGCGGTCGAGGTACGGCTGGACAAGCTCCGCAACGGCGCCGAGCGGGACGGACAGTGGACGGCCGAGGTGCGCAGCGTCGCCGACGAGTACGACGAGCTGCTCGCCGAGCTGCCGACCGGGTTCGAACCCTCACCGGAGCTGCGCGAGATCGGTTGGATGATCGAGGAGCTGCGGGTCTCGCTGTACGCGCACCCGATGCGGACCCGCTACCCCGTGTCGGTCAAGCGGGTCCGGCGGGCCATCGACGATCTTCCTCGCTGAGGATCTTCCTCGAAATGTCGGTGTCGCGTTCTACCGTCGACCCATGAGCACCCGCATCGCCACGTTCGCCCTGTTCGCCCTCGACTGCCCGGACCCCCTGGAGCTGGCGCGGTTCTACTCCGCGGTCACCGGCTGGCCGCCGGCGCCGCAGGACCACGACGAGTGGGTCCAGCTCGACACCGGCGGCGCCGGCGCGACGCTGGCCTTCCAGAAGGTCGACGGGTTCCGGGCACCGGAGTGGCCCGGCCAGGAGCACCCGCAGCAGGCCCATCCCGACTTCGACGTCCCCGATCTCGACGAGGGCGAGCGGGCCCTGCTCGCCCTCGGCGCCCGCAAGCACGACGTCCAGCCGATGCCGGACAACTTCCGCGTCTACCTCGACCCGGTCGGGCACCCGTTCTGTCTCGTGAAGGCGTAGGCGATGCGAGCGGCCTCGGCCCGCCGCGCACGCCACGCGGGACGGGGGGTTCTGGCTCGTCCACGTCCCGGAGGTGCAGCGGTACACGCAGGCCCGCTCGGTCGATGAGATCGAGACGATGGCACGCGACCTCGTCGCGGTGATGACCGGGCAGGACGCGGCCGGTTTCGACATCGACGTCACGGTGGAGCTACCGGAGTCGGTGCGCCACAAGCTCGATCGTGTCGAGCGTGCGCGGTCGGCGGAGCTGACAGCGCGGGCCGAGGCAGCAGCCGAGCTTCGGTCGGCGGCGCTCGAGCTGAAGCGGACCGGGATGTCGGTACGCGAGTTGGGGCGAGTGCTGCACGTCTCCTATCAGCGGGCGAGCCAGCTCACCTCGGCCACCCGACAACCGCGCCCGACCGGCCCCTGAGGCACGCCGGCGCCGCAAGGAGGGCGCTCGGGCGCCGGGAATGTCAGGATCAGGCTCCGCAACTCCTGAGGAGCTCCCGTGACCACCCCGTACACCGAGCTCGGCGAGGCTCTGGGCACCGACTTCTTCTCGGTGCAGGACCAGTTCACCGACGAGCAGTGGCAGCGGTTCATGAACGTGCGCAAGTTCGTCGACCACGAGGTCCTGCCGGACATCAACCGGTACTGGGACTCGGCCGAGCTGCCCTGGCACCTGTTCCGGCGCCTCGGCGAGCTCGACATCGTCGGCGACGACATCGTCGGATACGGGGCGGCCGGGATGAGCCCGCTCTCGGTCGGGCTGGTGCACATGGAGCTGCACCGCGGGGACGGGTCGCTGGGCACGTTCCTCGGGGTGCACTCGGGCCTGGCCATGCAGTCGATCGCGATGTGCGGGTCCGAGGAGCAGAAGCAACGCTGGCTGCCCGCCATGTCGACGATGGACAAGCTGGGTGCGTTCGCCCTCACCGAGCCCGACCACGGGTCCGACTCGATCGCGCTGGAGACCACCGCACGGCGCGAGGGCGACCACTGGGTGATCAACGGATCGAAGCGCTGGATCGGCAACGGCAGCGTCGCCGACCTGGTGATCGTCTGGGCCCGGGACACCGACTCCGGCGAGGTGCTCGGGTTCGTCGTGGAGACCCCGGCGCAGGGGTACACGGCCACCGTCATCCCGGGCAAGGTGTCGCTGCGCGCGCTGTGGCAGGCCGACATCGAGCTGCGCGACGTCCGGGTGCCGGACGAGAACCGGCTCGAGTTCGCCCGCTCGTTCGCCGACTGCGGTCGCGTGCTGGCCAACACCCGCGGGATCTGCGCGTGGATGGCGCTCGGGCACGCGACGGCCGGCTACGACGCCGCGCTGCGCTACGCGAAGGAACGCACCCAGTTCGGCAAGCCGCTGGCGTCGTTCCAGATCGTGCAGCAGCGGCTGGTGAAGATGCTCGCCGACCTGACCGGCATGCAGCTCTACTGCATGCAGATCGGGCGCCTGGCCGACGCCGGGAAGCTCTCCCCGACCATCGCCGGGCTCGCCAAGATGAACAACACGTCCACCGCGCGGTCGATCCTGTCCGAGGCACGTGACCTGCTGGGCGGCAACGGCATCCTGCTCGAGCACCACGTCGTGCGGCACTGGGCCGACATCGAGGCGATCCACACGTTCGAGGGCACCGAGACGATCCAGACTCTGATCGTCGGCCGCGACGTGACCGGCATCAGCGCCTTCACCTGAGCCGGCTGCTCAGTCCGGCAGCGGGGCGACGCCGGCCGGTGCGTCGCCCCGGCGCAGCGCCAGCTCCCGCGCGACGGCCGCGTCACCGGTGCGCTCCAGCCGCCGACGGCCCGCCCGGGTGCGTCCCAGCAGTCCGCTGCGCAGCAGGTTGCGCACCACGGTGGGCGGGACGGCCCACGGCGGTGTCACCGGAAGACCCAGGTCGCGCATGCCCTGCGCGCCCAGGAAGAAGCGCAGCATGGACAGCAGCCGCAGGCGCGCGTAGCGCCCGCGCAGGGCGGAGAACCGGCCGCGCTCGAGCGTGAGCTCGCCGTCGACCAGGGCCGTGGCGAGCTCGGCACCGGCGGGCGTCACCGTGTCCTGCACCCGCAGCAGGTGGTAGTTGAACGCGTTCTGCTCCCGCTCGGTGTCGAAGAGCCAGTCCTCGTCGACCCCCAGCAGCCACCCCACGTACCTCCACAGGTGCATCACCGCCCGGGACTCCTGCGGGGTCACCACGACGCCGAGCAGCCGCACCCCGAGCAGCAGGGTGCTGTTGAACAGCCCGAGGGTGCCCGCGGTGTCCGAGCGGTTGACCGGCAGCCCCCACCGCTCGGTGTCCCACCGGCCGTTGGTCTCGAAGCGCTGGTCGACCAGGGCGTGCATCGCCCGCACGTGCACGGTGAGCCGGAAGCCCTCACCGTCGCGGCGCATTCCGCCGGGCGCGCTCACCGCGCGCGCCCACTGCCGGGTCTCGGCCAGGCGGCGCATGGCCGAGGCACCGGTGAGGCCGCCGGTGGCCACCAGCAGCTCGGTCGGGCCGCCGTAGCGGTAGCCACCGATCAGCGAGAGCTGCAGCAGCACGTCGTCGGCGGTGCGGCCGAACCGGCGGATCGCCCGCCCGCCACGCTCCAGCAGGTCGCGGTCGAGCCAGTCCGGCTCGGCGTCGACGACGGCGAAGAACTCCCGCAGCGCGGGCGGCGCGTCCGGCACGGCGTCCACGCCCTGCGCCAGGGCCGTCCGCAGCGCGCCCATCGTGACCCGCTGCGCCGCGGGCCGGTCCCGGCCCATCGCCGCGACCAGCGCGGCGCCGGTCTCGTCCCGGGCGAACATCCGGCGTCCGAGCAGGTCCTCCTGGACGGGGTCCGGTGTGCCGACCCTGCCGAGCAGGCGCAGCGGGCGCGCGATCCGCTCGTTGCGGGCCGGTGCCGCGCGGAATCGGCGCGGGTACCTCGGCGCTGCGACCTGCGGTTCCATCGGCTGTGCGACCATGACACCGATGCTGACACGAGCGATCACTCGCGTTCAATTCGCGTTCGCGGACGACTCGCCGCGATGACCCGCAGGCCCCGCACGCGGCGCGAACCCCGCCAGGACCGGTCCCGTGCGATGGTCGAGCGCATCCTCGACGCCGGGCGCGCCGTGCTGCTCGATCGCGGCTACGAGGGCGCGTCCACGAACCGGGTAGCCGAGGCCGCCGGGATCAGCCCGGGCTCGCTCTACCAGTACTTCCCGGACAAGGACGCGGTGCTGGCCGAGGTCCTCGACCGCTACGTCGACGGCCTGGAGGCTCGCATCGCGCGCGCGTTCCTGGACACCCTCGACGCCCCCGGCGCGCCGGAGTCGGTCCGGCGCACCCTCGTCGCGCTGCTGGACGCGTTCGGCGAGCACCCCGGCCTGCTCCGGGTGCTGGTCGAACAGCTGCCGCGGGACGGGGCGGACCGGCGGACCCGGTTCGCCCGCCGGATCGACGAGCTGGCCGCCACCGCCCTGCGCGCCCGGCCGGGCGCCGCAGGCGGACGCCCGGTGGGTGCGGTGGCCTGGATCGTGGTGCGCACCGTCGAGCACGTCACGATCAGCTACGTGCTGGAGGCGCCTCCGGTCGACCGGGACGAGATCGTCGACGAGCTCACCGCGCTCGTCGTCGGCTATCTCGACGGGCGGGGCCCGGAGCCGGTCAGCCCGGCGCGGTAGGCAGGCCGGCGGCCTTCCAGGCGCGGAAGCCGCCGTCGACGTCGGTGGCGTTGCGCAGGCCCAGGTCCTGCAGCGACGCCGCGGCGAGGCTGGAGCTGTAGCCCTCGGAGCAGAACAGTATCCAGGTGACGTCGTGGTCGACCGCCTCCGGGATCCGGGCGTCCGAGGCCGGGTCCAGACGCCACTCCAGGTGGTTGCGCTCGATGACCAGCGCGCCGGGCAGCGAGCCCTCCTCGGCGCGCTGCCAGCCCGGGCGGGTGTCGACCAGGATCGCGCCGCGCTCGGCCAGCTCGGCGGCCCGGACGGGGTCCGGACGGTCCAGGCGGGCGCGGGCGGCGGCCAGCAGGTCGGCGACGGTGCTCATCCGACGCCCTGTCCGGCCTCGACCAGCTCGGTGCGCAGCCTGCGCAGCCGTTGCTGACCGGCTCCGCCGGGAACGTTCTCCACGTCGTAGTAGGACATCGCCGAGAGCGGCGGCGAGTAGGCGTGCACGCTGACCGCCGGCTCGCGGGCCGGGTTGGCCACGTCGTGCACGTGCCCGAGCGGGAAGCCCGCGCCGCGCTCGGCGCGCAGCGTGCGGGTGCGCAGCCCGCCGGTCGCGGTCCAGCGGCGCTCGGTCAGGGCGCCGGACACGACCGTCATCGCGCCGAGGGACCCGGCGTGGTCGTGCAGCTCGGCGATCTGCTCGGTGGCCCAGCTGATCAGCCATACGTCGAGCAGGCCGTCGCTGCGCAGCAGCCGGTACCAACGGCGCTCCGGGTCGATCACCACCTCGTGCTGCCCGGCGCGGACCTCGGCGGCGATCTCGCGGGTCAGCTCACGCAGGTCGTCGAGGTCATGAGGCGTCGGGGCGGTGGAACGGAGCGGCCGGACGGTGCCCCGGCGGGAGGTGGATCGAGCGGCGGAAGCGGCAGGACGGGACGCACGGACGGGCGCGGACACGAAGGGACTCTCCAGTACACGGTCGGAAACGAGCGGGTCGGGGACTCAGCTCGGTCGACAGGCCTGGTCGAAGTGGTCAGCACGACGCGACTCCCAGATGGGGCCGAGAAACCACGCGAGAACCACGTCGCCATATCATCATATCTCCTGCGCTGATCTCAATCGCCCGTCCAGCGCACGGGAGGAGCGGGTGCGGCGACGGACGCTGTCCGGACAGCTCGCGCAGCACCTCACGCGTCGTCGGAGAGCCCGATCACCGAGTCCAGTCCGGACAGGACCAGGGCGCGGCGGGCCTGGCTGCCGGCCGGGGCCACCAGCGACAGCGTCGTGCCCTCGTCGCGCACCCGCCGCGACACCTCGGAGAGCAGGGCGATCCCGGCGCTGCTGACGAACGCGTCCCGGCTCAGGTTCAGCGTCACCGGGAGGCCGCCGCCGAGATGGCCCATCAGCGCCGCGCGGATCGCGGCCACCCCCTGCAGGTCCAGGTCGCCGACGACGGTGATCCGGACACCGTGCGGGTCCGGCGCGGCCCGCAGCCGCGTCGGGTCGGCCCGCGCCGCGGCGTCCCCGTCCGGCTCCGCTCGCTCCGGCTCCGGCTCGCCGGCCACGAACTCCACCGGCGGCCCCCCACCCGGCTTCCCGACCTCGACCGGGATCGAGGGGAGCCGGAAACGCACCGAGGTGCCCTCGTCCGACGGTTCGACGACCAGGTGCTCGGCGAGCTCGCGGATCAGCGCGATCCCGCGTCCCCGGTATCCGGGGTCGGCAGGCGGAGGGCGCCAGCGACCGCGGTCGGCGACGCGGACCTCGACCGACCCGTCCGAGCGCAGGGCCAGCTCGAGCGCCACCCCCGGCGTCCCGTCCGGTCCCGGGCCGCCCAGGTAGGCGTGCTCGATCGCGTTCGTGACGGCCTCGCCGACGGTGAGCTGCAGGTCGCTGCGCGCGTCCTGGCCCATCCCGCAGGCGTCGCACCACGCCCCGATCGTGCGCCGCAGCGGGGACAGCCGGGTCGGGTCGGCGTCGAGCTCGAGGCTCAGCGCCGCCGGCATCCTGCGGGCGACGAGGACGACGGTGTCGTCCGGGATCGTGTCCGCGCCCTCGGACATCCGGGTCAGCAGCGCGTCGGCCATGTCCCGGGGCTGTGATCCGGACAGGTCGCCGAACGCGGCGGCGAGACGGGCCAGCCCGTCGTCGATGACCTCGTCGCGGCGCTCGAAGAGCCCGTCCGAGCAGAGCAGGATCGTCTCGCCGGGCTCGATCCGGTCCGAGGCCTCCTGGAACGACGGCCGCCCGGAGATGCCCAGCGGCACCCCGCGGCCCTGGTCCAGGGTGCGGACGCCGCCCGGCCCGGCCAGCAGCGGCGGCGGGTGCCCGGCGCTGGCGTAGCAGAGATCGCCGATCTCACAGTCGATCACCACGACGGCGACGGTGCTGGCCATCGCGCCGGTGACCCGCAGCGCGAAGTGGTCGAGCTGCTCCAGCGCGCCGGCCGGGGACTGGCCGTTGACCAGGTTCGCCGCGACGGCGCTGCGCAGCTGGCCCATCACGGCCGCGGCCGACGGCCCGCGCCCGACGACGTCGCCGACCACCAGCGCGACCCGCCCGTCGTCGAGGGCCAGCACGTCGAACCAGTCGCCGCCGGCCTCGGTGCCCTGGGTACCCGGCCGGTAGCGGGTGGCCAGCGACATCCGGTCCAGCTCGGGCAGGCTCTGCGGGAGCAGGCTGCGCTGCAGGGTCACCGCGACCTCGTGCTCGGCCTGGTGCAGCTGGGCCCGCACGATCGCCTGGGCGCACTGGCTGGCCAGGGTCTGCACGAAGCTGCGCTGCTCGGCGGTCCAGGTCGGGTCCGAGCCGAAGCGGAACCCGAGCACGCCGATCGGGCGGGCGGCCACCATCAGCGGCACCGCGGTCTGCACCGGGTAGGCCTGACCCCGGGGCGCCTCGGCGTTCCAGATCGGTTCGCCGGTGGTCACCGCCCTGTTCAGCGGGTGACCGCGGCCGGGCGTGCCGCCCTCGGCCCGGGCGGGGTCGTCCGGCCAGCCGTCGGAGGCGAGCGGGGCCGGTGCGCCGGCGTCGTCGACCGCCAGCAGCACGACGGCGTCGGCCTGCACCGAGGAGCGGCCGTGCTCGACGATCACCTCCGCGACCGACTCCAGGTCGGTCGCCCGCGACAGCGCCGCCGCGATCGCGCCGAGCCGCTCGGCCATCCGCCGGGCCTCGGTCTCCACGTCGAGCATCGACGCCCGGTCGAGTGCCTGCGCGGCCAGCTCGGCGACGGCCACCGCTGCCTCCCGCTCCGCGTCGGAGAGCCGGCGCGGTCGCGCGAACCCGACCGCCAGCACCCCCAGCGAGCGGCCACCGGCGACCAGCGGCATGTAGCCGAGCGTCTGCGACTGCTCCGGCACCAGGCCGATCTGCGCCGGGTAGCGGGCCGCCCACTCGGACCCGGTGGACATCCACATCGGCTCGCGGTCGCGCAGGACGTCGCCGAAGGCCGTCGACGAGTCGGTGGGCAGCCGCCCGGCGCGGCGCCACAGACCGTCGTCCCACCCGTACCCGGTCAGCGCGCGCAGCCACTCCCCGCGCAGCTGCCACACCCCGGCGTAGTCCGCGTCGAGCAGCTCGACGATGTGGTCGGCCGCGATCGCCGCGACCTCGCCCGGGGTGGCCGCCGCGGACATCTGCGCGGTGCCCCGGTGCATCAGGCCGAGCCGCTGCGCCGAGGCGCGCTCCTGCTCCAGCAGCCGGGCGTTGTCCACCGCGAGCCCGGCACGTCGCCCGATCTCGGAGACCAGGTCGAGGTCGTCGGCGGTGTAGTCCTCGCCCGGGTCGCAGCGCGCCACGGTCAGCCGGGCGCTGGTGCGCCCCCGCGCGGGCAGCGGCACGACGAGCACGGAGCGGACCCGCAACCGATCCCACACGTCGCGCTGCTCGGCTGGCAGGCCTTCGAGGACGGCGGCCAGCCGGTCCGGCCCGATCGGCTGGTGCCCGGCCGGCCCGTCGATCGGCATCAGCGGGCCGAGCTGCCACAGCGCGGACTCCCGTGACGGCTGGGCGGCCGCGACGGCGAGCGTGCCCATCGGCTCGTCGGGCGCGGCCTCGTGCACGAGCGCGACGTCGGCCAGCCCCTCGTCGACGACGGCCCGCGCGAGCTGGTCGGTCCGTCCGGTGCGGGTGATCTCGCGTTCCAGGGACTCGCCGACCTCGGAGTAGATCCGGTGCCGGCGCTGCTCGCGGTGCTGGGCGTCGATGTCCAGGCAGCCACCGACGTAGCCGGCGGAGCGCTCGGAGTCGCCGACCGGTGCACCGCGGTCGAGTACCCAGCAGAACCGGCCCTGCCCGTTGAGCAGGCGGTACTCCACCTCGAACGGCGCCGACGAGCGTGCCGCGGCCGAGGTCACCGACAGGTAGCGCTCGCGGTCGTCGGGATGGATCCGGCGGCGCCAGTCCAGCCCCAGCTCGCCGACCGGGTCGCCGGCCCCGGTGAAGTCCAGCCACCCGCGGTTGACGAACACCCGGTGCCCGCCCGGGTCGTCCACCCAGATCAGCGCAGGCGTGGAGTCGGCCATCGCCCGGAACTGCAGCTCCGCGGCCCGGCGGACCCGGCCGAGCTGCAGGTGGTTGGCGACCCGGGCCAGCAGCTCGCGCGAGGAGAACGGTTTGACCAGGTAGTCGTCGGCGCCGGCGGCGAAGCCCTCGACCGCGGCCTCCTCACCGGCCCGCGACGACAGCAGCACCACCGGCACGCCCGCCGTGCGGGTGTCGGTGCGCAGCGCGCGCAGCAGCTCGATGCCGTCGATCCCGGGCAGCGCGACGTCGGCGACGACGAGGGCGGGCGGGGCGGTGCGGGCGGCGTCGAGGGCGTCGGACCCGTTCGTCTCGACCTGGACGGTCCAGCGTTCGGAGAGCAGGTCACGCAGGTAGCCGCGCATGTCGGCGTCGTCGTCGACGACCAGCACCCGGTCCCGCTGCTCGAGCATGAGTCCCTCGACCCCGACGCCCGCCGCGGCGCGATCGGTGCCCTCTGCGGGCTCCGCGGGCATCCAGCGCATCGCCTCGGCGACGTACGGCGCGGCCAGCGTGGGCGTCGACCGGGTCCCGACCCCCGAGCGGACGAGCCGGTCGGCGGGCAGGTGGCCGAACCCCAGCGGCAGCCACACCGTGAACGTGCTGCCGGTACCGAGCGTGCTGCGGACCTCGACGGTGCCCCCGTGCAACCGGACGAGCTGCTGCACGAGCGACAGGCCGAGCCCACTGCCCTCATGGGTGCGGCCCCGGCCGTCGCGGACGCGGTGGAACCGGTCGAAGACCAGGTCGACCTCGTCGACCGGGATGCCGGCCCCGGTGTCGGCCACCCGGAGCACGGCCTGCTCGCCGGAGAGCTCCAGCCCGACCCGCACCCCGCCGTGGCGGGTGAACTTCACGGCGTTGCTGAGCAGGTTGAGGACGACCTTCTCCCACATGTCCCGGTCCACCCAGACCGGGCGCTCGGTGGGGGGGCAGTCGATGTCCAGGCTCAGTCCGGCGCGCTCGGTGACCGGAGCGAAGGCGGCGGCCAGCTCGCCGGTAAACGTCCCGAGCTCGGTCGGGGCGTACATCCCCTCCAGGTGGCCGCTCTGCAGCGTGGACACGTCGAGCAGCCCGTCGACCAGCTTGAGGATCCGCTGCGCGTTGCGCTGGGCCAGGTCGACCTCGGTCCGCACGGCCGGGTCGTCGTGCTCGCGCAGCCGGTCCAGCGGGCCGAGCACCAGCGTGAGCGGGCCGCGGAACTCGTCGCCGAGCCCCGCGTAGTGGTCGGCGCGGGCCTGCTCGCTGCGGACCAGCCCGTCCCGGCGGGTCCGCTCGGCCTCCTGGACCCGGGCCACCGTCACCGCCGTACCGATGTGCCCGATCACCAGCCGCAGGAACAGGCGGTAGTCGTCGTCCATCGTGATCATCGGTGCGCCGGCCAGCGTGACCCCGCCGGCCGCCGTCCCGTCGGGGGCACGCAGCACGGTGCGGACGAGGTCGCGGAACGGCCCGGGGTCGCCGGGGGCGTCCGGCGCGATCGTGACGAACTCGACCGGGTCGGTACCGAAGGGCAGCTCGGCGGGAGCCCAGTCCGCGGGCGGCTCGTCGACGCCGACGGCGGCCAGCACGACCGGCCCGTCGCCGCGCTCGTCGTAGAGCACGGCACAGCCGATGTCGGCCGCCGCCGGTTCGAGCACCGCGACCAGCCGCTGCGCGACCACGTCCTCCGACGGGGCGTCCCGGGCGATCTCCCCGAGCGCCGCGAGCAGCTGCAGGCGGCGGGCCCCGACGACCTTGCCCGTGGTCTCGGTGATCATCGTGATCACGCCGAGCACGTCCCCGGACGCACCGCGCACGGGCGTGCTGGAGTACTGCCAGTAGGTCTCCTCGGCCACGCCGTGGCGGTGCAGGACGATCCGGTCGTCCTCCCGGAAGATGCCGCTGCCTGCGCCGTCGAAGATCCCGGCCAGCTCCGTGGCCAGGTGCTCGGCGACCTCCGGCCAGGAACGGTCCAGCGGGACGCCGAAGCCGTCCGGGTGCCGTAGTCCGGACAGCGGGACGAACGCATCGTTGTAGAACAGGGTGCGCCGCTCGCCCCACCAGACGACCATCGGATGGTGGCTCTCGAGCATGAACCGGACGGTGTCCTCGAGCTCGCGCGGCCAGGACCCGCGCGGGCCGACCGCGCTGGAGGCCCAGTCGATCTCCTCGAGCAGCGTCCGGACGCCGACGGGCGCCCCCGCCCCGCCGTCGGTACCGCTCACCGTCGCGCCACCTCGCCGTCCCCGTCCGCCGTGTCCTGCTGCAGGATCTCACTCCCCCGGTGGCCCCGCCGGGCCGGGCGCGACCCCTCCGGCACGTACCGCGTCCGGAGTCACCCGCGGGAGACTCCGGTCCATGGCGACACGACTCGACGACGGCAGCTGGGAGATCCAGGGGCACCGCGTCACGTTCCCGGTGCGGATCCGGGACGCCGGTGTCGGCCTGTCCACCCACGTCGTCCCGACCCGCCAGGTCCGCGGCGTGCTGGCCGCGGCCCGGACGCACCTGAAGCCGTTCTCGCTGCTCGGCCGGACGCCGGTGTTCGTGATGTTCGTGGTCTACCGGGACAACGACCTCGGCACCTACGACGAGGTCGGCGTCGCGGTCCCGGTCCGCCACACCGGCCCTGCCGGGTCCCGGTGGGGCGTGCACGTCCTGCAGCTGCCGGTCACCGAGACGTTCACGATGGAGGCCGGT
The DNA here is from genome assembly GCF_019263595.1 of Pseudonocardia sp. KRD291. Lineage (GTDB taxonomy): Bacteria > Actinomycetota > Actinomycetes > Mycobacteriales > Pseudonocardiaceae > Pseudonocardia. Next base: position 2,028 of record NZ_JADQDD010000115.1, on the reverse strand, counting down.
CGCGCGCTGTGGGGGCTGCCGAAGTGGCTGGCCCGCGCCGACCTCGACATCGCAGGCGGGCGGGTCGACTGCCGGCTCGACGACGGCGGTGACGGCGGGCGGGTGCTCGACGCGGCCCTGCGCACGCTGCCGCTGCCGGCGCTGCCACTGACCGTCCCGGCCTCGCTGACCGCGCTGGCGCCGCGCGGGGACGTCGTGCTGGCCGCTCCGGTGCGGATGCGGGCCCGCGGCACCCGGGTCGGCGCCGGCGGGCGCGTGGTGCCCGGTACCGGGCACCCGATGGCACGGCAGCTGCGGGCGATGGGCTTCCCGCGGCGGGCACTGCTCACGACCGTCGTCGACCACGTCGCGTTCGACATGGACCCGGCCCGGGAGCTGCCGACCGGCTGACCGCGGTGCTCAGGCGGTGGCGGCCGCCGAGGCCCGGTGCTCGCCGAGCCACGCCCGCAGGTCGCCCAGCGGCAGCGCGCGGTCCGGCTCGTTGTAGATCTCGTGCCAGAGCCCGGGGTACCAGCGCACCGTCGTGTCCGGGGACCCGCAGGCGGCCTCGAACCGGCTGGTGCCCTGCGGGTCGGTGAGCGCGTCCTCGGTGCCGTGCTGGACGAGCACCGGCAGCCGCAGCTCGCCGGCGCGCCCGGGCAGGAGATCCATCTGCGCGTAGACGGCGGCGCCGAGTGCGAGCGTCGGGTTGCCGTGGTGCACGAGCGGGTCGTCCTGGTAGTCGCGCACGATCTGCGGGTCGCGGCTGATCCTGGTGGCGTCGATGCCGACCGGGCGGACCGTCGGCAGCACCCGGGCGAGCACCTGCAGCGTCGGGACCAGCGCGGACGGAACGACGTCGCTGGCCAGCGCAGGCGCGGACAGGACCAGTCCGGAGAGCTCCCGCTGGTGCGCGAGCGCGTGGGCGAGCGCGATCTGACCGCCCAGGCTGTGCCCGAGCAGGAACACCGGGAGGCCGGGGTGCCGCGCGGCGACGAGCGCCCGGAACGTCTCGAGGTCGGCGACCAGGTCGTCGTAGCGGCGGGCGTGCACCCGGGTGCCACCGGAGCGGCCGTGCCCGCGGTGGTCGAGCCCGTAGACCGCCCAGCCGTCGCCGAGGAGCTCGTCGACGACGTTGCGGTACCGACCGGAGTGCTCGCCGATGCCGTGGCTGAGCAGCAGGACCCCGGACGGGTCGCCGCCGGGCAACCATCCCTGCCAGAACAGGTCGACGCCCTCGACGCCGGTCAGGCGCCCCTCCACGTGATCGGTCACGATCACTCCCTCGTCGACGCGGGCTCGTTCGTTGCGCCCATCAGCGGGCGATCCGCAGGTCCTGCTCGACGTCGGCCTCGGCGGTCACGTGCAGCGGCTGCGACGCCGCACCGGCACCGGTCCCGGCTGCCAGCAGGTAGTGGCCGGCACCGAGGTCGGCGATCCGGAACCCGCCGTCGGTGCCGGTGTCGGCGCGGCCGACGGTCTCGCCGTCCTGCTCCAGCGTGACCGCGACACCCGCCATCGCGCTCCCCGACGCCGTGCGGACGACGCCGTGCACCGCGGCCGAGCGGCTCACCGTCAGCGACACCCGTGCCGGGTCGTCGGCGACCGCACAGGTCGCGACGCCGGGCTGGTAGTCCCGCGCCGAGGAGACCACGACGTACTGGCCCGCCCCCGGGACCTGCACCGTCACGACGCCCCGGGCGTCCGTGGTGCCGGCGCCGATCTCGCGGCCGGCGCCGTCGAGCACGGCGACCGCGACCCCGTCGACCGGCGCTCCGTCCCGCCCGCCGACGCGGACCTCGACGTCGCGCCGCCCGGTCCCGGGCACCGGCGCCGGCGGTCCTCCGACCGGCGCGGAGCGACGGAAGGCGACGACCGTGGACGTGCCTGTCGTGCCGCTGCCCGTCTCCGTGCCGGTGGCCGTGTCCGCCGTGGTGTCGGTCGCGGTGTCCGCCGTGGTGTCGGTCGCGGTGTCCGCCGTGGTGTCGGTCGCGGTGTCCGCCGTGGTGTCCGCCGTGTCGGTCGCCGAGGTGCCGGCGTCCGGGTCGT
>NZ_JADQDD010000114.1 GCF_019263595.1 Pseudonocardia sp. KRD291 | reverse complement strand
AACGAGCCATCGCACTCGTGCCCGACTACGGCGTGGAGTTCGTGCTTCCATCTGCCGAGTAGCTGGGGGTCATCGCCGGTAGCGAGGCTCTGCCGAACGGGGCGGCAACGAACGCATGTGGTCACGTACCGGCGCCAACAGGTCGGCCAGGGCCTCGGCGTCTTCGGCCGTCAACGGTTGGAAGAGGTGACGGCCGATCACCTCGGTGTGGCCGGGGAGCACCGTGGCCAGCAGTGTCCGCCCGGCATCGGTGATCCCGACCGTGACCTCCCGCTCATCGTTCGCCGACGGTGTACGGGCGACCAGGTCGGCCTTCTCGAGGAGTCCGGCCTGATAGGTCAGACCGCTGCGGCTGTAGACGACGCCGTCAGCCAGGTCGGTCATGCGTTCGCTGCCCGTCGACGAATCGAGACCCAGCCGGGTCAGGAGCTGGAACTGCACATAGCTGAGGTCCCCGGCCTCGCGCAGCAGCTGCTGATCGACCGCGTGCCGGAGTAGGCCTGCCACCTCCATGAGTGCGAAGTACGCGCCAAGCTCAACGGCGTCGAGGGACGGCTGCTCGTCGGTCACGCCGGCGACGCTAGCAGGGTACTTCATCTTCGTAGCACTTGCTTCGAACTCGAAGTGGTGTTAGATTGCTTGAGTGCTTCGGCTTCGAAGCACACATGATCCGAAGGAGCGTCAGCGATGAAGGCAATTCGGTTCCACGAGTTCGGCGACCCCGACGTCCTGCGCTACGAGGACGTCGACGAGCCGGTCCCCGGCGACGGCCAGGTGCGCGTGCGCGTCGCGGCGACGACCTTCAACGGCGTCGAGGGCAACATCCGAGCGGGCCTCATGCAGGGCCCGATGCCCCTGACCATGCCGCACGTCCCCGGTGTGGACGTCGCGGGAACGGTCGACGCCCTGGGCGAGGGTGTGCACGGCCTCGCGGTCGGTGACCGGGTGGTCGGCTTCCTTTCCTTCGTCGTCGACGGTGCCTCGGCGGAGTACGTCCTGGTACCCGCGCAGAGCCTGGCGCCGGCTCCGACGACCATTCCGCTCGCCGACGCGGCCGCGCTGCCCGTGGTCGGTCTCACCGCATGGCAGGCCCTTTTCGACCATGCCGAGCTCAAGCCCGGACAGCGCATCCTGATCAACGGCGCCGGCGGAGCCGTGGGCGGCTACGCGGTACAGCTGGCCAAGGCAGCCGGTGCCTACGTCATCGCCACCGCAAGCCCCCACAGCAGCGAGCAGGTCAGGACCGCCGGTGCCGACGAGGTCATCGACCACACCAGCACCGAGGTGCCCACCGCGGTCACCGAGCCCGTCGACGTCCTGCTCAACCTCGCGCCGATCGACCCCGCCCAGTTCACGGCGCTGGCCGCCCTGGTCGGTGACGGCGGCGTCGTGGTCAGCACCACCGTATGGATGCCAGCCCCCGCCGACGAGGGACGCGGCGTGCGCGCCATCGACCTGTTCGTCCGCAGCGACGCCACCCAGCTAGCAGAACTCGTGGCGCGCGTGGACCGCGGCGAACTGACCGTCGACATCGGCGAGCGCATCGCCCTGGCAGACCTGCGCTCGGTCCACACCCGGGCGGCTGCAGGAACTCTGGCCGGCAAGGTCGTCGTCCTCGCGCCCTCGGCCTGACCCACCATCGGGCACGCGCCGGCGGCCCCGTCGTCCCGACCACCGCGGCCCCGGCCCGCATCGAGGACGCGACCGGCCTTCGGATAGTCCACCTGTTCAACCAGGCACGTTGCCGCAGGGGATTCGGCGACGCTGCAGAGGGAGTGCCCGTGAGTGCCAAGAAGATCATTTCCGTGCTGGGGTCGACGGGCGCACAGGGCGGAGGCCTGGTCAGGGCCATTCTGGACGACCCCGACGGTCCGTTCGTTCCACGCGCCGTCACCAGGAACGCCGGCTCGGCGAATGCTCGCGCGCTGGTCGAACTCGGCGTCGACGTCGTGGAGGCGAGCCTGGAGGACGAGGACTCACTGCGGGCGGCGTTCGAGGGTGCCCACGGCGCCTACGTGGTGACCAACTTCTGGGAGTCCATGTCCGCGGACGTCGAACTGGCGCAGGCCGCGACGGCCGCGCGCGCCGCGAAGGCGGCGGGCGTCGCCCACGTCATCTGGTCGACGCTGGAGGACACGCGTGAGGTCCTCCCGGTGTCCGACCAGCGGGTTCCGGTGCTACAGGGCCGCTACTCGGTCCCCCACTTCGACGCCAAGGCCGACGCGGACGCCTTCTTCCGCGACTCGGGCGTCCCCGCGACCTTCCTGCGGCCCACCTTCTACTGGGAGGGGTTCGCCCAGGGCACCGGCCCGCAGCGGGGCGAGGACGGGCGGCTCGTGTTCACGTTGCCGCTGGGCGAGGCCAGACTGTCGGGCATCGCGGTGGAGGACATCGGTCGCACCGCCTACGGCGTGTTCGCCGCGGGCGACGAGTACGTCGGCACGACGGTGAGCATTGCGGGTGAGCACCTGACCGGCGCCCAGTACGCCGCAGCGTTCGCCGACGCGCTGGGCGAACCGGTCGACTACCGCCCGCTCACACCCGATCAGTTCCGTTCGCTCGGGCTGCCCGCAGGTGACGAGTTCGGCAACATGTTCCAGTTCTACGTCGAAGGCGAGTACGACTTCGTGGGCGCACGCGACCTCGACCTGGTCCGCACCCTCAACCCGCGGCTTCAGACATTCCGCAGTTGGCTGGCCGAGCACGTCGAGACGGTCAGGCCCGCATGACCACCATCGACAGCCGACACTCGGGATCGGCCCACCCGATGGATGGCGCCCTTTAGAATTCCTCTGTGCGGAACAAGCCGACCTACAGCATCGAGTCCGTCGACCACGCCCTGCGGTTGGCGGTGCTGCTGCAGCAGGAGGGCCCGATGGGGGTCACCGACGCCGCCGAGCGGCTCGGGGTCGCCCGCTCGACCGCACACCGGCTGCTGTCGATGCTGGTCTACCGGGACTTCGCGGTACAGGGCGCGGACCGCCGTTACGCCTCCGGCCCCGCCCTGGGCCCGCTCGGCCGGGTCGAGCCGGTCGCCCGGCTGCGGACGATCGCCCGACCGCGCCTGCGGGCCCTCGTCGACCGGGTCGGAGAGTCGGCCAACCTGATGGTGCTGCGCGGTGCGCAGGTGCAGATGGTCGCGACCGTGGAGTGCGAGCACGTCCTGCGCGTCGGGGACCGTGAGGGACGTCTGTTGCCCGCGCACCTGGCGTCCGGCGGGCGAGCCCTGCTGGCGGGTCTGAGCCGGGACGAGATCGCGTCCCGATACTCCGACGAGGCCGCGGACGGGGTCTCCCGCGCGGAGGTCGAGCGCATCGTCCGGCAGACCCGGCGACGCGGGGTCGCGATCAACCAGGGAGCGACGGAGACCGGCCTCACGGCGATCGGACACCCGGTCGGCGGGCCGGGCCGGACTCCCGCGGCGGCCCTCTCGGTGGCGATGCCCACCGCCCGGTACGACCGCCACCGGCTCCCCGAGCTGACGGCCGCGCTCGCCGACACCGCCGCCGCGATCGATCGTGATCTTTCCGGAGTCGCAGGACGCCTTCCGACCGAGCTCGAGTAGTTCTTCTCCACAGAACTTCCTACCCCGCGATGGCGGCGTCGCACACGATGGGGTCGAGGCGGCGACGTGTGGCGAGACGGTCGTCGCGACGCCGACGAGATGCCCTCAGGAGCCGTGATGCAGTTCTACCTCGACGGATACACCCCCGGTGATCCGTTCGTCGCCGATCCCCACCCTGCGCTCGCCGACCGCCCGTCGGGGATGCCGGAGACGGTCGACGTCCTGATCGTCGGCTGCGGCCCGGCCGGTCTCGTCCTCGCCGCTCAGCTCGCCGAGTTCCCGGACATCCACACCGTGACGGTCGACCGACGGGACGGCCCGCTCGAGGTCGGGCAGGCCGACGGCGTCGCCTGTCGCACGGTGGAGATGTTCGAGGCCTTCGGCCTGGCCGACCGGCTCGTCCACGAGGGTTACCGCGTCAACGAGGTGTCCTTCTGGCGGCCCGACCCGCACGACGGCACATCGATCGTCCGCACCGGGCGCATCGACGACGTCGCCGACGGGCTCTCCGAGATGCCCCACATGATCGTGAACCAGGCCCGGATGCTGGCCTACCTGCGCGATCACATGCAGCGATCGGCGACCAGGTCCGAGCCGTTCTACGGCCTACACCTCACCGACCTGCGGATCGACACCACACCCGGCGTGGAGCACCCGGTGACCGTCGACCTCGAGCACCTGCGGGACGGCGAACCGACCGGGAAGACCTCGACCGTGCGGGCCCGCTACGTCGTCGGCTGCGACGGGTCGCGCAGCCGGACCCGGGAGGCGATCGGACGCCGGCTCGTCGGCGACGCCACCCAGAGCTCGTGGGGCGTGCTCGACGTCCTGGCGGTCACCGACTTCCCGGACATCCGGCTCAAGTCGGTCATCCACTCCGAGCACGGCAGCATCCTGATCATCCCGCGCGAGGGCGGGTACCTGGTCCGGCTCTACATCGAGCTCGACAACGACCGCGACGGCGAGATGCTGCGCGCCCGCAACGTCACCCCGGAGAAGCTGACCGCCGTCGCCAACCGGATCCTGCACCCGTACTCGATCGACGTGAAGTCGGTCGGCTGGTGGGCGGTCTACGAGATCGGGCAGCGCGTGTGCGACCGCTTCGACGACGTGCCCGACGCCGAGCTCGACTCCCGTCTCCCCCGGGTCTTCATCGCAGGCGACGCCTGCCACACGCACAGCGCCAAGGCCGGTCAGGGCATGAACGTCTCGATGGCCGACGCGTTCAACCTGGGCTGGAAGCTCGGGACGGTGCTCCGCGGGACCTCGCATCCGGAGATCCTGCGCACCTACTCCACCGAACGGCAGGCGGTCGCGCAGGAGCTCATCGACTTCGACCGCGAGTTCGCAGCCCAGCTGAGCGCCCGGGCCGACGGCACGGCGGGCACCGACCCGGACACGTTCCAGCGCTACTTCCGTGACCAGGGCCGCTTCACCGCAGGCGTCGCCGTCCGCTACGCCCCGTCCGCCCTCACCGCCGCCACCGGGCACCAGGACCTCGCCACCGGGTTCGAGGTGGGCACACGGTTCCACTCCGCACCGGTGATCCGGTTGGCCGACGCCGCGCCGATGCACCTCGGGCACGCCGCCCGCGCCGACGGGGCGTGGCGGCTCTACCTCTTCGCCGACCGGGCGGACCCGGCCGAGCCCACGTCCGCGCTACGCGGCCTGACCCGGTTCCTGGCCTCGGACTCCTCGCCGCTCGCCCGGTTCACCCCGCCCGGCGACGACCCCGACTCGGTCATCGACGTCCGGGCCGTCCTGCAGCAGGGCCACCGTGAGGTCGCCGTCGGCTCCCTGCCGCCCGTGCTGCTCCCCCTCAAGGGCCGGTTCGGTCTCGTCGACTACGAGAAGGTGTTCTGTCCCGACCCGTCCACCGACGTGTTCGACCTGCGCGGTGTGGACCGCGAAGCCGGCTGCGTCGTCGTGGTCCGTCCCGACCAGTACGTGGCGCACGTCCTGCCTCTCGACGCCCACGACGAGCTCGGCACGTTCCTCGCCGGGGTGCTCCGCGAGCCCGGGACGGCCGACCGTGGGCGGCGCCGGCGGCCCGACCCGGCACGAGCGCACGCGTGAACACCGCGGCACCGCTGGGCCTCACCCTGGACCTGGCCGGCACGTTCGCGTTCGCCCTGAACGGCGCGCTCACCGCCGTCCGCGTCGCCCGTGTCGACATCGTCGGTGTGATCACCCTCGGCATGATCACGGCGCTCGGCGGCGGGATAGTGCGCGACGTGCTGCTCGGCGCCCTCCCACCGGCGACGTTCCTCGACTGGCGCTACCTGCTGGTCGCCGCCGTCGGCGGCCTGATCGCCTTCGCCCTGAGCCGTCAGCTCGAACGCCTCGCCACGCCGATCACCGTCTTCGACGCGCTCGGCCTGAGCCTGTTCGCGGTGACCGGGGCCGCGAAGGCGCTCGATCTCGGGTTCGGTGCCGGACAGGCGGTCCTGCTGGGCGCGATGACCGCGGTCGGTGGCGGCACGATCCGCGACGTGCTGGTCCGGCGGGTGCCCACGATCCTGCAGAGCGAGCTGTACGCGATCCCGGCGCTGGCCGGGGCGGTGGTCGTGGTCGGGGCCGCCGCGTTCGGCGCTCCGGGCCTGCTCGGCGCGCTCCTCGGGGCCGCCGTGTGCCTGGTGATCCGGCTGATCGGTGTCGGCTTCCGGCTCGATGCACCGCGCCCGCCCGGCGGATCGGCGCCGGGGCAGGTCTGAGCCTCAGCCGGCGAGCCAGGCGAGCGCGGCGACCACCAGCGCCCGGGTGCCCGTGTCACACGGTGTCGATGGACTCTCCTTCGCAGCCAGCGACTTCTCGGTCGGAACCAGCCTGCTCACCCGCCGGTCGGAGTCCGTCCCGAGCCGTGCGGGCCCTCACCGGGGCCTGATCGATCGACCCCTATACGCCGGTCGTACCGTCGATGCGCTCTCGAAGCAGATCGGCATGACCGTTGTGCCGGGCATACTCCCCGATCATGTGGACATAGACCCAGCGCAGGCTGACGTCCTGGCCCATGAACCGTCCGGTGCTGTTCAGCGTGCGGTCCGCGCAGCGCTCACGGGCCACGGCGATCTCCGAGGCCCACGTCCCCAGTGCCGCGTCGAGGGTGGTCCCCTCCGCGACGACGAAGCCACCGTCGGGACCGTCGGGGTCGGCCTCCTGGTCGTGGATGGGCGGGGCCTGTTCCCCGGCGAGCACCCGCCGGAACCAGTTGCGTTCCACCTCGGCCATGTGCTGGACCAGCCCGGTCAGTGTGAACACCGACGGCGGCACCGAGGGGGTGGCTGCCTGCGCGTCGTCCAGTCCTGCGCACTTGACGGCGAGCGTGGCGCGGTGGAAGTCGAGCCACGCCTCGAGCGTGTCGCGTTCGTCCGCGTTCAGCGGCGGCATGGAGCGAGCAGTGGCGTTCACCGGCCGAATCGTTCCAGAGGGATCCTGCGCGGCGCGCACGAGGCGGTTCACGGCGGGGCAGGGCAGGAGCTCCCGGTCCGGTCGTCCGTGGCGGCTGCCGGCTCAGCAGGACCTGCGGATCTCGACCTCGACCACCCGGCGGTCGTCGGGGCGCACCTCGTGCACCGGCCCGGTCAGCTCGACCGAGGTGCGCAGCACCGGGTCCGCGCACGACGTCCCGACGAACAACTCCACGGTCCCGGGCTCGACGACGTGACACATCCCCCGGTCGTGGAGCGACACCCGCCGGGTCGGGACGTCGAACACGACCTCGGCGGTCTCCCCGGCCGCCAGCTCGACCCGGGCGTAGCCGAGCAGTGCCGCGACCGGACGGGTCACCGAGGCGACGACGTCGCTGCCGTAGAGCTGCACCACGTCGGCCCCGGCCCGGTCGCCGGTGTTGCGGACCCGGCAGGACACCGTGAACGCGCCCGCCGTCGGCACCCGGCTCGTGCGCACCTGCAGGTCGGAGTGCTCGAAACGGGTGTAGGACAGCCCGAACCCGAACGGGCGCACCGGCGCGGTCTCGACGGAGGTGACCGCGCTCGCCGCGCCCAGCGACGGGTGCAGGTAGCTGTAGGGCTGCGCGCCGGCCGAGCGGGGCAGGCTCACGGGCAGCCGCCCGGACGGGTTGACCCGCCCGGACAGCACCCCGGCGATGGCGCCGCCGCCCTCCTGACCGGGGAAGAACGCCTGTACGACGGCGGCGCACCGCGCGAGGGCCCGGTCCAGGACGTAGGGCCGGCCGGTGAGCAGCACCAGTACGACCGGCGTACCGGAGTCGAGCAGCGCGTCGAGGAACTGCTGCTGCACCCCCGGCAGCTCGAGGGTGTCGGTGTCACACCCCTCGCCGGAGGTGCCGCGGCCGAACAGGCCGGCCCGGTCGCCGAGCACCGCGACCGCGACGTCCGCGCGGGCCGCCGCGCGCACCGCCTCGTCGAACCCGGAGGTGTCGTCGGTGTCGACGCCGCAGCCCGGCCGGTGCACCAGCTCGGCCCGGGGCAGTTCGGTGCGCAACGCGCCCAGGACGGTCGCGACGTCGAGGCCGAGCTCGACGCCGGGGTGCTGGGCCAGGACGTGGTTGGCGAAGCTGTAGCACCCCATCAACGCCGCCGGGTCCTCGGCGTTCGGGCCGAGCACCGCGATCCGGCCGGGGTCGGCTCCCAGCGGCAGGATGCCGTCGTTCCCGAGCAGGATCACCGACTCCTCGGCCAGACGGGCGGCGAGGGACCGGTGCCCGGGCGGGTCGAGGTCGACGTCGCCGGTCGGCAGCCGGTCGACGAAGGCGGGATCGAGCAGACCGAGGCGCTGCTTCTGCTCCAGCACCCGGCGCACCGCCCGGTCGACCATCTGCGGGGCGACCGCCCCGGACCGGACCCGCTCCGCGAGCGGTTCCAGATACCCGGTGCCGGTGGGTAGTTCCACGTCGATCCCGGCGGTCAACGCCTGCGCGGCGGCGTCGCCGAGGTCGGAGGCGACCTTGTGCAGGGTGTGCAGGAACGCGACCGAGAAATAGTCGGCCACGACGGTGCCGGTGAAGCCCCACCGGTCCCGCAGCAGTCCGGTGAGCAGGCCCGCGTCGGCGGCCGCGGGCAGCCCGTCGATCTCGGCGTAGGAGTTCATCACCGACGCCGCACCGCCGTCGCGCACCGCCATCTCGAACGGCGGCAGCAGCACCTCGGCGATCTCCCGGGGCCCCGCGTGCACCGGCGCGAGGTTGCGCCCCGCGCGCGAGTTCGAGTACCCGACGAAGTGCTTGAGGGTGGCGTCCACGCCCGCCGACTGCAGCCCGCGCACGTACGCGGTGCCGATCGTCGCCACCAGGTAGGGGTCCTCGCCGATGCACTCCTCGACCCGCCCCCAGCGGGCGTCGCGCACGACGTCGAGCACCGGGGCCAGGCCCTGGTGCACGCCGAGCCGGGCCATCGACCCGCCGATCGCGGCCGCCATCTCCTCGACCAGCTCCGGATGGAACGCCGCCCCCCAGGACGGCGGGGCCGGGAACGTCGTGGCCCGCCAGGCGGCGAGCCCGGTCAGGCACTCCTCGTGCACCAGCGCGGGGATCCCGAGCCGGGTCCGTGAGAGCAGGTGCCGTTGGCGCTGCGCGAGACGGGCGAGGCCGTCCGCCGGCTCCACCGGCGTCGTGCCGAACACGCGGGTGAGCTGGCCGAGGCCGTGCCGGGCGAAGTCGGAGAAGCCGCCGTGGTCGGTCTGCATGCTGTCCTGCATCGGCGCGACGTCGCCGTCCGCGTCGCCGGGTCCGTGGTCACGCCCCTCCCAGAGTCCGACGAGCTGGGCCAGCTTCTCCTCCAGCGTCATGATCGAGAGCAGCTCGTCGACCCGGCTCCGGTCCGGTTCGGCGCGCGATGGGGACAGGTCCGTGCTCATGAGGGCCTTTCGGTAAGGGAGTGTCAGCGCCCGGCACCGGCGGTGAGCCCGGCCAGCAGGTAGCGGCGACCGAGCAGGTAGACCACGAGCAGCGGCAGCAGCGACAGCACGACAGCGGCCGTGATCAGCGGGACGTTCGTCCCGTACTGGCCCTGGTAGTCCCACAACCCGAGGGTCAGCACGCGGACCGACGCGTCCTGGGTGAGCACCAGCGGGAACAGGAACCCGTTCCAGGCCTGCAGCGCGGTGAAGATCCCGATCGTGGCGAGCCCCGGGCGGGCCAGCGGGAGCACGAGCGAGACGAGCGTGCGCGCGGGCCCTGCCCCGTCCAGGGTGGCCGCCTCGAACAGCTCGTTCGGGATGTCACGCAGGCTGGAGGTCAGCACCACCACGGCGAGCGGCAACGCGAACGCCGCGGTCGGCAGGATGACCGCCAGCAGGGTGTCGTAGAGCCGCAGCTGGGTGACCATCAGGTAGAGCGGCACGATCACCGCCTGGGCCGGGACGGCGAGCCCGAGCAGCATCACCGAGAAGCCGCGGGCGACCCAACGGCTGCGACTGCGGACGATGCCGTAGGCCGCCGGCAGCGCCAGGACCAGCACGATCGCCACGCACGCCGCGGCGACCAGGACGTTGTTGAGGAAGTAGCGCGGGAAGTCCGAGCCGAGCACACGCAGGTAGTTGTCCACGGTGAGCTCGGCGGGCAGCGCCAGCGGCCCCTCGGCGAGATAGGCCGACGAGGCCCGCAGGCTGGTCACGAACAGGAAGTACAGCGGCACCGCGACGAGGACGAACCAGCCACCGGCGCCGAGCGCACCCAGGACGTTGAACCCTCGGCGTCGCCGGCGACGTGGCCGGGGGTCACCGGCACCCGGCGGTGGCCCTCCGACGACGGCCCGCTCACGGTCGGCGGTGGTGGACACGGTGATCACAGTCCTTCCCGCTGGCTGGCCATCTTCCGGTAGCCGGTGACCCGGGCGATCAGCAGCGACAGCGCCGTCCCCAGCACCAGCAGCACGACGGCCAGCGCGCTGGCGTAGCCCATGTCGAAGCTCCTGAACCCGGTCAGATACATGTGCAGCGGGAGGATCCGGGTCGCGGTGCCGGGGCCGCCCTCGGTCAGGATCAGCACCACCTCGAACGTGGTCATCGACCCGACGACGATCAGCACCCCCGAGGTGATGATCGTGTCCCGCAGCTGCGGGACGGTGATGGAGACGAAGGTGCGCCACCGGCCCGCGCCGTCCACCCGGGCGGCGTCGTAGAGCTGGACCGGGATGGCCCGGGCCGCGGCCTGGTAGAGCAGCGTGTGAAACGGCATGTACTGCCAGCCGATCACCAGCACCACCGCCGCGAAGGCGAACCGGCTGTTGCCGATGACGTTGCCGTCGGCGATCCCGACCAGCGGCCCGAGCACCCCGGCGAGCCCGAAGTTCGGGTCGAGCAGCGTCCCCCACAGCACCGCGATGGCGGCGCTGGACATCAGCAGCGGGACGAAGAAGATCGCGGCGAGGATCGCCCGGGTGCGCCCGCGACGGGCCAGCCAGACACCCAGCGGCAGGGCCACCGCGGTCTGCAGCACCCAGGACGCCGCGGTCAGCCCGAACGAGAGCCAGAGCGACTCGGCGAACAGCGGGTCCGCGCCGAGCCGGGCCCAGTTGTCCAGGCCGACCCACTGCGGCGGGTTCAGCCCGTCATAGGCGGTGAAGCTCAGGAAGACCACCACCACCATCGGGACCAGCGCGAACAGGGCGAAGAAGGCGAGGGCCGGGGCGACCCAGACGAACCCGGGCCGCCCCGCCCGCGAGGTCGCGGCGCTCACCTGCTCGCCGTGTCCATCGCCTCGACGAACTGCTGCGGCGTCAGCTCCTTGTTGAAGACCTTCGCCAGGTTGGTCAGCATCGTCTGGGCCTCGGCGGCCGGTAGCGCCTGGTCCCAGGACTGGGTGAACGTCGGAGCGTTCTTGGTCTGCTCGTAGGTGAACGTGTTGAAGTCGGCGAACCGGCCCTGCTTCACCTGCTGGTCCAGGCCCGTCAGGCCGGGCACCTGACCCTTGTCGATCATGCCCTGGACGTACTCCGGGCTCGTCATCCTGGTGAGCAGGAAGTCGGTCGCGGCCGGTGCGTCGGCCGAGGACCGGCTGACCGAGTAGAAGTTCGACGGGTTGCCGACCACGTTGCGCGGGTCGCCCTTGCCGCCCTCGACGGCCGGGAAGGGTGCCCAGCCGAGCTTGCCGGCGTCGAGGAAGTCCGGGAAGTTGTCGTTGAGGCTGGTGACCTGCCAGGAGCCCATCAGCTCCATGCCGGCTCGGCCACTGGTCAGCAGCGCCTGCGATGCCTGGTTGTCGTAGTCGACGGCGGCGTAGTTGGTGCCGAACGCGCCATGGTCGACCAGGTCCTGCACCATCGTCATCGCCCGGACGACGGCCGGGTCCCGCCACGCACCGGGCTCGCCGTCGGCGATGGCCTGGAACGTCTCGGTCCCGCCGACCCGGTCGAGCAGCATCTCCGGGTACATCATCTCGGTCCACGACTGGGCGCCGGCCAGCGCGATCGGCTGGACGCCCGCGGCCTTGAGCTTGTCGACCGTGTCCAGGAAGCCCTGCCACGTGGTCGGGAACTCGGCGATCCCGGCCTTGGCGAAGACCTCCTTGTTGTAGAACATCGACAACGGCTGCACGCCCTGCATCGGGATGCCGTAGACCTTGCCGTCGATCGTCCCGCCGTTCAGGACCTGGGGCAGGAACCGATCCTTGATCTCGGGCCTCGCGTCCAGCGCGCCGGTCAGGTCGGTGACCTGACCTGCCTCGACGTAACCCCGTAGGTTGCCGCCGCCCCAGTTGTAGAAGATGTCGGGGCTGTTGGGGGATCCGACCGCGGTCTGCAGGGCGGACTTGTAGGGGTCGTTGAGGTAGGTCGTCAGCGTGATCTGCGGCCCGCCTGCGTCGTTGAAGCCGTCCACCGCCTGCTGCTGGACGGTGTTGATGCCCTCGTTCTGCAGGGTCCAGAGGTTCATCTCGGCGCTCCCGGCGCGGGGCCCCGCGCTGCCGCAGGCCGAGGTGAGTGCGAGTCCGGCGGCGAGGGCGGCCGCGACGGCCGTTCTTCGAACGCGTGATGAGGTCGACATGTGCTCCCCTTCGAGCGAGTCGGCGATCGAAAGTTTCCGAGACTTGCGAATGCAATGCGCCGAAGTTAGAGCGGTGTGATGAGGTCGTCAAGAGGCATATCGGCCGTAGATCGACGACGACAGCGACAGAAAGTTTCGATACGGTGGTCCGGCCCGTGCCCGTGTCTCGAGGAGGAGCCCTGAACCACAGCCGTGTGACGATCGCGGAGGTCGCCGAGCAGGCAGGCGTCTCGGTCCCGACCGTCTCCAAGGTGCTCAACGGCCGCGCCGACGTCGCGGGGCCGACCCGCGAGCGCGTGCGGCAGGCGATCGCGCACAGCGGATACCGCAAGCGCAAACCGGCCGCACCGCGGCGGACCGGGCTCATCGATCTCGTGCTCGACCGGCTCGACTCGTTCTGGGCGATGGAGGTGCTCCGGGGCGCCGAGGCCGAGGCCCGGCGCACCGACCGCCAGGTCGTGCTGGGCACCTCGGACAACGACGACCCGGACTCGCGGGCCTGGCTGGACCGGCTCGCGGCCCGGGGCACCGACGGGGTGGTCGTCGTCGTCGGCGACCAGGACCCGGAGACCACCGCGCGGCTGGCCGCGCTGGAGGCGCCGGTCGTGCTGCTGGACCCGGTCGGGGGCAGCGACCCGGCGTTCGCCACGGTCGGCGCGACGAACTGGGCCGGTGCGTTCAGCGCCGTCGAACACCTGACCTCGCTCGGGCACCGCCGGATCGGGGTGATCTCCGGGCCGCCCCGGCTCTCCAGCAGCCAGCAGCGGGTGGACGGCTACCGCGCCGCGCTGCGTCGCTCCGGCATCGCCGCGGACGAGGACCTGGTGCGCTTCGGCGACTTCCTGGTCGGTGGCGGGCACCGGGGCGCCACCGCGTTGCTGGACCTGCCCGAGCCGCCCACCGCGATCTTCGCCGGATCGGACATGCAGGCCGTCGGCGTCTACCAGGAGGCGGCCCGGCGCGGCCTGCGGGTACCTGCGGACCTGAGCGTCGTCGGGTTCGACGACATCTCGCTGTGCGAGTACCTGCGCCCGTCCCTGAGCACCGTGCTGCAGCCGCTGGCGCGGATGGCGGCCGAGGCGGTGCGGCTGGCACTAGACGGTTCCGGCCCGGACACCGACGGCCGGGTCCCGCGGCTGGAACTGGCCACCGACCTGGTGGTCCGCGAGAGCACCGCGCCGCCGCCGCCCTGACACCGGGCCCTCACCGCGCGGTCCGGCACGGGTCGGCCAGGAGCCCCGCGACCGCGGACGTCCCCGCCCCGCGCATCGCAGCATCCGGACCGAGTTCCGCGCGGCGCACCGAGCCCGGCGCCACGCCGTGACGGACCAGCGCCGACCCGACCGCCGCGCAGAATCCCGGTCCGGCGTCCCGGAAGCGTCCGCCGAGCACGACGGCGACCGGGGCGAGCGGCGCGGCGAACCCGGCCAGTGCCTCGCCGAGGGTGCGCCCGGCCCGGCGCAGCGCGCGCTCGTCCTCCGCGCCGCCGGCGCGCAGCTCTGCGTTCAGGCAACCCGTGCGCCCGCACGGACACGCCAGACCCCCGGACCGGACGGTGAGGTGCCCGAACCGGGTGGCCGCGTCGCCGCCCTCGACCCGCCCGTCGCGGACCGCGACGACCCCGACCTCGCAGTGGCCGCCGACGTGCACCACCACTCCGGACGCAGTACCCGGCTCGGCCGCGGCCGCCAGGGCGACGCCGGACCGGACCGACAGCGGGATGCCGCCTGCACCGACGGCACCGGCCTCGCCGGCCAGCAGCCCGCCGAGGTCGACACCGGTCAGCCCGAGCGCGGGCGCCTCGCGCACGGTGCGGTGGTCCTGTGCGACCACACCCGGGACCCCGGCGACGATCCCGGCCACCAGCCGGTCGGCGGAGACGGCATCCCACAGCAGCGTCCGCAGCACGGTCCGGACCGCGCGGGCCACCACGGCGGGCCCGGCCCCGGCCAGGTCGGCGGGCCGGTGCCGGCGGGGTCCGGCCCGCCCGGCCAGGTCGACCAGGCAGCCGCCGACGTGGTCGCGCTCGACCTGCAGCCCGACCCCGACCGGCCCGGCCGGGTCGGGGACCAGGCGGTGCCCGGGGCGCCCGGCCGCGGCCTCCGGGCCGGGACCGATGTCGCGGACCAGACCGTCGTCGACGAGCACGCCGGTCAGCGCGGAGACCGTCGACCGGGTCAGGCCGGTACGCGTGGCCACGGCCGCCCGGGTCACCGGCGCGTCCCGGACGATCGTGGTCAGCACCAGCCCGAGGTGGTGCCGGCGCAGGTCACGGGCACCGATCCGGGTGGTCTCGTCCATCGTCGGACTCCGATTAATTCGTTCACCAGACGAACAAAGTGTAGGGGCGAGGGGTGCACCTCGGCTAGACATCGTCTGCCGGCGATAGGGACCGGACGACGAGCCGAGAGGAAGACGATCATGGCGGAGGTCGCCTACCGGGCCGCGTCCCGCGTCTATCCCGGGGAACCACCGGTGCGTGCGGTCGACCAGCTGGAGCTCGACGTGGTCGACGGCGAGTTCCTGGTGCTGGTCGGTCCCTCCGGGTCGGGCAAGTCCACCGCGCTGCGGATGCTGGCCGGTCTGGAGGAGGTCGACGAGGGCGCCGTCGAGATCGGCGGCCGCGACGTCACCGACCTCGAGCCCAAGGACCGCGACATCGCGATGGTCTTCCAGAACTACGCCCTCTACCCGCACATGACGGTCGCGGACAACATGGGCTTCGCGCTCCGGCTGCAGCGGGTGCCGAAGACCGAGATCGCCCGGCGGGTGCGCGAGACGGCCGGGATGCTCGAACTGACGCCGTATCTGGACCGCCGCCCCAAGGCGCTGTCCGGCGGGCAGCGCCAGCGGGTCGCGATGGGCCGGGCGATCATGCGCGAGCCCGCGGTGTTCCTGATGGACGAGCCGCTGTCCAACCTGGACGCGAAGCTGCGGGTGGAGACGCGCGCCAACATCGCCGGGCTGCAGCGGCGGCTGGGCACGACGACCGTCTACGTCACCCACGACCAGGTCGAGGCGATGACGATGGGACACCGGGTCGCCGTGCTGCGCGACGGCCTGCTCGAGCAGTGCGCGCCCCCGCGCGAGCTCTACGACCGGCCCGCGACCGCCTTCGTCGCCGGGTTCATCGGGTCTCCGGCGATGAACCTGCGCACCGCGGCGCTCACCGCGGACGGCACCGACCTGGGCGGCATGCCGCTCCCCCTGCCCCGGGCGACGCTGGCCGCGGCGGACGCGGCCGGCTGCTCCGAGGTCACGGTCGGGATCCGGCCCGAGGCGCTGCGCCCGGCCGTCGACGGCGAGCCGGCGTTCGACCTGATGGTGGATCTGGCCGAGGAGCTCGGCTCGGACACGTTCGTGCACGGCAGGCTCGGTACCGCCGCCGACGGGCAGCGATGCGTCATGCGTACCGATGGCGCGTCCGCACCCGCGGCCGGGCGCGCGGTGCGGGTCACGGTGCGCGACCCGCGCGCGGTGCACGTGTTCGATCCCGCGACCGGACGGCGGCTGGACACGTGAGCGGATTCCCGCCCGACTTCGTCTGGGGCGCGGCCACCGCCGCCTACCAGGTGGAAGGAGCCGTCGCCGAGGACGGACGGACACCGTCGATCTGGGACACCTACTCGCACACCCCGGCCGGATCGCCGGCGGCGAGACCGGGGACGTCGCCGTCGACCACTACCACCGCGTCGCCGAGGACGTCACGCTCATGCAGGGGCTCGGCCTGCAGGCCTACCGGTTCTCGATCAGCTGGAACAGGATCTTCCCCGGCGTCACCGCGGGCGGCCCGGGCCCGCTCAACCCGGCAGGTCTGGCGTTCTACTCGCGGCTGGTCGACGCGCTGCTCACGGCCGGGATCGAACCGGTGGCCACGCTCTACCACTGGGACCTGCCGCAGGCCCTGGAGGACGCCGGGGGCTGGACCGCGCGCGCGACGGCGTACCGGTTCGCCGAGTACGCGGCCGAGGTCGCGACCGCCCTCGGGGACCGGGTGCGGCTGTTCACCACGCTGAACGAGCCGTGGTGCAGCGCCTACCTCGGCTACGCCGCCGGGGTGCACGCCCCGGGCCGCACCGAGCCCGCGGCGGCGCTGGCCGCGGTGCACCACCTCAACCTCGCCCACGGACTCGCCGCCGCGGCGATCCGGGCGCGACGCCCCGGAGCCCGGATCGCGATCAGCCTCAACCTCGCCTGGGTGGTGCCCGAGACCGGCTCCGAGCGCGACCTCGACGCCGCGCGCCGGGTGGACGGTCTGCAGAACCGGGTGTTCCTGCAGCCGCTGCTCTCCGGTGGCTACCCGGCCGACGTCGTCGCCGACACCGCGGCGGTCACCGACTGGTCGTTCGTCCGGCCCGGCGACGAGGAGCTCGTGCACTCCCCACCGGACGTCCTGGGTGTCAACTACTACACCCCCACCCCGGTGCGCCACTGGACCCGGGAGCGGCCCCGCGAGACCGCCGACGGCCACGGCGACGGGGCCGCCACGCCCTGGATCGCCTGCGACGACGTGGAGTTCCCGCGCCCGGACGGCCCGCGCACCGACATGGGGTGGGCGATCGACAGCCGCGGGCTGGGTGCGCTGCTGCGCCGGATCGCCCACGAGCACCCCGGCCCGGACCTGATGGTCACCGAGAACGGCGCCGCGTTCCCCGACCGGCTCGGGCCCACCGGCGTCGCGGACCCGGACCGCGTGGCCTACCTGCGCGACCACCTCACCGCCGTGCAGGACGCGCTCGACGACGGGGTGCCGGTCCGCGGCTACTTCGTCTGGTCCCTGCTCGACAACTTCGAGTGGGCCTGGGGGTACGCGAAGCGTTTCGGCGTCGTGCACGTCGACTACGCGACCCAGGCCCGCACGCCCAAGGACAGCGCCCGCTTCTACGCAGGGGTGATCGCGGCCAACGGGCTGCACCCGGCCGAGTCCGTCCACACAG
>NZ_JADQDD010000113.1 GCF_019263595.1 Pseudonocardia sp. KRD291 | reverse complement strand
CTGTCCGCGCGGCGGGGCCTGGTCCGGCCCTCCGACCACGGCCTGCCCGGCGGAAGCCGACGGCGGGTGGCGGGGCTGCGGCGCGAGGAGGTGGCGTTGTTGGCCGGCGTCAGCGCCGACTACTACGTCCGGCTCGAGCAGGGCCGGGAACGGCGCTCGTCCCGCCAGGTGCTCGACGCGCTGGCCGAGGTCCTGCGGCTCGACGACGACGCCCGCGCACACCTGGGCCGGCTCGCCGATCCGGAGCCGCGCCGCCGCCCGGCCGCGGCCGTCGAGCGGGTCGACCCGCAGCTGCGCACGTTGCTCGACGCCTGGAGTGGACAGCCCGCGCTCGTCCTCGGCCGGGCCTACGACGTGCTCGCCGCCAACACCCTCGCGACCGCCCTGTTCGGACTCGATGGCTCGGTGAACCTGCTGTCGCTCGTGTTCACCGAGCCGCGTGGTCGGGCGCTCTACGCCGGCCACGACCGGGTGTCCGCCGACGCGGTCGCCGGGTTCCGTCAGCGTCACGGCGACGCACCCGACGACCCGCGGATCCGCGCGGTACTGGAAGAGATGCTGGCGCAGAGCCCGGAGTTCGCCACGCTCTGGTCCCGCCACGACGTGTGGGGCAAGAGTGCGGCGGCCAAGACGTTCCGGCACCCGCAGGTGGGCGAGCTGGTGCTCGGGATGCAGACCTTCGACGTGCGGGCCGCCACCGGGCAGGAACTCGTCGTCTACCAGGCGGGGCCGGGCTCGACCGGCGCCGACGGCCTGGCGCTGCTCGGGGTACTCGCCGCGACCTCCCACCGCTGAAGCACCGGCGCCGGCCGGGCCCCGTCCATCCACGTCGGGCGCGAGCCCGCGAGCTGGTGGCCTGCGCGGTCCGACTCCCGGTGGATCCTGACCGCGCAGGTCAGTCCGGGAGCTGGATGGCCGACAGGACGAGTTCGATGCCGCCCCCCGCCACGACCTGCAGCCCTCCTGACGCCTCCTGATCGCGGACCCAGCGGAAGACCGTGCCGAGGTTAGACGTCGCTGAGCGTTCGAGCGGCCTCGTCGACGTCGACATCCGCACGGACCCGGCCCTGCGCCCGACCTTGCGTTCCCCAGCCGCACGATGGTGAGCGCTCCGGATGCGCCTCTCGGCGAGCCGGTTGGCTCGTGGTCAACGCACAAGTGCAACCCGTGCTCGGAGGCTGGACCGGACTTGGGTTCACGTCGATCGCCACGAACGCGGTTCAGTGACGGTCGCGCCCGTGAGTGACAAACTGAGTGACAACCGACCGGCGGCTCGAAGGGACGCCTGCGGACACCAGCGGGCCTCTGAACAGCACAGACGCCGCTCTGTGTGCATGTCAGTGCGGTGCGGCCGGCTGGTGGTCAAGGGGTCGCAGGTTCAAATCCCGTCGTCCCGACAGGCCAAAGGCCGGTATCCGAGAACGTCGGGTGCCGGCCATTCTTCGTTTGCCCTGCGGTTTCGCAGCTCCTCGTGATCATCGGATCGTCCCCGCGCTCGTGCTTCCGTGATCTTGGTCGGCGGTAGTGCGAGGGCTGAGTGACAAACCGAATGTCTATCGTTCGAGAGAACCACCAGCCGGGATCGTCGCTCTCGGGCCCGAACGCAGCGGCGAAAGTCGCGCTGACCGCTGCACTACGAGTCGGCGACAGGGAAGATCTGGTCCAACGCGGTTGCACCGTGTTCCAGGACAGGGAACTGCGCCGGACGCAGCGGTCCTGGCGCGGTAGACATCTGAGGGGTTGCCATGCGTGCTGTTGTTGTCGACGTCGACGTCGTCGATCTGCGTTTTCCGACGTCCCGGCTCCTCGACGGTTCGGACGCCGTGAACGAGGCACCGGACTACTCGGCGTCCTATGTCGTCCTGCGGACCAGCGGCGATACCCCGGACGGCCACGGCTTCGCGTTCACCATCGGTCGCGGCAACGATCTGCTGGTGCAGGCCGCGCTCGCGGTCGGCCGCCGGGCGATCGGTATGGCCGTCGACGACATCGTCGCGGATCTGGGGGGTTTCGCGCGCCACCTTCAGGCGGACAGCCAGCTCCGCTGGCTGGGGCCGAGCAAGGGCGTCATCCACATGGCCGCCGCCGCGGTGATCAACGCCGGGTGGGACCTCGCGGGCAAGATCGCGGGCAAGCCGGTCTGGAAGCTGCTGGCCGACATGTCTCCCCAGGAGATCGTCGATCTTGTCGACTGGCGCTATCTGCGGGATGCCCTGGCGCCCGAGGCGGCTCGGGAGATGCTCGAGAGGCAGGTCGCGTCACGACCGGACCGGGAGGCGCTCCTGCTGAGCGAGGGATACCCCGCGTACACCACCAGTGCCGGCTGGCTGGGGTACGACGACGCGAAGCTCGAGCGTCTGTGCCGGGAGGCGATCGAGGAGGGCTGGGACACGATCAAACTCAAGGTCGGCCGGGACATCGACGAGGACGTGCGGCGGTGCCGCATCGCCCGGACGGTCATCGGCCCGGACCGCACCCTCATGATCGACGCCAACCAGGCACTCGGGGTCGAGGAGGCCAAGGAGTGGATGTCGGTCCTGGCGGAGTTCGACGTGTGGTGTTTCGAGGAGCCCACCAGTCCGGACGACGTCCTCGGTCACGCCGAGATCGCTCGCGCGATCGCGCCGACGCAGGTCGCCACCGGCGAGCACGCGCACAACGCGGTGATGTTCAAGCAGTTCCTGCAGGCGGGTGCGATGGGGGTCTGTCAGCTGGATGCCTGCCGCCTGGCGGGTGTGAACGAGGCGGTCGCTGTCATCCTGCTCGCCGCGGCGTACGACGTCCCGGTGTGCCCTCACGCCGGTGGGGTGGGCCTGTGTGAGCTCGTCCAGCACCTGTCGATGTTCGACTACGTGGCTGTGAGCGGCACCCGCGAGGGTCGCTTGCTGGAATACGTCGACCACCTGCACGAGCATTTCATCGATCCTGTGCAGATGCGCGGGTCCCGCTATCTCGCTCCCCGCGCTCCCGGCTACAGCGCCCGAATCCACGACCGAACCTTGGCCGATTTCGCGTTCCCGCACGGATCAGAGTGGCGCAACGGTGGGTGAGAGCGTCCGGCGAGTGCTAGGGCGTGTCTCCCACGATCAGAGGGATCGGGGATGACGGCGACGATCCGGTGAGCTTGGCCCCTGACGCCGGACACCTTGACGCGATCGAGGCGCGGGAGGTGGGCCGATGTCGGTGATCCCTCCTGTACCCACCGGTCGCGGTGGGCGTGCAGGGCGGCTCGGTCCGTGAGGAACGAACGAGCGTGTGGCCGCCGGACACGGAGGAGAATTACAGCTGTGCGGACGATCGCCGGGAGCGCCATCAGCTCGTCGACGCGGAACGTGCCCTCGGACAGCGCGCCGGCAGCTCGAGCGCGTCGAGCAGCTTGCGGTAGTCCGCTGATCGGGCCGCGCACGACCTGGTAGTTCCGACCCTGTCGGCGGCCGTCCTCGTCGAGCCGGCGGTACGACGACAGAGCGCGAACCCGCGCAGGACCCTTCCGCGGCACCGCGCCAACGCCCGTGGCCGTCGACGACGTCGATCAGCTCGCCGCGAACGGCAGCTCGCGCCCGTCGAGCCGTAGGTCGCACACAGCTGGATCCGGATGTCCAGGCGACTCAGCGGGAGACTGTTGCGGCGCTGAAGGCCGTGAGCACGTCCCGTCCCTCGGCGGCCAGGGACGTGTAGCCGTACGTGCCCTCATCGCGTAGCTCGCGCGCGGCCTGGGTCAGCGCGGCGTACGCGACCTGCCCGAACGCGCCGCCGACGGAGATCCGGGCGACCCCGACCGACGCCAGCTCGGCCACCGACGGTAGCCCGGCCCGGGCCAGCACGGACACCGGTCGGTCCACCGATGACACGACGGCCCGCACCTCGTCGAGTGTCGTCAGACCGGGCGCGTACAGCACGTCGGCTCCGGCCTCCTGGAATGCCTGCAGGCGCGCAATCGTGTCGTCGAGGTCCGGGTTGCCGCGGAAGAAGTTCTCGGCCCTGGCGGTCAGGACCATCCGCCCACGAGCCGCCCCTGCGGCCGCCGCGACCCGCTCGACCGCCTCGGGCAGCGGGCAGATCGCGCCGCCGACCCAGTCCTCGATGGAACAGCCGGCGAGCCCGGTCGAGGCAGCCCGGGCGACGATTGCGCGGATTCCCGCCGGACCCTCCGCGAATCCGTCCTCGAGGTCCGCGGAGACCGGTACGTCGACGGCCGCGACCAGCTTCGAGGCGTGATCGAGCGCTTCGCCCGGAACGATCGAGCCGTCCGGGCGCCCGAGCGTCGCCGCGTGCCCGCTGCTCGTCGTCCCGAGCGCGCGGAAGCCGAGCGACTCGAGTACCCGGGCGCTGCCGACGTCGTACGGGTTCGGCATCAACAGTGGCGTGCCCGGGACGTGCAACGCGGCGAACGCCTCAGCGCTGTTCTGCATGCCACCGAGTCTAGGGAACCGCCACGACGTCGATCACAACGCACGCCACGTTGTCCGGCGCCTTGGCCTCGTGCGCGGCGCTATCAGCCGCTCGGGGGTCCGGGGGTCGGGGACGCGGTGTCAGGGCCGGTCAGCACGTCGCGCAGCACGTCGTCCCCACCGCGCAGCCGGTACAGCCGCGAGTCCCCGACGTGCACAACGGCGTAGCCGGCCCCGACCACAGCACGGCCGTCGGACTCGTGCCGGTGCTCGTCAACCGGGTCGGCGGCGAGTGCTCCCGGGGCGCGTGCCGTCGCGCAGGCGAGGTCGGCAGATGGAACGTCGCCCGGATCCGCAGAGTCCAACAGGGACAGTATCGAGCCCGACCCATTCCGCGGTCCAATCGAGCACCATCCCGGGTGCAGCGGGTATCGCGCGGTTTCCGGCCCCGAGCTGGCGGTACACCGGCACCCCAGCGGCGTGGCCACGGATGTTCCAGATCCCGACCACGTCGAGCGGGTTCGAACCCAGGCCCAGGTCGCGCGCGGTGGTGTCCTTTAGCCGCGCGACGGCCCGGGTGCCCGGCCGTGGTGCGCCTCCCCCCAGCCGGCGAGGCCGTCGTCGATCTTCACTGCCGGGCCCCTGTGCGTTCGGTGCCGGTGCGTAGGCCGTCCCACCGGGCCGCGACGCCAGCCTCGATGTCGAACAGGTCCAGCACTCGACCGACGGTGTGGTCGACCATATCCGCGAGTGACTCGGGACGGGTGTAGAAGGCGGGCACCGGTGGCGCGATCACCGCGCCGAGTTCGCTGAGCTCGGTCATGGTTCGCAGATGGTTCCGGTGCAGCGGAGTCTCCCGGACCATCAGAACGAGCCGGCGCCGTTCCTTGAGCGTCACGTCCGCGGCTCGCGACAACAGGCTCGACGTCGTCCCGCTGGCGATCTCCGACATGGTCTTGACCGAGCACGGCGCGACGACCATGCCCATCGTCCGCAGCGAGCCGCTGGAGATCGTCGCGCCGACGTTCTGGTTCGGGTGAACCACGTCCGCGAGCTGTTCCAGGTCGTCCGGAGACATGTCGGTCTCCTGGCTCAGTGTGAGGCGCGCGGCCCGGCTGACCACGAGATGGGTCTCGATCGGGGTGTCCCGCAGCAGTTCGAGCATGCGGATGCCGTAGGCGGCACCTGAGGCGCCGGACATGCCGACGATCAGTTTGGGGGTGAGGTCAGGAATCATCGTCGTCCTCCCGGACGGGGTCGGTGAGCTGGACCGAGGAACGGGCCAGCATCTCCAGACGGGTGGCGAGGCCGTCGACGAACAGGGCCGCAGCGTCGGAGCGTGGACAGTCGGGCAGCCGGACGCAGAGCATTCGCCGGGACAGGCCCGGCCGGGCGAGCGGGTAGGTGCGAAGCGTGCCGGCCCGCAGACCCGCCTCGACGAGGCTCGCCGGCAGTACGGTCACGTGGCGGCTACGGGCGACCAGCGAGGCGATGACCGACAGGTCGTCGATCTCTAGGCGCGGATGCACGGCCATCGCGTGGGCACGCAGCGCGTCGTCGAGCACGATGCGCAGACCGTGCCGCTGCGACGGCAGCACGAGGTCCATCCCCGCGAGCGACGCGAGCGACACCGGTGCCCTCGCCCCGAGCTCGGTGTGTGAGCCGGCGGCGACGAGCAGTTCCTCGTCCAGGATGTCCTGGCAGTCGAGGTCCTCCTGGACGAAGCTCTGGTTGACCACGGCGCAGTCCAGCGCTCCGGATCGGACTTGCTCGATCAGCTCGGCGCTGAACCCGTATGTCGCGTGGATCCGGACGTCGGGATGGGTCTGGGCGAACCGGGCGACGGTGTCGGCGAGCGCCTCGTTGGTCGCCGAGGCGATCAGCCCGATTCGCACGCTCCCGGTCACCGGCGTTCCTTCGCCGGCGACGGCGTCCCGCGCCTCGGTGAGCTGTTCGAGCAGCGGCGCGAACAGCGTGTAGGCGCGTTCTCCCGCCGCGGTCGGAGTCACGCCGCGACGGGTCCGGTCGAACAGCGCGTGGCCGAACTCGTTCTCCAGCTTCGCGATCTGCATCGACAGCGCGGACTGCACGATGTTGAGCCGGGCCGCCGCGCGCGTGACGTTACGTTCCCGGTATAGGCACTCGAAGTAGGACAGCTGCCGGAGTTCCACTGTGCTTTTATCTCCCCGAGGACGCCGTCAGATGCTCGTGCCACCCGGCCGCGGCCGGCCGCACCAGCGAGGCCACGTCGAGCTCCTCCTCACCGGGTACCCGGATTCTGGTGTAGCGCATCCCTGTCGTGCCGGGCGGGACGGTGGCGTCGAAGCCGAGCTTCGAGCCGATCCCGTCCGCGGTGGAGGGATCCAGCTTCGACCCCTGGGTGCCGTGCACGGTGACCAGGTCGCGGTCGGCCTGAAACCGGGTGGCCACGGCCCACTCCACCTCGGTCGGATCGTGCACGTCGACATCGGTGTCGACGACGGTGACGTGCTTGATGTCGTAGTGCGTCGCGAGCGCTCCCAGGACGACGTTGCGCGCTTCGCCGGGAGCGGGCCGATCGACCTGCACGTAGAGGTGGTAACGGCACACCCCGCCGCGGGACAGATGGACGTCGCGCACGCAGGGGAAGCTGCGCCGCAGGTGGGACAGGAACGACGCCTCGCGGGGGATCCCGCCGAGGAGTAGGTGCTCGGTCCCGCCGCCGACGATGGTGTGGAACAGGGGGGCACGGCGGTGGGTGACGGCGTCGACCGCGATCACGTGTCGGCGCGCCCGCTCGCCGTAGTACTGCGGAAACTCGCCGAACGGCCCCTCCTCCTCGCGGACGTCGGCCAGCAGCCTGCCCTCCAGGACGATCTCCGCCGACGCCGGCACCCTCACCTCGTTGGTCCGGCAACGCACGACGTCCAACGGTCGCCCGTGCAGCGCGCCGGCGATCTCGAGCTCGTCCTGCCCGAGCGGCACGATCGCCTGTGAGGCCATCAGTGTGAGCGGGTCGGTGCCGATCGCGATCGCGAGCTCAAGGTCCTCGCCGCCGCGCTCGGCGTCGTCGAAGAGGGCGAGCGTGTGCCGGGGAAGCAACAGCGCGCCCAGTCGGTCCGGCCCGCTGACCTGCAGCCGGTGAATCGAGACATTCTGGACGCCGGTGTCCGGCCGGCGGGCGATAAGCAGGCCGGCAGTGATGTAGGCGCCCGAGTCGTGCTCGTTGTGCGTCGGGATCGGGAGCAGGCTCGTCAGGTCGACGTCGTCGTGCACGACCTCCTGACACAGGGCGCCGGTGACCTCGTGCCAGGGCCTCGGGTTGCGGCAGGCGTCGTCGAACCGTGCGACCAGGGCGTCCTCGGCGACCCCGCACGCCTCGGCCATCCAGGACCGCCGGGACAGCAGCCCGGACAGCACCGGTACTGAGTGGCCGCCGGGGCGGGGGAACACCGTCGCGGTGCTGCCGTCCATCCGGTTCGCCAGGCCCGCGACGCCGAACGTCAGGTCCAGGTCCGGCGCGGTGACCGAAAGCCTGCCGTCCTTGCGTAGATGCTCCAGCCACCCCCGCAGGTCGGCGCCCGGCGGGACGGTATCGACCTGCGTGGGATCCGGGGAGCGGACGTCGCGTGCGGTCGTGCTCATTTCGGACTCCAAGAGGTGGGGTGGCGGACCGCGAGGCGGCGCAGACCGTCGAGGTCGAGGGCGCCGTGCTGCGCCATCGCCGTGCGAAGTTCCTCAGTCAGCAGCTCCGCGACGTAGGACGCGCCGTCGTCGCCCGCGCCGGCCAGGCCGGTCAGGAAGGCCCGGCCACCGAACGCGGCGTCCGCGCCGAGGGCCAGTGCGCGGGCGACGTCGAGGCCGCTGCGGATCCCGCTGTCGAACAGGACGGTGCAGCGGTCGCCGACGGCCTCGGCCACCGCGGACAACACGTCGATCGCGGCCGGGGCCGCATCGGACTGGCGGCCGCCGTGGTTGGACACCAGCACGCCGTCGGCACCGGCGTCGACCGCCTCCCGGGCGTCGTCCGGGTGCAGGATTCCCTTCACGACCAGGGCGCGCGGCCACAGCGCCCGGAACCGGCGCACCTCGTCCCAGCTGAGCCCGCCGCGCAGCTCGCGCTGCACGAACCCGGCTACCCGGGTGAGGTCCGGAGTCCCGTCGACGTACCGGGCGATGTTGGCGAACAGCGGTACCCGACTGCGCAGCGCGGCCCGGGTCCACGCCGGTTGCAGCGCGAGCTGGGCGACCAGGCGCGGCGACGGGCGGAACGGCACGCTCAGCCCGTTGCGCAGGTCGCGTGGGCGCTTGGACCGGACCGGCGCATCGAGGGCGAGCACCAGCGTCTGCACCCCGGCGACCTCGGCCCGGCGGACCAGGTCGATGCTGACCCGGTGGTCGTCGCGGGGCATCCCGTAGAGCTGGAACCACAGCCGGTCGCCGCAGATGTCGGCGAGCTGTTCGATCGACGCCGACGCCAACGTGCCCGCGACGTAGGGTAGCCCGGCCGCGGCTGCGGTTTCGGCGAGCCGCCGCGACGCGTCCGGCCAGGCGACACCGTCGTTGCCGGTGGGCGCGATGCCCAGCGGGGCCTCGTAGCGGTGGCCGAACAGTTCGACTCCGGCCTCGACCGGTCCGATCCGGCCGTACCGGGGCACGATCTCGACGCCGTCTAGCGCGGCCCGGTTGCGGGCGGCGCCGAGGTCCTCGCCGGTGCCGCCGTCGACGAAGTCGAAGGCGAACCGCGGCGAACGGCGCCGGGCCGCCCGTTCGAGGTCGGCCATGGTGGGGAAGCGACGGCGCCGCCTCGCCTCGGGGCTGCGCCCACTGGCCGGGCCCCAGCCTGCCCCGGCGCGGGTGGTCCGCCAGGTCAGCGCGTGCAGCGGGTCGGCGTCGCGGCTCATCGGGCGCGCTCCCGCAACTCGGTGATGGTGGAGGAGACCGAGATCTGTTCGGGGTCGGTGACGACCTCGATGACGGTCGGGCCTTCGCGCATCAACGCCTTGGCCAGCGCTGGGCCGAACTCGGTGTCGCGCCGCACGGTCTCGCCGGCAGCACCGAAGGCCTGGGCCAGCGCCGCGAAGTCGGGGTTGCCCAGTTCGGAGCCGACCACCCGGCCGGGGTGCGCGCGCTCCTGGTGCATCCGGATCGAACCGAACATGTTGTTGTTCATGACTACGAGCACCACCGGGGCCCCGAGGCGGACCGCGGTCTCGAGTTCCTGGAAGGTCATCATCGTGCCGCCGTCGCCGGCGACCGCGACGACGGGTCGGTCCGGGCGTGCCAGCCGGGCGCCGATCGCGGCGGGCAGGGCGTAACCCATCGCTCCGGACGCCGCTCCGACGTATGTGTTCGGCGCGACGAACCGAAAGAACGTGTGCAGCCAGCCGGCGAAGTTGCCGGCGTCGTTGGTGATCACCGCGTCGTCCGGGAGACCCGCCCGCAACAGGCGGATGATCTGCCGGGAGTCGACGCGGTCGGTGTGCTCGGCCGCGGGGACCGCCGTCGCCTCCTCGTAGGCGGCGCGCCGCTCGGTGGCCCACGCGGCACGCTTCTCGGGCACGGCGCGGTCCGGGGCGGCGCGGACGAGATCAGTGAGCGCCGCCTCGGCGTCGGCAGCCACGCCCAGGACCACCGGATGGCTCTTCCCGAGCATCGCGGGATCGATGTCGATTGCGACAACCCGCTGGTCGGTGATCGCGGTGTAGTTCTGAACCGTGATCTCCCCGAGTCGGGAGCCGACGGCTAGTACCAGGTCGGCCCCTGACAGCGTGCGCACGATCTCCGGATGGGTGCCCATCTGCAGGTGGCCAGCGTAGAGCGGGTGGTCGTTGGGGAACACGTCGTGCCGGCGCCACGCGGCGAGCACGGGCACACCGGTCCGCACCGCGAACTCTCGCAGCCGCTCCTCGGCGCCGCTGCGCAGCACCCCCGCTCCGGCGATGATCACCGGGCGTTCCGCGGCCGCGAGCTCGGCGAGCACCCCCGCGACGTCGTCGGCCGACGGGCGGGGCCGCGACGGGCGGACCGGCTCGCGCAGCGGCTCCGTGGTCGCGACCCCGAAGACCTCCTCCGGGAGGGAGAGCACGACCGGGCCAGGGCGCCCCCTGCTGGCCAGTACCAGCGCCCGGTGCACCGCCTCGGGGACCCGCTGCGGGTCGGCCTCCTCGTGTGCCGCCTTGGCGACCGGCCCCAGGAAGGCCGGCAAATCGGTCTCCTGGAAGCCCTCCCGCCCCTGGTGACGACTGCTCATCTGGCCGACGATCACCAGCATCGGGGTCGAGTTCTCGCGTGCGGTGTGCACTCCGATCGAGAGGTTGGCCGCTCCGACCGCCCGCCCGGCAAGCACCACGCCGACGGTACCGCTCGCGGCGGCGTGCGCCTCCGCCATGAACGCCGCGCCACCCTCATGCCGGGCGGCGACGAACTCAGGGCGCTCCGGCTCGTGTAAAGCGTCCAGGAAGTGCGTCGCGCTCTCCGACGGGACGCCGAAGACGTAGTTGACTCCCCAGGCGGACAGCGTGTCGGCGAGGACGGTCGAGACAGTGCGGGCGGCCGATGTCATGCGCTGGGCTCCGTGGCGGCCGAGGCAGTCCGCTCCTGCTGGGCGCGGGGGCCCCGCAGGCGGGCGGCCAGGTGGAACAGGGTCATCGTCACCATCGGGACCGCGATGGCGATGTAGGCATTGTCGATGCCGAAGGGGTTGTCGGCGAGGAACCAGCCGATCGTCGCGACCAACGAGGCGAAGATCGACACCAGTGCGCCGGTCCGGGTACCGAAGCCGGGTCGGAAGAACATCAGCAGCACGAGGACCGCCAAACCGGCCCGCAGCGCCTTGGCCAGGAACGTCACCGCGACGACGTCCTCGGCCGTGATGGCGAGGACGACCGGGAGCAGGCCGACTGCGACCGTCGCGACCCGCAGCGACAGCACGCTACGGCGGTCGTCACCGGTGGAGTTGAAGTTCGGGTCGATGAAGTCCTTCACCAACAGGGTCGAGCAGGCGAGCGTGATCGCGGCAACGGTGCCGAAAATGGCGCCGGCAAGACCCGCGACGACGAACCCGGCGACCAACGGCGGGAGATCGACGGTCAGCGAAGGCAGCGCTTGAATCGAGTCGATGCCGGGGTAGATCACCGCGGCGGCGATCCCGACGACGGAGGCGAGCACGCCGAACGGAATCAGGATCGCGGCCGACCAGAGGGTGGCGATCCGGGCCTTGCCGGGGTCGGGTGTCGTGGCGATGGCCTGCACGACGTACTGCGTCGCGAAGATGGCACCGACGCCGGCGACCAGCCAGGCGAAGATCTGCGGCCAACCGACCCCGCTGATGGAGAAGAACTCGTCGGGCAGCCCCATCCGGATCGCTGCGGCACCGCCCGCGCGGTTCACGCCGACGGCGGCCAGGATCGCGATCCCGGCGAGCATCACGACCGCGTGGAGCACGTTGGTGTAGATAACCGACCGCATCCCGCCGATCAGGACGTACGAGGTCGCGGCGATCCCGACCAGCAGGATGGCCGGGACATTGCCGATGCCCAGCAGGCTGGACAGCAGCGCGCCGCCGCTCGCGTAGGTGGACACCGCGACGGTCATCAGCGCGCAGACCATTAGCACCGAGGTCGCTTTGCGGACGCGCTCACCGTAGAAGCGGGCGAGCGCTCCAGAGATCGTCGACTCGCCCAGTGCCCGGAAGCGGTGGGCCAGCAGCCAGGCGAACAGAACGAACCCGAGGCCCAGCACCGCGATGTTCCAAGCCGCCGAGACCCCGGACCGGTAGGCGACCTGCGCAGTGCCGACGCTCGCCGTGGTCCCGATGAACTCGGAGGCGAGCAGGAAACCGATGAGGATAGCGGGGAATGCCTTCCCGCCGGTGGTGAAGCTCTTCGAGGTTCCGGACGACCGCCGGACCAAGAAACTGATCAACGCGAGTATCGCCATATACACGGCGACGCAGAGCAGGACGATCCACACTGATTCCATGCTGATTCTCCAGGCCATTCGGGAGCTGTCGCTGATTCAGTCACGGCCGAGCACTGCGAGTCCAACGGTGTTTCGTGATGGACGGCATCACCGGAACTGATTCCTTGCCGTTGCCGATCAGCCGGCGAGATGGATGTGCTTGAGTTCGGTAAACTGCGCCAGTCCGTCGCCGACCAGACGGCGGCGGCGAGACCGAACGGGGGTCGCGTTGGCCAGCCTGACCGCCTCGGCGTCGCGGGGTAGGTCAGCAACGCCAGGACCGGCCCGAACAGGTCCTCCTGGACCACGTCGGAGTCCGGGCCGACCTCGCTCACGAGTGCCGGGCTCAGGAAGGCTCCAGGCAGGCCGTCCGGACGGACCCGGTGACCGCCGTGCAACGACGTCCTCGGTACGCGCCCGCTCCAGGACCTCGGTGATCCGCTCGGCCGACGACGCTGAGATCAGCGGGCCCAACGCTGCGTCGTCGCGGCGGGGGTCGGCCGGCGCCATGCCGGCGAACCGCTCGCGCAGCAGCGCGGCGGCCTCGTGGGCGCGCTTCTCCGGGACTACGACGCGGGCGCAAGCCATACACATCTGACCACTGGTCACAACCGCGGCGTCCGCAGCCCGGCTCAGGGCGGCGCAGAGATCCGCGTCGTCGAGGACGAGCATGGCCGCCTTGCCTCCGAGCTCGAGCAGAGGGCGGGTCATCGTCTCGCCGACCGCGCCGCCGCCGTCGACGACCTGTAGAACCTCCCAGGGAACGCCTGCCCGGTGCCCGAGATCGACGACCCGGCGGGTCACCCGGGACGTCTGCGGCGACGGCTTGACTACCGCGGTGACCCCCGCGGCGAGCGCCGGGGCCAGGTCCCGCAGCAGGAGCAGGACCGGCCAGTTCCAAGGGGTGATGAAGGCCGTCGGACCGACGGGTTCCCGTATGAGGTGCGCCTCACTCCCATCCGGGAGGCTCCCGGCCGTACCGAGCGGGAGCCGCGCCAGGCCAGCGTTGAACAGCAGCGCGTCGACCGAGCCCGCCACCTCAGTGCGCGCCTCGCGGACCGGCTTCCCGGTCTCCTCGACGAGCACACCGGCAAGTCCGGTGTCCCCCGAGATCAGGTCGGCCCAGGCCCGCAGCACCGCCGCTCGTCGACGATGGTCACGGGCCCAGCGCGCCCGGGGCACCGCGGAAATCGTGGCCACCGCCCTGTCCACCACCTCCGGAGGCGACTCGGTCACCGCCGGCAGTCCTTCTCCGGTCGCCGGATTGCACGGCCGGTCTGCAGATGCATTCATATAGCCTGTTCCTTTTTCTCGACATCGTTAGCCCCCGGTGTGCCCGAAAGTTCGCGGGACAGATGACCGCAACAACGGGATCGCGAATCGTCGGCGCATATCATCCGATCACGTCGCGGGCGCCATCCCTCCGTACGAGCCGCCTCTTGGGCGCCGTATCGGTCCGGCGCTCGGGGTTGGCGAAATCCTGGGCTTGCCGTTGCACCATATGGAACATATGGTCTGAAACAGACTATTACAAGGCGCGATGGAGCTGGTGATGACACTGCGGTGGTCAGCCGAGCGCCACCCCGACCGGCCCGCGGTCAGGGGTACCGGAAGGCACCTCTCCTACCGCGAGTGGGACGCGCGGACCGACCGGCTGGCGGGCGCCCTGCCGCCACGAACTACAGCGACCGGTTCGTTGCCGCCCTGATCGCGGTCTACCGGGCCGCCGGCGGGACCGGCGAGGTGACGGTCAACCGGCTCTGCCTCGTGAACGCGGACGGCGAGCCCTTCGACCGGGTCCGCGCGTACTACCGCGACCGCGGCGCCTGGGACGTCGGTCGCGACTCCGGCGATGCCGAGCCGGTGCTCGTGGGAGGACCCGCGGAGATCCGGGCCGGGCTGGTGCGCCTGCGCGACCTGGGGGTGACGCAGGTCCAGGCCAGGGTCGCCCCGCTCGGCGTGCCGGCCAAGACGGCGATACGGACGGTGAGCGAGATCGGGGAGCTTATCGGAAAGGGG
Organism: Pseudonocardia sp. KRD291; assembly: GCF_019263595.1. GTDB lineage: Bacteria > Actinomycetota > Actinomycetes > Mycobacteriales > Pseudonocardiaceae > Pseudonocardia. Next base: position 3,340 of record NZ_JADQDD010000113.1, on the reverse strand, counting down.
GTGGACTGAAGTGAACCCATGAGCTCGCTGACCCGCGCATCGCGCGGGTGGGATCGACCCGTCCTGGAGCCCCCGGCCGTCGACGCGGCCCGGGCCGTGGCGTCCTGGCTGTGAAGCACACCGACTCCGGCCTGCACGACGGCCTGAGGGCGCCGCCCACCCCGTGTTCGTCTCGTCGACTCTTGTTGAACACTTGTGTCGACCCCCCAAGCGGATGATCATTATGGGATGACTACTACGTCGGGTAGCTCCCGCCGGATCGGTGCCTGTCTCGCGACGGCATTCGTGTCCGCGGCGGGTGCGCTGGTCGTGGCCACGCCTGCCTCCGCGCAGGCGTCGACCTGCTCGGACGTCCAGGTCGTCTTCGCCCGCGGGACGGGTGAACGAGCGGGGCTCGGCTCGGTCGGCACCCCGTTCGTGCGAGCCGTCACCTCCACGCTCGGCGGCAGAAGCGTCAGCTCCTACGCCGTCGACTACCCGGCAGCGTCGAATCAGCGGTCGGGGTCGGGCACCACCGACATGACGAACCGGGTCACCTCGGAGGCCCAGCGCTGCCCCGACACGAAGTTCGTGATCGGCGGCTATTCGCAGGGCGCGGCTGTCACCGACAGCGCGGTCGGCGTCCGGGTCGCCGGCGGGGGCGGGACGCCGATCCCGGCGTCGCTGGCGCCACGGGTGGCCGCCGTGGTGGTCTACGGCAACCCGGCCCAGGGTCAGGGCGGATCGATCACGCGCAGCCCGAACTTCGGGTCCAAGGCCGTGGAGTACTGCAACTCCGGGGACGGTGTGTGCGGGCGCCGGGGCACCACGCCCGGGGGTCACCTCAGCTACTCCGGTAACGGCACCATCCAGAGCGGCGCGGAGTTCGTGGCGGGCAAGGTCGGCTGACAGAGTTGACCGCGCCCCACCGAGGCCGTCGCAGCAACGCTCAACGCTTCGACGCGCCGACGCCGATGCCCGACCGGTCCTGCTGGCTCGGCTGGTCCAGCAATGCGGTCTCTGCCCGGCCCGGCGCACGCCTGCGATAACGGGGTCCGACAGCGCGGGGCGCAGTGGGCGGGTCAGGTGTTGGAAGCCGTCCGGGATGGCGGAGGACGGCGCGATGGTGACGCGTGCTGCTCCGATCCACAGTCTGACGATCACGGAGCAAATGTGGAGCATCGGTATACGTCGAACCGCGTTCAGCTGGATCGAACTGCCTTGAACTGCACTAGATCGACCAGCACAGAGGCTATTTCCACAGGTCAGAGGCTTGCGTCCCTATTCTGGGGCAAGGGGTCGCAGGTTCAAATCCTGTCGTCCCGACAGCGAAATGGGCCGGTATCCGTGATTATGGATACCGGCCTTTGGCTGTCCTGCCAGCGGTTTCGCTGATCGGTTGTGGTCTCTGGGTGGTCCTCGGGTCCCGAGCCGGAGGAGTCGCCGATCGGGCCCGGGGGTAGGTGACTAACTGAGTGTCTCTCCCGTTTCGTCGTCCTCGGCTACGGAGAAGATGTCGTGCACGTCACCGCGCTCCCGAAACGAGTGCCGACGGGGGGCTGATCGGCCGCGCCGAGTACGGTGCGCCGGTGCACGGGAGCCGGACGATGATGGCCATCGTCGCACTGGTCCTGGCCGGCGCCCTCGGCTGCACTGCCTCTACGGCACCCGCTACCGCACCGAAGACCACACCGGCTCCGCCCCCGTCGCCGCTGACCGGTCTACCCTCCGACCCGGGTGCTCCGGTGTTCGCCGTGAAGATCGACAACACGGCGAAGGCGCGCCCCTGGGACGGCGTGGAGTCCGCCGATATCGTCTACGTAGAGCCGGTCGAGGGTGGTCTCACCCGGCTGCTCGCCGTGTTCGCGTCTCGGCTGCCGACGTCGGTCGGGCCGGTGCGCAGCGCCCGTGAGACCGACATCGGCGTCCTCGAGGCCTACGGCATGCCCGCCCTCGTCTTCTCGGGCGCCGCCCCGCCCGTCCTGGACCAGATCGCCACCGCACCGGTGGCCCCGACCGTGCCGCGCGACGTCCCGGGGGCGTTCCGGCGCGACGACGGGCGGCCTGCGCCGGTGAACGTCTACGTGGACCTGGCGGCCCTGCGCCGATCGGTCCCGCAGGTCGAGCCGGCTCGCGACATCGGACTGCGCTTCGGTCCGGCGCCGGCCGGGGGAGCGCCCGTCCCGGAGCGCACCGTGCAGGTGGGCTCCACCTCGGTCACTGTCAGGTGGAGCCGGCAGGACGACGCCTGGACAGTCGCGACCGGGGATGAGACCGCGGTGTTCGGTCCCGACCGGCGACCGGTGCAGGCGGACACGGTACTTGTGCAACGGATCCGCGTCGGGGAGTCGTCGATCCGAGACAGCGCCGGCTCCGTCTCCCCGATCGCGATCACCGTGGGCGAGGGCGAGGTCCTGCGCGACGGTCGGTCCTTCCCCGCGCGGTGGTCCCGCCCGGCTCCGGCCGCCCCCACTCGCCTGACCGGACCCGACGGCCGGGAGGTACCTCTGAGCCCGGGGCGTACGTGGGTGCTGCTCACCGAGCAGTGACGTGTCGGCGCCGGTTGCCGGTGGGTCAGCGCGGGAAGGCCCCGGGTGGTCTGCTCGCGGGTGACCGCCGATGCTGCGGCTGAGCTCGGGTGATCGTCACTCCTTGACGGCCACCAGCACCACGTAGATCAGCTCGGTGCCGGCCATGCTGACGCGGTGGCGGAAGTGGCGGCGGATCAGTGTGCGGGTGGCGGTCCGCTGACCGAGCATCGTCTCGACGTCGGCGAGGTCACTGCGTCCGTCGACGTCGGAGACCGTGAGCGCGAGGTAGGACCCGGACGGGAACGCGTCCCAGAGTTCTCCGAGCGCCTCGACCGGGACGTGGCCCTGCCCGACGGCACCTGCGGCGACCAGGGCGTTCAACCCCTCGTCGGTGACGAGGTCCAGAACCTCGCCGGAGTCGAGCCGCTGCCCGACCAGGTAGTGGCGGTAGAGCTGTGGGCGGTCGCGGTGGGCGGCGTCGCGTGCTTGTGGGATGCCGTCGGCGCCCACGACGACGGTCACGCCGCGCGCCGCCAGTTCCTCGCCGACGACGCCGTTGCCGGCGCCGAGGTCGAACGCGCGGAGGTCGGTGACCTGTTCCCCGGCCGCTTCGGCCAGCGCCGAGGCGACGGTGGCGGGGGACGCGCACTCCAACCGCCGTTGCACCACCTCCTCGTAGAGCCCGGGCACCGCATAGACCGCGGCGTAGTCGTGCAGTGCGATCCGCTCGGTGTCGCCTTCTGCACCGGAACGGTGCAGAAGGAACTCCTCCTGGCTCTGGCTTCGATCCGGGGTCGGGTCGAGCTCCACGGTCCAGGCGTTCGGCGTCG
>NZ_JADQDD010000112.1 GCF_019263595.1 Pseudonocardia sp. KRD291 | reverse complement strand
GCGCCCGTCGCCGACCCGTCCGACCCGCCGTCGGACACCGAACCGGACGCCACCCCCGCCCCGCCGAAGGCCGCTGAGCCGAAGGTCGCCGTGCCGGCTGAGCCGAAGCCCGTCGAGCCTGCCGAGCCGAAGCCCGCCGAGCCGAAGCCCGTCGAGCCCGCCGAGCCGAAGGTCGCCGAGCCGAAGGTCGCCGAGCCGGCGCCGCCGAGGGCTCCGACCGCACCGAAGTCGCCGGCGACGCCGACCGAGGCGGCGAAGCGGTACGGATGGGGCGCACCGGGTCCGGGAACCGACGAGTTCAACTATACCGGCGCACCCGACCCGGCGAAGTGGAGCCAGGCCGGTGAGTGCTGGGCCGGGCACGACGGCAACGGCGGCCGCTGCGCCAGCAAGTCCCGCGTGGACGGTTCGAAGCTGGTGCAGACCGGGACGGCCGACGGCGACACCGGCTGGATCGCCAGCAGGACGAACCAGAAGTACGGCCGGTGGGAGGCCCGCGTCCGTTCCGAGGCGACGGGGAAGGACAACGGCCGCCAGTACCACCCGCTGCTGATCATCTGGCCGCAGTCCGACCGATGGCCCCAGGACGGTGAGTACGACTTCCTGGAGAACGGTGCGCCGGGGGAGCCCTGCGCCGAGAGCTACATCCACTACCCGCACAACCCCGGGCCGACCCAGCAGATCTTCACCAAGGAGAAGAACTGCGGCGCCCCGCTGACCGAGTGGCACAACGTCGCGTTCGAGTGGACGCCGGACCACGTCCGCGGCTTCATCGACGGCAAACAGTGGTTCAGCTACTCCGGAGGAGCGCAGGGCGGGCGGCGGGCGATCCAGGACATGCCGAACGGGCACCTGACGATCCAGCTGGACAACTTCTTCGGCGGCAACATGCAACCGGCCACCTATGAGGTCGACTGGGTACGGACCTACGCCCTGAGGTGAGTCCCGGACCCGGCCGCGCGCCGATACGAATGATCACTCGATCGAGCTTGGTCACCACCCCGGTGATCGCTGTGTGAAAACTTTTCGGAGTGGATCTCGCTTTCCCAGTAACTCGACCGTGTGTGTCCTCGTTGCATCGATCACAAAGCGCGACAGCCCGGCGTTGTGATCATGTGGAGGAATCGGATGGGTGTAGAGGACAGCACGGCGAGGAGACATCGGGCCGGGCGCGTGGCCGCCGTCGGAGCCGCGGTCCTGGTCCTGGGGGTGGGGGGCTGGTCCGCCGCGTCGGCCGCGCCGCCGCTGCCGTTGCCACTCCCGTCATTGCCCCTGCCGGCGCCCGGGCAGACCTACGTCACCCCGGACGACCTGCACGGATTCGACGCCGAGATCACCGGAGAGGGCACGCAGGACTTCACCGACGAGCTGGGCGCGCCCCCGGCCGGCGGCATGGACGCCCTCAAGATCGCGACGCCGGGGGGCGGCGACAAGGTCCAGTTCTTCACGTCCGAGCTGGCCGGCCCGCTGGAGAACTTCGAGTCGAGCAGCTACTACGCGAAGCGGGACGTCGCGTCGACGGCGAATGACGCGCAGTTCCCGTCGTTCCAGATCACGGTCGACAAGAACGGCGGGGCATTCGAGACCGGCGACTTCTCGACGTTGAGCTTCGAGCCCGTCTACCAATCCGGGGCGAATTCGAACCAGACCGCGGGCACGTGGAACAAGTACGACACGGGCATCGGTCTGTTCTGCAGCAGCCGGCCGATCGGCGGGTACGAGGCGAACCAGACGCGCTGCGACAACCAGGGCTTCAGAACCCTCTCCGAGATCGTCGAGGAGAACGAGGGGATCACCGTGCTCTCCGCCGGGATCAACCAGGGCAGCGGCAACGCCGGCCTGACCTCCGCCGTCGACCTCGTGCAGGTCGGGGCGACGACCTACAACTTCGAGCGGACGGCTCCCGTCACGCCGCCGACGCCGGGCGAGCCGCCGAACTGCGAGCCGCCGAAGGACGAGCACCCGGACGAGTGGGGCCAGGACGAGCACCCGAAGGGCGACCACCCGAAGGGCGAGCACGGCAAGGGCGAGGGCGGCAAGGGCGAGCACGGCAAGGGCGGGGGCGAGCACCCGAAGGGCGAGCACCCCGGGGACGAGCACCCGCAGGATGAGCACCCGACGGACGAGTGCGGCACGAGCTGACCCGCGCTCTCCTGACGACGACCCCGTCGTCGACACCCGTACCGAGGTGTCGACGACGGGGTCGTGTCGTGCGGGGCCGGCCGTCCCCGGGATGCTTCTCGTTCCCGGGGCGCCGATGAGTCACGGGCGGGCCGGCGGTCCACCTTCTGACACCGCGCGACAGGGGAGACACACATGAGCACGACGACCGGAACCCAGGGCGCGTACGCCCCCGTCAACGGCTTGCAGATGTACTACGAGGTGCACGGGAACGGGCGCCCGCTCGTCCTGCTGCACGGCGGGATCCTCACCATCGACCTGTCGTTCGGCGCGATCCTGCCCGCCCTCGCGGAGCACCACCAGGTGATCGGCGTGGAGCTGCAGGGGCACGGGCACACCGCCGACATCGACCGCCCGTTGCAGCTCGACCTCCTGGCCGACGACGTGGTCGCGCTGCTGGACCACCTCGGGATCGAGCGTGCCGACATGCTCGGCTACAGCCTCGGCGGGCTGGTTGCGACCGAGGTGGCGGTGCGGTACCCGGAGCGGGTGGGGCGCCTGGTCCTGGCCGCCACGCACTTCCGCGCGGACGGCTACCACCCCGAGATCCAGGACCCGGCCCAGGACTCCCCGCGCCTGCCGACCGCCGAGGACTTCGAGCAGATGCAGGCCGCCTACACCGCGGTCGCTCCCGACCCCGGCCGCTTCTTCGCGACGCTGGAGAAGGCACAGCCGATGGTCACCGGCTTCCAGGGCTGGTCGGACGAGCAGCTGCGGTCGATCACCTCGCCCGTCCTGCTGATCATCGGCGACACCGACTTCATCCGGATCGAGCACGCGGCGGCGGTCCACGCCCTGCTCCCGGACTCGCGCCTGGCCGTCCTGCCGGGGTGCACGCACATGGCGGTGATGCGTCGCCCGGAGATCATGTCGTTGGTGGAGCCGTTCCTGCGGTAGTTACCCGGGAGGTAGTCGACGGACCGCGCGTGACCGGGCCAGAGTCCTCGTCCATGAGCCTCGTGGTCGGTGTGATCCTGTTCGTCGTGGGTGTGGTCAACGGGCTGCCCGTCGTCGGCGTCGCCGGGGCGGGCCCGCTCACGACCCTGTACGGCACGTCCCTCACCGACCCGGACCTCCTGGTGCTGATGAGGCACCGCGCGATCCTGCTCGGGCTGCTCGGCGCCGTCCTGGTCGCGGCCGCGTTCCTGCCCACGCTCCGACCTGCCGCGATCATCGCGGGCCTCGTCAGCATGGTCGGGTTCGTGGTGCTCGCCCACCTCGTGGGCGGGATCGACCCGAAGCTCAGGACCACCGTGCTGATCGACGTCGCGCTCTCGGCCGCGCTGCTCGTCGCGCTCGCCCTGCACCTCGTCGGGGGGACAGCCCCGCCGGGCGCGACGTGAGACCGTCACACCGCCGGCGCCCGTAGCGCGTTCACCGCGGCCCGGGCGGCGACGCCGATCGCCGCGTCCGCCCGGGGCACGGCGGCATCGCTGCGCGCCGCGTGGGTGAACACGGCGACGGCGACGGGGTGCTCGCCCGGGTAGGTCACCACGCCGACCTCGCTGCGGACGGCGCCGACGGTGCCGGTCTTCCCGGCGACGGCCGCCGCGGCCGGGAAGCCGCTGCGCAGCCGGTGTGGCCAGATCTGGCCGCCGAGCACCCGCCGGGCGAACGCCGTCCCGTCGGGCGAGGCGAGCTCACCGCGCCAGAGACGGGCGAGCAGCCGGGTCATGTCGGTGGCGGTGGTGGACGAGCCGAAGGCCGGGCTCAGTGCGCGGACCTGCACCGGGACGTCGTTGTCGGCGAGCACCGCGAACGCGGCCGCGACGTCGTCGGCGCCGGTGTCGGCGAGCAGGTCGGCGAAGACGTCCGCGGTGCCGCCGCGGATCCGGGTGCCCGGCAGGCCCAGCTCGGCGGGCAGCGCGGCGACCCGTTCCCGGCCGACGCGGGCGTGCACCACGTCGGCGGCGGCGTTGTCCGACACCGTGATCATCGAGGTGACCAGGTCCCGCCAGCTCATCGTGACCGGGTCGGCGAGCGCGGAGATCCCGGTCGGGCCCGGGGTGCGGTCCGGACGCACGGTCGCCGGCTCGCGCGGGTCGAGCTCGCCCGCGTCGACCGCGCGGCAGTACGCGACGAGCACCAGCAGCTTGTAGACCGATGCCATCACCACCGGCACGTCCGCGCCGACGGCGACGTCGGCGCTCGCCCAGCGGGGCCCGTCCCCGGTGACCGGACGGGCGTGCAGCCAGCCGCGCACACCGGCGTCGCGGAACGCCGCCCGGACCTGGGCCGCGGCGCTCACGTGCCCTCCCGCAGCGTGGCGGCGAGCGCGTCGACGACCCCGGGCGGCGTGTCGTCGCGGTGCACCACCCGGACCCGGAACGGCACCGGGTCCCCGGCGGCCGCGCGCCGCACCACCGCGTCGGTGCCCAGGTCCGGGTCGGGGGTGAGGGCGAACGCGGCCCCGGTCGCGACGAGGGTCAGCACCGCCGCCGGGTCGGGCGCCTCGGCGGCGCGGACCGGACGGCCCCGGGTCTCCAGGGTGTCGAGCAGTAGGTCGTGCACGGCCGGGGCGTGCGTGCGCGGCGCCGTCGCCAGATCCAGGTCGCGCAGCGTGCGCAGCGGCACCGGGCCGGGGTGGCCGGCGGCCGGGTGCCCGGCCGGCAGCAGCACCGCCGTCGGCAGGGCGATCACCGGCCCGGCCCGGGTGGACTCGAGCACCGCCGGGTGCGCGACGACGGCGACGTCGAGCGTCCCCACCGACACCGCGTCGACCAGCGCGACGGTCGATCCCCCGGTGAGCGACGCGCGCCGTCCCGCGGCCCGCCCGGCCCGCGCGGCCAGCCGGGCGCAGGCGCGCGGGCCGAGGTCCGCGACGACGCCCACCCGCAGCACCTGCGCCGCCTCGGCGTGCCGCCGGGCCGCCCGGTCGAGCGCGCCCGCGTCCTCGATCAGGGCCCGGGCCCTCGGAAGCAGGTCCCGCCCGGCCGGGGTCAGCGTGACACCGCCGGGGCCGCGGTCGAACAGCGCGACGCCGAGCCGCGTCTCCAGCCTGCGTACCCCCTGCGACAGCGGGGGCTGCGCCATGCCCAGCCGGCGGGCGGCGTGGCCGAAGTGCCGTTCCTCCGCGACGGTCATGAAGAACTCCAGGTGCCGCAGCAGGTTCATCGGGCCCCGTCAGCTCGGTCCATACCGTTCGGATATCACACGCGCACTCCGATCATATTTGAGATATCGGTGCCCTCCCTGCTGCGGTAGGCGCCATGACGATCTCCCGCCGCTCCCTGCTGGTCACCGGCGCCGCCGGTCTCGGCGCCGCACTCCTCGGCTGCGCCCCCGCGGCGCCCGCGGCTCCGGCCGCACCCGCGGCGCCGTCGCGGCCCGGGCCGGTCCCCGGCCTGCCAGGGGTGGAGCAGCGCTTCGCCCGCCGGATCGGCGTGTACGCCCTCGACACCGGCACCGGCGCCGTGGTCGGCCATCGCGACGGCGAGCGCTTCCTGATGTGCTCGGTGGTCAAGTCGCTGATGGCCGGGTCCGTGCTGCACCGCTCCGTCGACGACCCCGGCCTGCTCGACCGGCGGGTCCGCTACGGCCCCGCCGACCTGCTGGAGTACGCGCCGGTGACCCGCCGGATGCTGGGCACCGGGATGACGGTGGCCGAGCTGTGCGCGGCCGCGGTGACCTACTCGGACAACACGGCGCACAACCTGCTGCTCCGGGAGACCGGCGGCCCGGCCGCGCTGACCGCGTACCTGCGCGAGCTCGGGGACACGACCACCCGCGCCGACCGGACGGAGACGCAGCTCAACGCACCGGCGGGCGAGCAGGACACCACCACCCCGGCCGCGATCGCGGGGACGCTGCGGACGCTCACCGTCGGGGACGCGCTACCGGCGCCGCAGCGCGACCGGCTGGTGGGCTGGCTGCGGGCGAACACCACCGGCGCCGGGCAGATCCGGGCGGGTGTGCCCGCGGGCTGGCAGGTCGGCGACAAGACCGGCAGCGGGCTCGCCGGTGAGAACAACGACGTCGGCCTGCTGCTGCCGCCCCAGGGGGCACCGGTCGTCCTCACCGCGTTCACCGTCCCCGCGGACCCGGACGACGAACGCGGCAAGGACGCGATCGCCGCGGCCACCCGCGCCACCCTGGACGCGCTGCGCGGCGGCCGCTGACCCGCGTCCGCGAGCGCGTCGGCGTCGGGGCGGGGTCGGGGCGGTCACACGACCCCGACCGGGTTGCGCGGCGGGACCGGCTCGGCCACCGGCCCCAGATCGTCGAGGTTTCGGAAGGCAGGCGCGCGCAGCGCGAGGATCGCGGTCACCCCGGCGAAGACGGCCAGCACGACGCCGGCGACGTGCAGCCCGGCCGACGAGGCGACGGCCGCGAGCGGCGCGGTGGTCACCGCCGGTGCGGCGAGCATCAGCGTGTTCTGCGCGCCGAGCACCCTGCCGCGCATCGCGTCCGGGGTGACCTCGATGGTCAGCACGCCGAGGACGGCCGACACCGGGGCGTTGGTCAGCCCGACCAGGGCGGCCGCGCCGAGCACCACCCACGGCGAGGCGAGGCTGCCGACGAGTGCGAACCCGACGAGGGACCCGGCCATCCCGACGACGAACCAGACCCGGCGCCGGATCCGGCCGACCAGGCCGGCGTAGAGCGCGGAGCCGGCGATGCTGCCGGCGGCGAGCGCGCTCAGCGTCAGACCGGTGAGGGCGGGCAGGTCCTCGGCGACGAAGTAGGCGGGCATCAGGGTGGTCTGCAGCGAGGCGATGACGGCGACGAGCGCCGACGAGACCAGGGTGGCGCCGAGGACGAGCCGGTTGCGGCCGAGGAACCGCCAGGAGACCAGCACGTCGGTCACCGCACGGCCGACCGCGCCACCGGCGGCGGTGCGGTCCCGCGGTCCGACGGCGCCGGCCCGCGGGTCGAGGACGAGCGTCGTCAGCGCGGCGAGCACGCTCATCGTGGCCGTGACCAGCAGCAGCGCCGGTGTCAGCCCGAAGACCCCGACGAGCAGCCCGCCCAGGCCGGGGCCGGCCAGGAGCAGCACGTTGCTGACGTTCTCGCGGGCGGCGACGAGCCGGTCGAGCCGTCCCGGGGCCGCGCCATCGAGACGGGCGAGCACCGGCAGCAGGGTCTCCTGGGCCGTCATGCCCGGGATCCGGATCATCGCGCCGAGCACGCCGAGGATCATGAACGAGGCCATGTCGAGCCCCCACAGGGCGTCGACCAGCGGGATCGCCGCGATCGACAGCGCCGCGAGCATGTCGGAGAAGACCGAGACCGCGCGCCGGTCGATCCGGTCGACGAGCAGGCCGGACACCAGCCCGGTCGCGGCCGACGCCGCGGTCGTCACCGTCGCGAGCAGTCCGGCGGCGAGCACGTCGCCGGTCCGGTCGAGCACCAGCAGCGGGAGTACGGCTGCGGCGATGCCCTTGCCCAGTAGCGAGAGCCCGTACGAGGCGAACCAGATCGCGGCACTGCGGCGCATGGTTCCTCCTTCCTGCTCGTCGTGCGGGGTGCCGTGGCCGGCTCGGTCAGGCCTGCGCAGCGAGGCGCTTGGTGCTGCGCCGGAAGGCCCAAAGGACGACGAGCGCGCCCAGCACGGTCAGCGGCGTGCCCATCGCGATCTTGGCGACGGCGAGCCCACCGGTGGTGTCGATGACGTAGAGCCACTGCTGCACGGCGAAGCGGGCGCCGAACACGGCCGCGGCCGCGAGGGTGGCGATGTCGTGCGTGCGCAGCACCGTCGCGTCGGCCCGCCAGGCGTGCTTGCCGCCGTGCACGGCGTTCCAGATCAGGCCGGTCAGCGGACGACGGGCCAGCACCGAGCCGAGCGTGACGACGAAGCCGGCGAGCGCCAGCCAGATCCCGATCGCGAAGAAGTCCTTCGCCGACCCGGTCCAGGCGACCAGGCCCGCAGCGACCGCGATGCCGAGCAGGCCGCCGACCGCGGTGCTGAAGCGCTCACCGCGCACCATCCGGAACACAGCGAGGCCGAGGCCGACGGCGAGCGAGATCCCGATCGTCAGCGGCAGCGAGAGGAAGGAGTTGGCGGCCACGAAGACCACCACCGGGACGGTCGAGTAGACGAACCCCATCGGGCCGCCCATCTGGTCGAGCACGGTCGGCTTCTTCGCCGCGGCCACGGGCGCCGGGGTGGTCGGTGTGTCCTCGTCCCGGTCGGGCTGGGTGCGGTACGGCTCGGTCATGGTCATCTCGTCCTCCCGATCGTGGGTGCTGCTGTCTGACCCAGAGGAGACGGCGTGCCGCTACGGCACACTCAACCCCGATGTGACGCAGACCACGTCGCCGGTCCACGGGCGGGACGACCGGGCGCGACCCCGGACGGGTACAGATCGTTGCGCCGTCGTGCGCCGGGCCCGGCATCGACGCGAAGGTGTCCACATGAGAACCAGAAACGCATCGCTCGCGGCCGGGGTCCTCACGGCCGGACTGCTGCTCGCCGGCTGCGGCGGGGACCCGGGATCGTCGGCGAGCGGGCAGATGACCGCGCCGCCGGCTCAGCAGCCGGCTCCGTCGGCTCCGGCCGCGGCCCCGACGGAGCCGGCGCAGGAGGAGGGCGCCGGATCCGGCTCCGGGTCCGAGGGCCAGGAGGCGGCGGACCGCTGCACCGACGCCGACCTGACGGCGACGGTCAACCAGCCCACCGGGACCGGTCAGCAGCGCACGATCCTCGCCTGGCGCAACACCTCGGACCGGCCGTGCACGATGACCGGCTTCGGCGGCGTCGACCTGCGCGGCCCGGACGACCCGACGTTCGGGCCGTCGTACTCGCTGCCCCGCTCGTCGGAGGAGGCGACGGCGGTGACCGTCAAGCCCGGCGGCACCGCGATCAGCACGATCACGACGATCGCCGGCGGGGACTGGACGCCCACCGACGTCGTGGTCACCGCACCGGACGAGACGACGTCCAAGACCGTGCCGTGGCGCGGTGGCCCGGTGCAGCGCCAGGACGGCGCGACCCGGCCGGGCAGCTACATCGGCCCGGTGCAGCAGGGATCGCTCTGAGCCTCGCGCAGCCCTGACCGCCGGGCACCGGCTCAGCCGGAGGTGTCGAGACCCGCGTCGTGGACGAGCAGCGCCACCTGGACGCGGTTGTTGAGGTCGAGCTTGGTGAGGATGGCCGAGACGTGGGTCTTGACCGTGGCCACGCTGAGGTGGTGCCGCGCGGCGATCTCGGCGTTCGACCGGCCGGCGCCGAGCTCGAGGGCGACGGTGCGTTCCCGGTCGGCGAGCAGCCCGATCCGACGCCGAGCCGCCTCGCGGGTCGTGTCCTGTTCGGACCCGGCGACGCGGGCGATGAGTCGGCGGGTCACCTCCGGCGAGAGCACCGGGCGCCCCGCCGCCGCGTACCGGACGGCGAGGACGAGCTCGTCCGGCGGGGTGTCCTTGAGCAGGAACCCGGCCGCCCCGGCGCGCAGGGCGCGCAGCACGTGGGCGTCGGCGTCGAACGTGGTGAGCACGACGATCTGGGGGGCCTTCGGGCGTCGGCGCAGCGTCTCGGTCGCGGTGAGCCCGTCCATGCCGGGCATCCGGATGTCCATCAGCACCACGTCCGGCGCGTGCCGCTCGGCGAGCTCGATCGCCTCCGCCCCGTCGCCGGCCTCGGCCACCACCCGCAGGTCGGGGGCGCCGCGCAGCATCATGGTCAGTCCGAAGCGGACGACCGGGTCGTCGTCGACGACCAGCACGTCGACCGTCTGCCCGGGGTCGGTGACCATGCCGTCCCCCGCGGGGTCACCTACGTCGGCGCTCACGCGGGCCACGGTAGCCGCATCGCGACCTGCCATCCGCCGGAGGCCGTGGGTCCGTAGTCGAGCCGGCCGCCGACGATCCTCGCCCGCTCGGCCAGGCCGCGCAGGCCCTCCCCGGACCCGGGCGGGCGGACGGCGGCCTCCGGGGGAGCGGGCGTCGGTGGGGTCTCGACCTCGGCGACCAGGTGGTCGTCCGAGTCGCCCGCGATGCGCACCGTGATCGGGGCGCCGGGTGCGTGTTTGCGGGCGTTGGTCAGGCTCTCCTGCAGGAACCGGTAGAGCGTGCGTCCCACGGTCTCGCTGACCGGGCGCTCGCCGGTCGTCACGCCGTGCTCGTCGTCCAGCACGACCGGTGTCCCGGCCCGTCGCGTGTCGTCGACCAGCTCGCCGATGTCGGTCACGCCGGGCAGCGGGAGCTCGCCGACCGGGGCCCGGAGCACGCCGATGACCTCGCGGAGGTCCTGCAGCGCACGGTGCGCGTTCTCCCGGATCACCTCGGCGGCCCGAGCGGTCTCCTCGACCGGCGCGTCGCGGTGGTAGGCCAGGGCGCCCGCGTGCACGCTGAGCAGCGAGAGCCGGTGGCCGAGGGCGTCGTGCATCTCCCGGGCGAGGGTCTCGCGGGCCTCGTGCTGGGTGCGCTCGGAGCGCAGCTGTGCCTCGATCTCGGCCATCGTCGCCCGGTCCCGCAGGGAGGCGATGAGCTGGCGGCGGCTGCGGACGAGCAGGCCCCACGCCACCGCGATCGCGGGGCCGGAGAAGAGGAACGGGATCAGCAGCCACAGCGGCGCGGTGGGGACCGGGTGCAGGGCGTAGTAGACCCCGAGGGCGAGCAGGTTGGCCGCGGCCAACGCCGTCGTCGCCCGGGGCGAGCAGTGGATGGCCACGGTGAACAGCGCGACGAGCGCCGCCGCGGAGGCCGACTCGGCGAACGCGGACAGCACGACGAGACCCACCGCGAGGGCCAGTGGGAACCGGCGTCGCCACCACAGCGCGAGACAGCCGGCGAGGCCGACCGCAAGGTCCAGGTACGCCAGGCCGGGCGGCGTCGTGTCGGCCAGCTGCAGGCGGATGCGCAGACCGAGCAGCGCGACCACGGCCGGGATGACGACCAGCAGGGCATCGGTCACCCGGGGGTGCCACACCCGTCGCCCTGTGTCCGCAACCGCGCTCATGGCGCCGAGCCTAGAGCGGCGCGGACCACTTCCTCGTCCCTCTTGTGGCCGGTCCGCCTCCGACTTCGGTCGACGGATGGGAACCGGTCGACCGATCCGGGTGGCCGGGCGGCGCTCCTAGCTTCTCCTCGCATGGCCCGCCTGCACGCCGTCCGCGACGCCGACGACGCGTCCCCACGTTCTCCGGAAGGCAGCACGATGTTCACCAGGTACAAGCGCCGCTGGCAGCTGTCCAAGGTCAGGCCAGGTGACGGGAGCACGTTGCAGAGATATCGGATCTGGCAGCTGTTCTCCCGGTCCCTGTTCGGCCTGCGCCTGCCGGACGGCAGGGGAGGAACCCACCTGTTCGAGGTCGACGTCCGGCATGCGGCGGACAGCACGACCAGGCGGAGCCCGGCCTCGCTCTACCGCGATGGCGTCCAGGTCGCCCGGGCCAACATGCCGGTGACGTTCCCCGTGCCCGACGGCGTCATCGAGGTCGCCACCAACCAGTACGGCCTCAAGCGCATGCACTACCTGCGCGACGACGGCACCGAGCACGTCCTGCGCCCGGACCCCCGCTCCCAGGAGGGGATGCGCGCGAGGTTCGGAGAGCGGTTCCCGCGCGTGAGCGCCGTCGCCGGGGTGGTCGCCGTCGTCGTGCTCGTGGTGGCGCTGGGCGTCAGCATCCTCAACGGCATCGACGCCCTCACCCACAGCGCGGTCATCGCCGAGCGCGTCGGCACCTTCACCTCACCGATCCGCCTCACCGGGTGGATGAAGTTCGCCGTGCCCGCCGCCGCGTTCCTCGCCGGGCTCGAACGTGCCATGACGCTCCGGCACAACTGGCTGATCCGCGGCTGACCGCCCGGGCCGGTTCCCTCGTCGACGCCCCACGAGGGCCGGCCACCGTCCGGTACCGGCGATCACGTCCGCGAGGGCGGGGCGCCGGGCACCAACGGTACGAACCGGACCGGCACGAGACCCTCGGTCTCGCCGTGCCGATGGCGGACGAGCTCGCCGTCGCCGCCGTCCCCGATCGGGCAGACCAGGACGCCGTCCGGCGCGAGCTGCTCGATCAGCGCGGCCGGGAGCTGGTGCTGGGCCATCGCGGTCACCACGATGCCGTCGAACGGCGCGTCGAGCGGGGCGCCCGCCATCCCGTCGCCGGTGCGCACCCGGACGTCGCCGTACCCGGCGTCGTCGAGCGTCCGCCGGGCACGTTCGGCCAGCTCCGGGTGACGCTCCACGGTGAGAACCGACGCCCCGCACGCGGCGAGTACCGCGGCCCCGTAGCCGGAGCCGGTGCCGACCTCCAGTACCCGCGCGCGGTCGGGCAGGCTCAGCGCGGCGGCGCTGAACGCCACGATCCAGGGTGTGGAGATCGTCTGACCGGATCCGATGGCCATCGGGGCGTCGGCGTAGGCCTCGTCGGCCAGGTCCGGGTCGACGAACAGCTCGCGCGGGACCGCGGCCATCGCGCCCAGGACCCGCTCGTCGTCGATGCCGCGCCGGCGCAGCTCGTCCACCATCGCGGCGCGGGACCGCTCGGCGTCGCGGTCGTGCGGCCGGTCGTGCACGGTCATCGTCGCTCCTCCGGGTGTGCGGTTCGGTCTCCGTTCCGTCGCTACCGCTCGTAGTCCTCGTCGTCGCCGGCGTCGAGACGTTGCTCCATCACGTCGGCGGGATCGGCCTCGGTCGGGCTCTGTGAGGTCCGCGCGCCCGGCGTCGACGGATCGACGCCGTCGAACTCGTCCGGGTCGACGGGGCGGTCCTGCTCGGCGGCGTCGGCCGCCGGTACGTCGTCGAGGGGGTCGGTCGCGAGGTCCCGCATGGAGGTGCTCCTCTTCGTCCGTCGCAGGTTGGTCGGGCACCAGACGGGTCTCCGGTGACGGGGACGCCTAAACCGGCGGCCGCTGGATGCCCGCGTCACCGGCCGGATGTGGGTGGTCCACGCCGGAGCGGGTACCCGGTGCGGTCCGGACGATGTGGGAGGGCCTCATGACCGCACGCACCCTGACACGTCAGCTGATCGACGAGCATCTGGTCTCCGGCGATCCGACGCCCGGCGAGGAGATCGGGCTGCGGGTCGACCAGACGCTGACCCAGGACGCCACCGGGACCCTGGTGATGCAGGAGCTGGAGGCGCTGGGTCTCGACCGGGCCCGCACCGACGTGAGCGTGCAGTACGTCGACCACAACCTGCTGCAGGCCGACGAGCGCAACGCCGAGGACCACGAGTTCCTGCGGACGGCGGCCCGCCGGTTCGGGCTGTGGTTCTCCAAGCCCGGCAACGGCGTCTCGCACCCCACGCACATGCAGCGGTTCGGGAAGCCGGGCGCCACCATGGTCGGTTCGGACTCGCACACCTGCGCGGCCGGGTCGCTGGGCATGCTCGCGATCGGTGTCGGAGGGCTGGAGGTCGCCCTCGCGATCGCCGGTGAGCCGCTGCACCTGCGGATGCCGCAGGTGTGGGGCGTCCGGCTGACCGGCGACCTGCCGCCGTGGGTCTCGGCCAAGGACGTGGTGCTGGAGATGCTGCGCCGGCACGGGGTCAGCGGCGGGCTGAACCGGGTGATCGAGTACCACGGGCCCGGCCTGGACGGGCTGTCCGCGATGGACCGTCACGTGATCGCGAACATGGGCGCGGAGCTGGGCGCGACGACCTCCGTGTTCCCGGCCGACGACAGGGTGGCCGAGTTCCTGCGCGCCGAGGGCCGGGCCGACGACCACCGGCCGATGGCCGCCGACGAGGACGCCGAGTACGACGTCACCGACGAGATCGACCTGTCCACCCTGGAGCCGCTCATCGCGAGGCCCTCGTCGCCGGGCAACGTGGTGCCGGTCCGCGACGTGGTGGGCGAACCGGTGGGCCAGGTGGTGATCGGCTCCTCGGCCAACCCGGGCCTGCGCGACTTCGCCGTGGCCGCGGCGATGGTGCGGGGCCGCCAGACCGACGACGGCGTCAGCTTCGACGTCAACCCGTCCTCGCGCGAGATCTTCTCCGACCTGACCCGGATGGGTGCCACGTTCGACCTCATCTCGGCCGGTGCCCGCATCCACCAGGCCGGATGCATGGGCTGCATCGGCATGGGCCAGGCCCCGGCGACCGGCCACAACTCGCTGCGCACGTTCCCGCGCAACTTCCCCGGTCGCTCCGGCACCCCGGAGGACTCGGTCTGGCTGTGCTCGCCGGAGACCGCGACGGCCGCCGCGCTGACCGGCGTCGTCACCGACCCGCGGGCGCTCGCCGACGAGCTCGGCCTGGACGGCCGGCTCGACCTGCCCGCCGAGGCGACCGTGAACACGCAGATGCTCGCCGCGCCGCCGCCGCCGGAGGAGGCCGCGCGCCAGGAGCTGGTCCGCGGCCCCAACATCTCGGGACTGCCGGACTTCCCGCCACTCCCGGACACGCTGGACCTGCCGGTGCTGCTGGCGATGGGCGACGGCGTCTCGACCGACGAGATCTCCCCGGCCGGGGCGAAGGCGTTGCCCTTCCGGTCCAACATTCCCGAGCTGGCGGAGTTCACCTTCACTCGGATCGACGAGACCTACGCCCGCCGGGCCCGGGAGACCGGGCCCCACGCCGTCGTCGCCGGGGACAACTATGGGCAGGGGTCCTCGCGCGAGCACGCCGCGATCACGCCGCGCCACCTCGGCCTCGCCGTCGTCGTCGCCCGCTCCTACGCGCGGATCCACTGGCAGAACCTGGCCAACTTCGGGGTCCTGGCCCTCGAGTTCGCCGACCCGGCGGACCGGGACCGCATCGACCAGGGCACGGTCCTGCACCTCACCGGGCTGCACGGCCTTCCCGGCACCGACCGCATCGTCGCCACCGACGACGACGGCCACGAGTTCACGTTGACGCACCGCCTGTCCGCACGTCAGGTCCGGGACGTCGTCGCAGGCGGCACCATCCCGCAGCTGGCACGTCGGGGCGCGGGGGCGCAGGAGTAGCCGCGGTCGGCCGGGCATCGGAGAGCGTCATCGGCAACGCGACGGAACCTCAGTTCCCCACACCGAGCGAGCTCATGAACGCCGACGGGTAGCGATCGCCGAGAGCCGACCCTGCGGGGACGGCCTCCTCGATTGCACCGAGGTCCTGCGGGGTGAGCGTGATGTCGAGGGCGGGCAGGGCCTCGGTCAGCCGCTCCCGGGTCCGGGCGCCGACCAGCGGCACGATGTCGTCGCCCTGGGCCGCGACCCAGGCGATCACCAGCTGGGCGACCGTGGCGCCCTTGGCGTCGGCCACCTTCTGTAGCGCCCGGACCAGCGCGAGGTTGTGCTCGAGGTTCTCGCCGGCGAAGCGCGGGCTGTGGGCGCGGAAGTCCCCGGGCTTGCCGGCGACGTAGTTGCCCGAGATGAGGCCGCGCGCCAGGACGCCGTACGCGGTCAGGCCGATGCCCAGCTCACGCAGGGTGGGAAGGACCTCGGCCTCGACGGCGCGGGAGATCAGGGAGTACTCGATCTGCAGGTCGACGACGGGGTGCACGGCGTGGGCGCGACGGATGGTGGCGGCGTCGACCTCCGAGAGCCCGACGTGCCGGACGTACCCGGCGTCGATCATCTCCTTGATGGCGCCGACCGTGTCCTCGATCGGCACCGCGGGGTCCAGGCGGGCCGGGCGGTAGACGTCGATGTGGTCCACGCCGAGGCGGGTCAGCGAGTAGGCGAGCAGGTTCTTCACCGCGGCGGGGCGGCAGTCCTGCTGCAGCGGCGGGAGGCCCGGCCCGGCCAGCCCGCCGAACTTCACCGACAACCGGTAGCTGTCCCGGTCCCGGCCGCGGAGCGCGTCTGCCAGCAGCAGCTCGTTGTGCCCCATGGCGTAGAAGTCGCCGGTGTCGATCAGCGTGACGCCGGCGTCGAGCGCGGCGTGCACGGTCGCGATGCTCTCCTTGCGGTCGGCGTGGCCGTAGGAGCCCGACATGCTCATCGCGCCGAGGCCGAGTGCGGAGACGGTGGGACCGGTGCTGCCGAGGGTGCGTGTCTGCATGACCCCACCCTGCGCCGGAATCGACATGTCAGGAACAGAGCGTTGATCGTGGGAGCGGCACTCCCTGGCTGGGCGGCCCGGCGGCGGGGAGCATGGGCTCATGCAGCGCGAGCAGCTCGCCGACTTCCTGCGTCGCCGCCGCACGTCGATCCGGCCCGCGGAGGTCGGCATCGCGGCCGGGCCCCGGCGCCGCGCCACCGGCCTGCGCCGGGAGGAGGTCGCGATGCTCGCCGGGATGTCGACCGACTACGTCGTCCGCCTCGAACAGGGTCGCAGCAGCCGGCCGTCGACCCAGCTGCTCGGCGCGCTGGCCCGGGCCCTGCGCCTGACCGACGACGAGCGCGACCACCTCTTCCGCCTCGCCGGACACCACCCGTCCCCCGCCGAGGGCGTGGCCCAGCTGGCCCGCGCCGGCCTCATCCGCATGCTCGACCTGCTGCACGACGCGTCGGCCATGGTGATCTCGGACCTGGGCGAGGTCCTCGCCCAGAACCGGATGTCGCTGCTGATGGCGGGCGACCAGACCGGCTTCGCCGGCGACGACCGCTACCTCGCCCACCGCTGGTTCACCCGGCCCGAGGCTCGGACCGGCCACCCACCCGAGGAACAGGACCGCCACGCCCGAAACCTCGTTGCGGACCTGCGCGCCGTGGCCGGGCGCCGGGCCGGGGACCCGACGGTCAACGGCCTCGTCGAGCGGCTGACGGCCGCGAGCCCGCAGTTCCGGAGGTTGTGGACCGAGCACGAGGTGGCCGTCCGTCGCGCCGACCGCAAGACTCTGCTGCATCCGCGTGTGGGTGCGCTGCTCATGGACTGCGAGACCCTCGTGACGCCTGACCTGGGCCAACAGCTGCTGGTCCTCACCCCGGCGAACGACGAGACCCGGGAGCGGCTCGAGCTACTGAGGGTGTTGGGCACTCAGGAGTTCCCGGCGGGGGTCGGCTGAGTCGTGGTCAGCTGGTGGTGCCCCGGCCGGATTCGAACCTGCGGCACCCGCTTTAGGGGTGTTAGCTCGGCAGCAGCCAGCGGCTTCTACAAGCCCTTTCACTCGCGGCGCGGTGTGGCGTAGTGGCTCCACGCGCTCTCGTGAACTGCAGTTCGCTCCACGAACGCGGCCTCGTCTCGTCCGGACAACCTCTAGCTCAGACGCTCGTCCAAGACGCGGTTCAATGTTGTCCGTCCGGCCGGTCCCCATGCCGGCTTGCCGCCCGGCACGCCGCGGTCGCCGTTCTGGCCCATCAGCATGAGGAACAGACTTTTCAGCACAGCCAGCCCACGAGCGCGACGCATCGTCGCCTCGTCGATCTCGCCGTAGGCCGAGAAGAACCGCTCGGCCCCATCTGCCGGCAATAGCACCCAGGCGGCCGCAAGATCCACTGCGGGTCGCCGGCGAACAGGGCACCGAAGTCGACCACGCCCGTCAGCGTTCCGTCGGCGACGACGACGTTCGCCGGATGCAGGTCGCCGTGCACCCATACCCGTGGACCGTCCCATGCGGGCGCGGCGGCCGCGTCCTCCCAGACGGCGCGCGCCTGGGCGGCATCGGCAGCGAGCGTGGTTGTGTCGATCGAGTGGAGGAAGTGGTCGATGCCGCCGCTGCTGTCGCGGGGGTGGGCCCCGATGCCCATGGTGTCGGACGGTGCGTCGGCGGGCGCGGAGACGTGCAGCGCCCGCAGGAACGCCGCCAGAGTGTCGGCAGCGTGTTCGGGTCTGGTGATCGTCCCCCGATCTAGCGGCAGGCCCGGTACCCACGTCATGACCGTCCAGAGCTTCGG
>NZ_JADQDD010000111.1 GCF_019263595.1 Pseudonocardia sp. KRD291 | reverse complement strand
CGCGCAGCCTGCGGAGCCGCGCATCAACACCGAGCGCGCAGCCTGCGGAGCCGCGCATCAGAGCTGAGCGCTGAGCCCGCAGCCTGCCGTACTAGTAGTCGGGGACCTCCGGGACCGGGTCCCACAGCTCCAGTGACCAGCCGTCCGGGTCGCGGCGCAGCACCACCCGTCCGGTGTTCGGCAGGGGGTTGTCGCGGCCGCGCCCGGCCTCCGTGCGGCCCGTCAGCAGCACCGCGCTGGACAGCCGGATCGCCGCGCCGTGGCTGACCAGCACCACCGCGCCGGAGTCGATCCCGTCCACCGCCCGCTCGACGTCGGCCAGGAAGCGGGTGCGCAGGTCGGTGGCGGACTCGCCGCCGGGCTGCGGACGGTCCGGGTCGCCGTCCCACCAGGAGTCGTAGATCTCGTCGAACAGGGCCCGCGACGCCTCGTCGGCCAGGCCGTCCAGCTCGCCGACGAAGATCTCGTGCACGCCGTCGAGCGTCGTCACCGGCAGGCCGAGGCGCTCCGCGATCGGCGCCGCGGTCTGCTGCGCGCGGGTGGCCCGGGACGCGAACACCGCCCGCACCGGCCAGTCCGCGAGCAGATCGGCGACCTCCGCGGCCTGGGCGCGCCCGAGCTCGTCGAGCGGCGGGCCGGGCAACGCCGTGTCCAGCGCGCGGGCCACGTTCGACGGTGTCCGGCCGTGCCGCACGAGCACCAGCCGCAGCGCGCCGTCGTCCGGCGGGACGGCGGCCTCACGCGCCGGTGTGGTCCCGTCGCCGGCGAAGGCCGACCTCCCGCTCATCGCACTCCCCCGTCGTGGGCGTTCGTGTGCCTCACGTGTGTGTCCCGTCCCGGAGCCCGTCCAGCCACCGCTGCGCGGCCGAGAACTCCTCGGGCGACGCCGGGCCGAGGGGCACGGCGGGGCTGCCCGCCGCGTCCCGGGCCGCGCCGCCCGCCGGCCCGGCGACGTCGCCGGCACGCGGGAACGAGCCGAGGAAGCGGACCCGGTCGCAGCGCCGGTGCAGCGCGGCCAGGGCCTCACCCATCGCCGGCTCCGCGACGTGCCCGGAGCAGTCCAGGTGGAACCAGTACTCGGCGTGCCGGTCCTTGATCGGGCGGGACTCGATCCGGGTCAGGTCGATGCCGCGCAGCGCCAGCTCGGTGAGCAGGCCGAGCAGGGTGCCGGGCCGGTTGAGGGTGGTCGCGGCCAGCGTGGTGCGGTCCCGGCCGGACGGCGCGGGCGGCGGCCCGGGCCGGGTCAGCAGCACGAACCGGGTGATCGCGCCGGGGTTGTCGGCGATGTCGTCGGCCAGCACGTCGAGGCCGTGCTGCTCGGCGGCCAGCGGCGAGGACACCGCGGCGTCGACCTCCCCGCGCGCGGCCTGCGCGGCCGCCTCCGCCGTCGACGAGCTCACCCGGACCTCCGCGTCCGGCAGGTGGTCGGCGAGCCAGCCGCGGGTCTGGGCGATCCCGTGCCCGTGCGAGGCGACCGACCCGACGTCGCCGCGGGACGTGCCGCGCCGGGCGAGCAGGACGAACCGGACCGCGACCAGCGCCTCGGCCACGATCATCAACGGCGGGTCGTCCACCAGCCCGTCCAGGACCGGGGGGACGGCGCCCTCCACGCTGTTCTCGATCGGTACGCACCCGGCGTCCACCGAGCCGTCGCGGACGGCGGCCAGCACGGCGGGCGACCCGGCCAGCGGGACCAGCTCGGCGCCGTCGGACGCGGGCAGCGAGCGCAGCGCCTGCTCGGTGAACGTGGCGTGCGGGCCCAGGAAGCCGATACGCGTCACGAGATGACCGTATCGCCCGGCCGTGAGCGGTTGTCGTCGCCCGGGCGACGGTCGCCGCGCGCGACCCCGACGGGGCCCTTCAGTCGAGCAGGCCGAGCGCGACGAGGTCGGAGACCGGTACCGGCTCCGGGTCCACCCCGCAGCGCGGCAGCACCGTGCGGACCCGCTGGACGGCCGCGGGGGACAGCGTGTCCAGCTCGCGGGCGAGCGCCTCGCCGTCGACCGAGTCCAGCGCCTCGCGCGCCGTCCCGGCCGGGCTCTCGCCCAGCATCCGCGACACGGCCACGATCAGGTTGAGCAGGCCGTGCCGTCCGCGGTGCTCGGCCGACTCCGGACGGTCGCGCACGATCCGGTCCAGGCCCTGCGCGCTGACCCCGCCGCGCCCGGTCTCCAGGCCGGCCTCCAGGAAGCTGTGCACGTCGTCGACGGACGGGACGTCGGAGGCCCGCGGGCCGCCCATCCGCAGCTTCGGGGTGCACCCGTGCTCGGCGACCCGGCGGACCGCGGTCAGCCACGCCTTCGTCCCGGCCGGGTCGTCCTCGACCGGGCGGCGCGGCTCGACGACGGCCGTGACCTCCTCCGGCACGAACTCCGAGACCCGCTCGAGCCAGACGCCGTCGACGTCCGGCGGTGCGGCGCACTCGACCGTGCTCGGGGTCAGCAGGCTGGACCGGGAGAACACCGTCGAGAGCGCCTTCGGCACCGCCCCCAGGCCGGTGTCCACGACCAGCGCGAGCTCGGCCGGGCGGGACGGGGACGACCGGGCCAGCTCGGTCACCACGGCCGGGAGCTGCGATGCGGGGCAGACGAGGCGCCCGACCAGGCCGCCGTAGTGGCCGTCGCGGGCCGAGAGGTAGCGCGACACCACGGCGTCCACCCCCGGGGCCGTGGCCCGGGGCTGCAACAGGCTCGTGTCGTCGACCAGTGCCGCCAGCAGCGGACGCACGGGCCACGGGTCGGCTGAGGAACCCGAGGGCGCGGTCATCACGACGTCAGACGCTAACGGTCGGGTCACGGCCGGTTGACAAAGGGGGGTCTCCGGCGGCCGCTGCGGCATACCTGCCGGCGGGTGCCCGCAGGTTGGTGTGCCCGCCCCCGGCACACACCCTGGACAGGACGCCGTCGAGTTGGTTAAGTAAGGGTTACCTAAATGGAGGTGAGGGAGTGGGAACCACCCGAACGCGGCGTCCTCCGGCGCCGACGGCGGCCGAGCGGGCGCGCAGCCTGGTCGCCCGCGGCGGACGTGCCGCGATCGTCGGTACCGGCGAGCCGGATCCGATCACGCCGCTGATGCACCACGTGCACCCGGACGGCGCCACCGACCTGCTCCTCCCGGACGACTCGGTCCTGCTGGAACGCCTGCGCGGCAACGACAGTGGCGAGCTTCCGGTGATGCTGGAGCTCACCGAGCACACGCCGGTCCCGATGCCCGACCAGGTCCGCGAGCTGCTCTGGATCGTCGGCTGGCTGCACGAGCCGACGGCGTCCGCGGCCCGGCACCTGGCCCTGCGCCTGGCCGAGCTGCGCCCGCACCCCCGGCTGCTCGACGTCGGGCACAACGCGACGCTGGTCCGCCTGCGCCCCGGCTCGGCCGTCTACTCCGACGCCGAGAGCAGCGCCGCGACGTCGGCGGACGAGCTGGCCGCGGCCCGTCCGGACCCGTTCTGCCTGTTCGAGCACCAGTGGCTGGCGCATCTGGAGGAGGCCCATCCGGAGGTGTTCACGTCGCTGATGCGGCACCTGCCCTCGACGCTGCGCCTCACCGAGGGCGCGCGGGTGCGCCCGCTCGGGGTGGACCGGCTGGGGCTGCGGATCCGGGTGCAGACCCCGTCCGGCGACCACGACGTGCGGCTGGCCTGGTCCAGCGAGGCGACGACGGTCGAGGAGCTGCGGGAGCGGCTGGGCGAGCTGGTCGGCTGCCCGTTCCGGGCGGCCTCGTAGAAGAACCCTCCCGAAATCCTGGCCGCCGCCGGCGCAGCGTTCCCGCGCACGGGAAACTCCCGGCGGCGCCCAGGTGGGGTTCCGCGCTCCCGGCTGCGGGCGGCGCGTGGGTCAGGCGGTCGCGGCGCCCAGGTGCTCGGCGTGCACCTTCTGCGTGACCTTGCGCTCGGCGACGAACGACGCGACCGGGATCGTCCCCGCGGCCAGGATGACGAGCGCGAACAGCGGCTTCCAGCGGGTGCGCTCGGCCAGGATCAGCGTGCACACGATGTAGATCATGTACAGGAAGCCGTGGATCATGCCGATCAGCGCGACCGGGCGCGGGTCGTCGAACAGGTACTTGGCCGGCATCGCGTAGAACGTCAGCAGCAGCAGGCCGACGCCGGTGACCCAGGCCGAGATCCGGTACGCCTTCAGCGCGGTCGAGATCGACACGGTGCTCAGTGCTCCTGGTCCCTGGCGCTCAGCTTGGCCAGTTCGTCGTTGTAGGCCCGGATCTGCGGGTCGGACAGGCGGGAGGGGTCGATCCCGGCCGGGCGCGGGCCGAACGGGGACGGCCGGTCGTCGGCGGGCTCCGGCGCCGCGGTGCGCGGCTCCTCCCGGACGACGGGTGCCGCCCGTTCCCCCTCCACGTCGGGGCCGTCCACGGACGTTGCGGCCTCATGGGTCGGTGCGGCGGCCTCCGCATCGCGCAGCGACCGCACCTCCAGGTGCAGGAAGTGCCACCAGAAGAACGCGAAGAACAGCGCGAACAGCGGCCACTGCAGGCCGTAGCCCACGTTCAGCGCGGACCCCATCGCGGAGCCGGCGCGGTGCCACTGCCAGATCGCCAGGAAGGCGCAGGTCGTCATGGCACCGAGGGTGAGCAGGTGCCAGGCGATCCACCGCGGGGACAACACCAGCCGGAGCACGGAGGCCACGATACGCGGACCGGTAGCGTCGCGGCCCGTGGCAGTTCGGGACTGGCTCCTACCGGCACCGTCCGGCGTCGAGGTCGTGCGGGACGCGCGGGAGCGCAGGCTGATCGGTCTGGAGATCGCCGTCGTGCTGACGGTGACGCTGGGCCTCTCCGCCCTGCGCAGCGCGCTGTCCCTGCTCGACGCGCTGCTCGCGCCGACCCCGCTGGCGGCCCAACAGGTGACGCTGAACGCGCCCGCGTCCACCGACGCGCTGCTCGACCTGGCGTTCCAGCTCGTCCGGGTGCTGCAGCTGGTCGGGTGGGGCGCCCTGGCCGTCTACCTGCTGCTGCGCGCCGGGATCGCGCTGCGCCGGGTCGGGCTCGACCGCACCCGCCCCGGACCGGACGCCCTCGGTGCGCTCGGCCTCGCGGCGCTGATCGGCATCCCCGGCCTGGGCCTGTACCTGCTGGGCCGGGTGATCGGGATCGCACCGGACGTCGCGCCGAGCACCCTGACCGACGTCTGGTGGCGGATCCCGGTGCTCGTCGCCTCGGCGCTGGCCAACGCGTGGGCCGAGGAGATCGTGATGATCGGCTACCTGCTCACGAGGCTGCGGCAGCTCGGCGTCTCGGAGAACCGCGCGGCCGGCGCGACGGCGCTCCTGCGCGGGGCCTACCACCTCTACCAGGGGGTCGGCGCGTTCGTCGGCAACGTCGTCATGGGGCTGGTGTTCGGCCGCGTGTGGCAGCGAGGCAACCGCCTCTGGCCCCTGGTCGGGGCGCACGCGCTGATCGACGTCGTCGCGTTCGTCGGCTACGCGTTCCTGCCCGGCATCACCCAGGTCCGCTGACGCGCGGCGAGCCCTCTTCGCCGGACGGCAAGGCCGAGCGGTACCGGATGCACAGCCCCAGACCCGTCGCGACCCCGAACGTGACCAGCCAGATCCAGGTCCCGGTGAGATCCCTGCTCACCAACCAGTACACGACCCCGGAGACCGCCAGGCCCACCGGGAACAGGAGCAGCGAGCGCAGCGCGTCCGCACGCCGCATCTCCGGCGTCGCCACACTCCCGTAACGGGCACGGGCGACGGACTGCGCGACGGTCCACACCACGTAGGTGAGCGCCACGACCCACCAGATCCCGACCACCCGCTGGTGATCGGCCAGAGACGGCCACGCCAGGACCCCGACCGATCCGATCACCGCGGCCGCCCCGGCGACCCGCCAGGTGAACCGCTCCCGCTGGAGCAGTACCAGCTCGACCCGTTCGTCGCGCTCCCGACGCAGCGTCGCGTTGGCGTCCCGGAACGTCCTGAGCAGTCCCATCACCGATCCCCCGATCGCCGATCGTCCCGTCGGGCACGCAGCTCCGAGGCCTCGTCCTCGGTCAGCGAGAACAGCTGATCCACCGGCGTGTCGAGCACGACCGCGAGCCGCAGCGCGACCGCGGTGGACGGGTTGTACCCGCCCGCCTCGATCTCCACGACGGTCTGCCGGCTCACTCCGACCAGTGCACCGAGCCGTTGCTGGGTCAGCCGCACCCGGCGTCGCGCCGTGGCGACGTCCGATCTCACATCCGCGGTGACCCGACCCATGAGACAACTCTACCCGACATTGTCAACTCTACCCGACAGTTCTGGCGGTAGGAGCATCCCGGCAGGGACGGCCCAGCCGCTGAGTGACGCGCCATGGCGGCCAGAGCCGGATTCGACAGCAAGGACGCGTCACGCGGACGCCGGAAGCTCCGGATCGGGGAAGCAGCTCGGACGGGTTCGGTCGCGGGCGTACCACGCAGGTTCCCGGCGTCGTCGCCGCTGACCGCGACGGCCGGGACGGCCGGGACGGCCGGAGGCGACGACCTTCCCGTCCAGAGGCCCCCTGCGCGAAGGCCTACGAGGCACACTCCGATGGCCGCGTCCGAGCGTGTGAGCTTCGTCCGATCCGGCTCTTCTGGAATGACTCCAGAAAGTAGGCCCGGCTACCATCGGGTCGTGTCAGAGGAGACGAAGTTCCCCGCCATGCTGCGCGACCAGATCCGCAGCGAGTTCACCGCGAGCCAGCAGTACGCAGCGGTCGCGGTCTACCTCGACGACGAGGATCTCCCGCAGCTGGCCGCGCACTTCTACGCGCAGGCCCTCGAGGAGCGCAACCACGCGATGAGCATGGTCCAGTACCTGCTCGACTCCGACCACCGTGCGGTGGTCCCGGGCATCGACGAGGTGCGCAACGACTTCTCGAGCGTCGAGGACGTCGTGTCGCTCGCGCTGGCCCAGGAGAAGACGGTCACCGAGCAGATCACCGCGCTCGCCCGCACCGCCCGCGACGAGGGCGACTACCTCGGCGAGCAGTTCATGCAGTGGTTCCTCAAGGAGCAGGTCGAGGAGGTCGCCTCGATGTCCACTCTGCTCACGGTCGTCCGGCGGGCCGGGGACAACCTGTTCCACATCGAGGACTTCGTGAACCGCGAGCTGACCAAGACCGCGGCACCCGACACCACCGCTCCGCCGGTGGCAGGCGGACGCGTCTGACGCACCCGGTCACGCACGAACGGCCCCGCCTCGGCGGGGCCGTTTCGCATGTCGGGTCGCCTCTAGCGCAGGGTGATCTGCTTGCCGGCGAGGACGTCGCGGGCGCGGCGCTCGTCGAGGCTCAGCGGCGTCGCGTCGAGGCTCTCGAGGGTCTCGTCCAGGCGCGCGGCGAACGACGCGGCCGGCTCGGACCACTCCGAGGAGTGCATCTCCTGGTCGAGGTCCCAGACCGGGACCAGCAGCCCGTGCGCGCGGAACGAGCCCGCGTAGCGGCTGTCACCGGAGAGCTCCAGCTCGCCGCGCTCGGAGAGCCGGGCCAGGGCGGCCATCAGGCGGTCCTCCGGCTCCGGGCGGACCCAGCGCAGGTGCGCCTTCGAGCCGGTGTCGACCCAGTACGCGGCGCGCACGCCCTTACCCTCGACCTGCTCGGTCGGCAGGATCACCGAGTTCGCGCGCTCCAGCATCGCGGCGGCCTCGGCGCCCGGCTCGCCGTCGTCGGCCAGCCACCAGGCGAAGTCCTTGTGCAGGGTCAGGTCCAGCTGCGCGCCGGTGTCGAGCAGGTCCGGCAGCCGCTCGCCGGAGCGCAGCGAGGGGCCCACCACCGGCAGCGACGAGCCGGGCTCGGCCGCGCGCGCCCAGGTCAGGGCCGCGGCCAGGTCGGCGGCCAGGTCCCCGGAACGGGTCTGCACCTGCATCCCGAGAAGGATCTCGCCGCTGTCGCGCACCAGGGCCGCGGACGCGCCCGGCAGCACCGAGGCCAGCGTCGCAGGCGCGCCGCCGCGAACCGGCAGCGGCGCCGTCGCCGACGGCAGGAACTCCCGCATCGCGACCAGGTCCGGCTCGCACGCCAGGCCCTCGAACGGCCGGATGACGATCACGTCGTCGCCCGCGCCGTGGCAGGCCTTGTACCGCTTGCCGGACCCGCACGGGCAGGGCCGGCGTGGGTTCTCCCCGTCGGTCGCAGCGGCGGTGGCTCGGGTACGCGTCTTCTTGCCCATCGTGGTGCAAGGTAGCGGGTCGTGCATGCCTTCGATCCGGCCGACCCCGCGTTCCTGGCCGACCCCTACCCCGCCTACGCGCGGATGCGCGCGTCCGGGCCGGTGCACGAGCACCCGCTCCTCGGGCTGCCGGTGGCGGTCTCGCACGCGGCCTGCTCGGCCGTCCTGCGCGACCGCGGGCTCGGGCGGATCTGGTCCGACGCGCAGCCGCCCGAGGTGTTCGGCGCGTTCAACCTGCTGCACCGCAACTCGTTGCTCGAACGCGAGGGAGAGCCGCACACCCGCCTGCGACGGCTGGTCGCCGCGGCGTTCGACCGGGGGCACACCGCCCGGCTCGCGCCGTGGGTGCAGCGCCGGGCGGACGCGCTCGTCGCCGGACTGGCCGCGCGGATCGACGACGGCGCCACCGGCGACGACGCGGACCTGGTCGCCGGCGTCGCGGAGCCGCTGCCGGTCGAGGTGATCGCCCAGCTGCTCGGCGTACCGGAGTCCGAGCGCGCGCCGCTGCGCGGCTGGTCGGACGCGATCGTCCGGATGTACGAGCCCGACCCCGGGCCCGACGGCCGCGCCGAGAGGAGCGACAGCGGAACGAGCATCGGCACCGTCGCCGAGCGGGCGTCGGCCGAGTTCGTCGCCCAGCTGCGCGAGCTCGCCGCCGACCGCCGCCGCCCGGGCGGCGGCGGGAACGGGAGCGGTAGCGGGCGCGGGGACGACCTGATCGGCGACCTGATCGCCGTCCGGGACGCCGACGGCGCACGGATCTCCGGCGACGAGCTCGTCGGCACCGCCGCGCTGCTGCTGATGGCCGGGCACGAGGCCACCGTGAACGTGATCGGCAACGGCACCCGCGCGCTGTTGGACCATCCCGGACAGTGGGCGCGGCTGGTCGCGGACCCGGCACTGGTCCCGTCCGCGGTGGAGGAGCTGATCCGCTTCGACGCTCCGCTGCAGCTGTTCGAGCGCACCGCGCTGCGCGACACCGACGTCGCCGGGTTCCCGGTCGCGGCCGGCTCGAGGATCGGGGCGCTGCTGGGCGCCGCCGCGCGCGATCCGGACGCGTTCGCCGACCCCGACCGGCTCGACGTCGGACGCTCGCCGAACCCGCACCTGGGGTTCGGCGGCGGGGTGCACTACTGCCTGGGCGCCCCGCTGGCCCGGGTGGAGATCGCCGCGACGCTGCACGCGCTGCGCCGGCTGCTGCCGGACATGACCGCCGCCGGCGACCCGTGGCGTCGCCCGCGGTTCGTGATGCGCGGCTACCACCGGTTGCCGCTCGGTCGCGGAGCGCGATAGCGCCTGGCGCCGTCGACGGCAAGCGGGAAAACGGCCGTAATAGCGTTAGAGCAAAAGGTCCAGCCGCCTCTTTGAAATACCTCCGTGCACGGCCGGATCGCACCAGGAAATACCACCGTGCGACAATTCCTCGGCTCAGGAGGAAATGATCTTGCGAACGTTTTCCGAGGCGCTCCGGACCGTGACGTCACTACCCGGGGCGCTGTATTCGTGCGTCACCGAGCAGTCCTCCGGGACGGTGCTGGCCGAGGACGGCACACGCCCGCCCGGAGCCACCCCGGTGCTCGGGTGGGGCCGGCTCGTCACGGAGTCGCTGGCCGGTCACGGCGACCTCGAGGACCTCACGATCACCGAGGTCCGGCACTACCACCTCCTGCGCCGGATCCGGATCCCGGACCGGGGCCCGCTGCTGGTCTACCTGCACCTGGACCGGTCGAGGGCCAACCTCGGCCAGGCCCGGCTGGCGCTGTCCACGCTCGGTCTGCCCGGCGCGAACCCGGGCCCGGAGGCGACCGGAGCCGTTCCGCCACAAGCCCTCCCGCCCCGGGAGGAATCGATCGTCCGCAGGTCGAACGGTGCTCGGCTGCCGACGCGGCGGCCGGGGCCGCGCCCTGCGTCGTCCCCTGCGTCGTCCCCGGTGCCGTCCCCTGCGTCGTCCCGGATACCGTCCCTGGCGCCGTCACCGGGGCGCCCGACGGTCGCGCTCGCGCCGGCCTCCCACCCGGCTCTGCCCGGCCCGGTCCGGCCCGCTCCCGGAGCGCCCGCCGGGGCGGTGCCGCTCCCCCGGCAACCGGAGGCCGAGCGCACGCAGCGGGCCCGCGCCGACGCCGACGTCCCGGGCCCGGACCTCCGCGACGCCGCCCCGGAGCCGTCGCCTGCCCCGGCAGGCGGTTGGTCGACCGATCTGCACACGATGCGCCGACTGCTCGATGCACTACGCCGTCTCGACGAATCCTGACCATTCCTCTGCGGCCGGGACCACACCACCCTGGCGCCGTTCCCATTCCGGGGATACTGTCGCCGAGCCGCGAACACTCCCCCGTTTCGTCGCGGTTCCGCTCCCGGCCTGGAGGCCTCTTCTCATGAACAACATCGAGCATTCCCTGGACATGGCCGCGAACATCCGCGGCGCGTTCGCCGTCGCGCTGGTGGACTTCGACAGCGGGATGACCCTCGGCTCCCGCGGCGGGAGCCCCGAGTTCGACCTGGACGTCGCCGCGCCCGGCAACTCCGACGTCGTGCGCACCAAGCTCGAGGTCATGCAGAAGCTGGGCCTGCGGGAGACGATCGAGGACATCCTGATCACCCTGGACACCCAGTACCACCTGATCCGGATCATCCACGGCACCGGCGAGGAGAACCTGTTCTTCTACCTGGTGCTCAACCGCGCGCAGGCGAACCTGGCCATGGCCCGGCGCGACCTGCGGGTGATCGAGCAGCAGTTCACGATGGGCAACGGGCCCAGCGTGCCGCGGCCCACGGCCGCGCAGGACTCCCAGTCGTACTTCCCCGCCAACCAGCGCTGACCCGCGCCGTGGTGGGAGGACGTCACCGGCACGCGATCAACGTGCGGGCCGACGGCCTGGCCACGGTGCTGGCTCCGCTGCTGACCGACACCCGGGTCCGGTCCGCCGCGCTCGTCGACGTGGACAGCGGCATGGTGCTCGACACCTGCGGCGGGCCCACGGAACCAGGCCGGCCGGATCCCGAGGAGCTCGCCGGCGGGCACGCGGAGCTGATGCGGATCGCGCTCGGGCTCCTGCCCGGCCCGGACGCCGGTGACAGCGAGATCGTCGTGGACGGCGGGAACGGCGTGGCGCACGTGCTCCGCACCGTTCGCGACCCGCACGGCGACCGTCTGGCCCTCGCCGTCGTCGTCGAGGGCTCGCCGCGCGTCGTGGCCCGGATCCGGAGGAAGCTGCGTGCCGTGTCGGCCTCGGCGTTGACCGCGGGCCCGTCGATGTCGCTGCGCCCGGCGGCGGACGGCTGGAGCAGCGGCCCGTCCGCGACCCCGCCGGAACGGTTCGTCCCCCGGCCCCGGCCGGTCCGGCGCCCGGTCGAGACCGAGCCGGAGCCGGTGCCTGCCCGGGTGCCCGCGATGACGGCTCTCCCGTCGCGGCACGGCCCACCGGCCGGGCCCCCGTCGGCGGGGTCGATCTGGCTGGCTGCACCGGTTCCGTCGGAGGTGGCCCCGTTCGGCCCGGCCGGCGACGCGGCGACGGCCGGGCCGTTTCCGGCGGCCCCGCCCCCGGCCGCGTCCGGCGACGCCCACCCGGCCGGCCCGGTGCCGCCGCTCGACGGGCCCGTCCCGCGTCCGGACCGCAGGCCCACCCCACCCGCGGCGTTGCCGCCCGGGCCGAGGCGTCCGACGCCCGCGGACGAGCAGCCGGGCCGCTGAGGCCGGCGCAGCCGGGATTTCGCCGCCGAGCTGCGCCTGGCGGTTCCCCGAGCACGGCCCGGAGGGCCGTGGAACGCATCTCGCGTGCGGTCACGGGCGTGATCCGGGCCGACGGCGGAGCGCTCAGGCCCGCGCCGGGACCGCCGACACCAGCATCTCCCGCGGACCGCCTAGCGTCGGTTCCAGCAGGTCGGTGAGCCGTCGAACCAGCCGGAGGGTCACCACCGCCGTCGCTGCGGCCAGCACGTCGAGCCAGGCGTGCAGGAGCACACCGTCGGCGAGCGCCTGGGTGCCGGTGCGCAGCGACCACAGCACTGTCACCGCACCCAGCACGACGCAGATCCCCCACAGCGCCCACCAGACGCGCAGCTCCCGGGACGGCCGGGGCCGCGCCCCCGGCGGCAGCACGAGCGCGGAGTGCTCGATCTCGGCCAGGACCGCGCCGGGCACGGCCAGGTTGAGGCCGGGCATCACCCAGCCCAGCACGACGGCCCGGGTCGAGCGGGCCGGCACGGTGCCCGAGCGTTGCGCGGCCGCCCGCAGCGCGTGCAGCGTCCACATGACGATCAGATACCCGCTCGCCAGCACCGCGGCCAGTGACGCCCAGCCGCCGAACCAGACCATCGAGTCCGACCAGGCCACCACCGTCGGCGACAGCGCATCGGTGCGGCTGATCAGCAGCAGGACGTAGCGCCACACCTCGGCGACCGCGGCGATCGTCGACATCGCGGCCGCGACCCACAGCACCGGCACCAGCTGCCCGGCCAGCGCGCGGGCCAGCTGCACCGCTGTCGGGGCATCCGGGCCGGACCCGGCCGGACGCCACGGCCCGATCGGCAGGCCCCAGCGCGGGACCTGGCGGTAGCGGGGCGGGCCCCGGTACCGCGCGGGCGCCGGCGCGGCCGGGCGGGCGCGGACCGACTCCGGCAGCAGCGCGGGGTCCGGGGTCAGCGCCACCCATTCCAGGGCCGCGAGATAGCGGCCGCAGTAGGGGCAGAACGGCCCGGACCCGGCCGGTGCCTGCTGTCCGCAGCGCGGACACGGCGGCGCCGGTGCGGGAGGGGAGGCCACCGGCGTCAGATGATCTGGGGCGCGCGGCCGTCGTCGGTGACGACGGGGCGCCCGGCGGCGGCCCAGTCCTGCATGCCGCCGTCGACGTTGACCGCCGGGATGCCCTGCTGCGTCAGGTACTGCACGACCCGTCCGGACCGGCCCCCGGAGCGGCAGACGACGTAGAGCGGGTCGTCCGCCGGGACCTCGGAGAGCCGCCCGGCCAGCTCCGACATCGGCACGTGCCGCGCGCCCGGGGCGTGCCCGGCCGTCCACTCGTCGTCCTCACGGACGTCCAGCATCGGCACGTCGGCGGGCAGCTGGGACACCGGCAGGGAAGGCACCTCGGACATGGCCGCCATCCTGCCACGCACCCCTGTCAGGCCGCCGTGAGCACGGGCGTCACCGCAGGTCGGTGCAGACCCGCGGCGCTCAGTGTCGGTGCGCGGCTCCGCTCCGCTCCGCGCTCAGTCCCGCCAGGCCGAACGGTCGTAGAGCGACGCGTGCGGGACGGTCACCTCGTTCGGCCCGGGCGGCGGCACCGCGCGTCGACGACCGGACGCCGGCCGGTCCACCGGCTCCTGCGGGGCCGTCAGACCTTCGGACGGGTCGGTGACGTCGCGCCGCCCTGCCCGGCCGCGGTCGCCGCGGGTGCCGCCGTCGACCGGGCCGAAGGTGGGGATCGCCCCGACCGAGCTGACGCTCACCGCGCGCGACGGCTCGACCTTCCCCGTCGTCGCCTTGACCGCACCCGCACCGGTCAGCGAGCGCACCTCCATCTCGGCGAACCGGGCGGCGTCGAACTTCTCCCGCCCGCCCAGGTACGTGCCGAGGACGCCGAGCAGGAACGACGCGGGGATGGAGACCAGGCCCGGGTTGGACAGCGGGAACCAGGCGAAGTCCGCACCCTTGATCATCGAGCTGGACGAGCCCGACACCGCGGGCGAGAACACGATCAGCACCACGCAGATCGTCACGCCGCCGTAGATGCTGAACAGCGCGCCGGTGGTGTTGAACCGCCGCCAGAACAGCGAGAACAGGATCGTCGGCAGGTTCGCCGACGCAGCCACCGCGAACGCCAGCGCCACCAGGAACGCCACGTTCTGGCCGTTCGCCACGATGCCGCCGCCGATCGCGACCACGCCGATCGCGACCGCGGTCGTCCGCGCGACGCGGACCTCCGAGTCCGGGGACGCCTTCCCGCGGCGCAGCACGTTCGCGTAGACGTCGTGCGCGAACGAGGCCGACGCGGTGATCGTCAGACCGGCGACCACGGCCAGGATCGTCGCGAACGCGACCGCCGCGATGATGCCGAGCAGCAGCTCGCCGCCCAGGGCGTAGGCGAGCAGCGGCGCGGCGTCGTTCTGGTTCGCCGCGGTGATCGTGCCCGGCGGCAGCAGCGCCGTGGCGCCGTAGCCGAGCACGAGCGTGAACAGGTAGAAGATGCCGATCAGCCAGATCGCCCAGACCACCGAACGGCGGGCCTCCTTGGCCGTCGGCACGGTGTAGAAGCGCATCAGGATGTGCGGCAGGCCGGCCGTGCCGAGCACCAGGGCCAGGCCCAGCGAGATGAAGTCGACCTTGCTCTTGTACTGCAGGCCCGGGTCCAGGATGGCCTCGCCGGCCGGCGAGTTCAGCGTCGCGCGGCCCAGGATCTCGGACAGGTTGAACCCGTACCGGCCGAGTACCCACGCGGTCAGCACCGCGGCGCCGACTAGCAACAGCCCGGCCTTGATGATCTGCACCCAGGTGGTGCCCTTCATGCCGCCGACCAGGACGTAGAAAATCATGATCAGGCCGACGACGACGACCACGACGGCCTGCGAGAACCGGTCGGTCTTCGGGATCTGCAGCAGCAGCGAGATCAGTCCGCCGGCACCGGCCATCTGCGCGATCAGGTAGAACAGCGACACCACCAGCGTCGACGTGGCGGCAGCGGCGCGGACCGGGCGCTGGCGCATCCGGAACGCCAGCACGTCACCCATGGTGAAGCGGCCGGTGTTCCGCAGCAGCTCGGCGACCAGCAGCAGCGCCATCAGCCAGCCGACGAGGAAGCCGATGGAGTACAGGAAGCCGTCGTAGCCGTAGAGCGCGATCGCCCCGGCGATGCCGAGGAACGAAGCCGCGGACAGGAAGTCGCCTGCGATCGCGGTGCCGTTCTGCGGGCCGGTGAACGAGTGCCCGCCGGTGTAGTAGTCCGAGCGGGTGGCGTTGCCCCGGCTGACCCGGAACACGACCACGAGCGTGATCAGCACGAATACGGCGAAGATCGAGACGTTGGCGGCGACGCTGCCCACGGCCGCGGGCGCGGCCTGCGCGAGCACGTACGGGGCGCTCATCGGTTGCCCTCCTCGACGAGTCCGCGCAGGTGGGTGGCCGCCGGGTCGATCTCACGCTCGGCGAAACGGACGTAGAGCTGGGTGATCACGAACGTGCTGACGAACTGGCCCAGCCCGATCAACAGGCCGACGTTGATGTTGCCCGCGACCCGGATCGCCATGAAGCCCGGCGCGTAGGACGCCAACGCCACGTAGGCGAGGTACCAGACGAGGAACACGACGGTCATCGGGAACACGAACCGGCGGAGCCGACCGCGGAACGCCCGGAACTCCGGGGTGGCCTGGACCTGTTCATAGATGGTGCCGGTCGGCCGTTGGTCGACGCTGCTCATGACCGGAGTTCACCGTTCCTTCCGTCGTCTCGCCGACGACCCGCGACGTCCGTCGGGGGCCGGGAAATGCCCGGCACGGCGCGTCGGCGTGCACGAGGTTCCCTCAGGTCAACGATCTGCCCCGCACCGGGGGACGTGACCGGCGCCGACGCGGAACAGAATGCCCGGGACGGACCAATACCCTGCGGCCATATGCCCGTTTCCGGTCACGCAGCGTCAGACGCGGTCGTCCAGTCGGTCACGGCTGAGCCCGAGACGCTCCGGGGCGTGCAGCCGCAGTAACAGCTGTCCCGCGTCCGGCGGGCGGCTCGCCCGCGTGGCCACGCTGACCAGGACCATCACCAGGAAGGCGAGCGGGACGCTGATGATCGCCGGCCGGTAGAGCAGCACCGCCCAGCCGCTCTCGCCGCCCGGGAGCACCAGGCTCACCACGACCGCCAGCGCGGAGACCACCCCGCCGGCCAGCACCCCGGCGACGGCCCCGGGGGCGGTCAGCCCGCGCCACCAGATGCCCAGTACCAGCAGCGGGCAGAACGTCGACGCCGCCACCGCGAACACCAGCGCGACCGCCTCGGCGAAGTTCAGGCCGGTCGGCGCCAGCGCCACGGCCACCGGCGGCACCCCGGCGAGGATCGTGGCCAGCGGGAACCCGGTCAGCGACCGGCCCCGCGCGCGTCCGGGCATCATGTCGGTCACCACGACGCTGGCCAGGCTGACCAGCAGGCCGGACGAGGTGGACAGGAACGCCGCCCAGGCCCCCGCCGCGACGATCCCGCCGAGCACCGCACCGGCCACGCCGCCGCCCAGCAGCGCGGTCGGCAGCAGCAGCACCGCGGCGTCGTTCCCGCTGACCAGCAGCTGCGGGGTGTAGAAGCGTGAGAGCACACCCATCAGCGTCACCAGGACGTAGAACCCGCCGAGCATGGCCAGCACGACGACGGCACTGCGCCGCGCCGCCCGACCGTCGGAGTTGGTGTAGAAGCGGCCCAGCACGTGCGGCAGGCCCATCGTCCCCAGGAACGTGGCGATGATCAGTGAGTAGGTGGCCAGCAGCTGGTGCGGTTCGGAACCCGACAGCGGCCGCAGCCAGCTCTCGTCGTCGGCCGGGGCGCCCTTCGTGGTCGGAACCGGGTCGCCGGTGCGGAACTGCAGGTCGGTGCCCGGCGAGACGGTGTGCTCGCTGCCGGCCACCCAGCGCATCGGCCCGTCCACCGGGGCACCGTCGACGGTGCCGCGCGCGACGACGTCCACGGCGAGCCGGGCCTGCAGCACGACCGGCGTCTTCACCGCCACGCTCGTCTGGTCCCGGAAGGCCGGCGGCTCGTCCCGGTCGAACCCGTGCCCGCTGCCGAGCAGCAGGACCAGGCCGATCACCACCGGGATGGCCACCGCGGTCAGCTTGAGCCAGTACTGGAACGCCTGCACGAACGTCACCGAGCGCATTCCGCCGAGCGCGACCGTGGCCAGCACGATCGCCCCGGCCGCTGCGGACCCGATCCACTGCGGCAGGCCGGTCACGATGCTGACCGTGAGCCCGGCGCCCTGCAGCTGCGGCAGCAGGTAGAGCCAGCCGATGATCAGCACGAACGCGGTGCAGACCTTGCGCAGCCCGGGCGAGGCGAGCCGGGCGTCGGCGAAGTCGGGCACCGTGTAGGCCCCGGAGCGGCGCAGCGGCGCGGCCACGAACAGCAGCAGCGCGAGGTAGCCGGCGCAGTAGCCGACCGGGTACCAGAGCGCGTCCGCGCCGTCGACCAGGATCAGCCCGGCGATACCGAGGAACGACGCGGCCGACAGGTACTCGCCGGAGATCGCGCCGGCGTTGAGGCGGGACGGCACCGAGCGCGACGCGACCAGGAAGTCCGACGTCAGCCGCGTGCGGTGCCCGATCGAGCCGATCACCGCCGAGATCACGGCGACGAGCACGATCGCGGTCAGCGACGCGATCGCGGTCGAGTTGACGGTCACCGTTCCTGCACGCCCTCGGCGAAGTCCTGCTCGACGCGTTCGGCCGAACTCACGTACCACCACCCGAGTCCGAACAGGAACGGGTAGACCAGGAAGCCCAGCAGCAGCCACGGCACGCGCAGCCCCAGGACCGAGAGCGCACCGATCGACGGGAACGCCGCGAACAGCGCCGGGAGCAGCCCCAGACCGAGCAGCGCGACGCCGAACACGCGCACGGCCAGGCCCAGCTGGTTGCTCACCAGGCCGTTGCGCAGCGTCGTGCCGACCGAGCCCGGGTCCTGGACGTCGACGACCGGGCGCACCGACTGTGCGGTGGTGCGCCGCTCGGAGAGCACGATCCGCACGCGGCGGCCGTCCGGTCCGTCGGCGGCCTCCTCGGCCGCGGCGTCGACCGGCTCGGGGTCGGTGGGGGCGGCGGCGAAGCGGCGCGGGAGGGC
>NZ_JADQDD010000110.1 GCF_019263595.1 Pseudonocardia sp. KRD291 | reverse complement strand
AGTCGAAGATCCCGTTCGACCCCCGCGAGATCCTGGCCCGCGTCGTCGACGGCTCCGAGTTCGACGAGTACAAGCCGCTCTACGGGACGTCGCTGGTCACCGGCTGGGCGCAGATCCACGGCTATCCGGTCGGGGTACTGGCCAACCACCGCGGGGTGCTGTTCTCCGAGGAGGCCAAGAAGGCCACCGAGTTCATCCTGCTGGCCAACCAGACCGACACCCCGCTGATCTTCCTGCAGAACACCACCGGCTACATGGTCGGCGCCGAGTACGAGCAGGGCGGGATCATCAAGGACGGCGCCAAGATGATCAACGCCGTCACCAACTCGACGGTGCCGCACCTGACGATCAACATGGCGAGCTCTTTCGGCGCCGGGAACTACGGCATGTCCGGGCGCGCCTACGACCCGCGGCTGATGTTCGCCTGGCCCAGCGCGAAGATGGCCGTGATGGGCGCCGCGCAGCTCGCCGGCGTCATGTCGATCGTGGGCAAGGCATCGGCGGAGTCGCAGGGCAAGCCGTTCGACACCGACGCGGACGCGCAGCGCACCGCGGCGATCGAGGCCCAGATCAACGACGAGTCGCACGCCTTCTTCATCACCGCCCGGCTCTACGACGACGGGATCATCGACCCGCGCGACACCCGCACCGTGCTGGGGATGTCGCTGTCCGCCGTGGCCTCGACCACCGTCGCCGGCCGTCGCGGCTTCGGCGTCTTCCGGATGTGAGCGCAATGCCGATGATCACGAAACTGCTGGTCGCCAACCGCGGCGAGATCGCGTCCCGGGTGATGCGCACCGCGCACCGCCTGGGCATCTCGACGGTCGCGGTGTACTCCGACCCGGACGCCGACGCCCCGTTCGTCACCCTCGCCGACGAGTCCGTGCGGCTCCCCGGTGCGACGCCGGCCGAGACCTACCTGCGCGCCGAGAAGGTGATCGCCGCCGCGCGGGCCACCGGCGCGGACGCGGTGCACCCCGGCTACGGGTTCCTCTCCGAGAACGAGGCGTTCGCCCGCGACTGCGCCGCCGCCGGACTGACGTTCGTCGGGCCGAGTCCGGAGGCCATCGCGTCGATGGGCTCCAAGCTCGAGGCCAAGGCGCTGATGGAGGCGGCCGGCGTCCCGGTGCTGACCGGCGCGACCGTCACCGACGACACCGACCTGTCCGCGGTCGCGGCCGGGATCGGGTTCCCGGTGCTGGTCAAGGCCGCGTTCGGCGGCGGTGGACGCGGGATGCGCGTCGTGGCCTCGGACGCCGAGCTCCGCGACGCCGTCGACGGGGCGCGGCGGGAGGCGGCGTCGGCGTTCGGCGACGGGACGGTGTTCCTGGAGCGTTTCGTCGTCGACCCGCGCCACGTCGAGGTGCAGATCCTGGGTGACACCAAGGGGACCGTGGTGCACCTCTACGAGCGCGAGTGCTCGATCCAGCGGCGCTACCAGAAGATCGTGGAGGAGAGCCCCTCGCCGGCCGTCGACGAGCCGTTGCGCCAGGAGCTCGGAGCGGCGGCCGTCGCGGCGGGCAAGGCGATCGGCTACACCGGCGCCGGGACGGTCGAGTTCGTGCTCGGGCAGGACGGTGCGTTCTTCTTCCTCGAGGTCAACACGCGGTTGCAGGTCGAGCACCCGGTGACCGAGCTGGTCACCGGGCTGGACCTGGTCGAGCAGCAGATCCGGGTCGCCGAGGGCGAGCCGCTCGGGGAGGACGTCACCGGCGCGCGGATCGACGGGCACGCGATCGAGGTGCGGCTCTACGCCGAGTCGGTCGCGCGGGGTGATGACGGGGTCGCGACCTACCTGCCCGCGACCGGCACGCTGCACCGCTTCGACGTGCCGGGGGACATCCGCGTCGACAGCGGCGTCGTCGACGGGTCGGTGGTCTCGCCGCACTACGACCCGATGCTGGCCAAGGTGATCGCGCACGGGCGCACCCGCGCCGAGGCCGCCCGCGCGCTGGCCCGGGCACTGGCCGGGGCGGCGCTGCACGGCGTCACCACGAACCGGGACCTGCTGGTCGGGATCCTGCGCGAGCCGGAGTTCCTGGCCGGGGGTACCGACACCGGGTACCTCGTCCGGCACGACCCGGTCGCGCTCGGTTCCGGCACGCTCGGCGCCGGCGGTGTCCGGCACGCCGCGGCCGCCGCGCTCGCGACGCAGGCCGGCAACCGCGCGTCGGCGCGGGTGCTGGGCGGGATGCCGTCGGGCTTCCGCAACGTCGGCGGCTCCCCGCAGCGGATCTCCTACACGCTCGGCGACCGAGAGATCGAGGTGACCTACCGGTTCCGGCGCGACGCCCACGGTGCCGCGCGGCCGCGCGCCGCAGGTGCGCCGTCGACCGGCGGGCTGGACGTCGCCGTGGACGGCGAGCCGCTCGGCGAGACCGTCGTCCTCCTGTCGGCGACCCCGGAGAACGTCGTGCTGGAGGTCGACGGTGTGCGCCGCGCCTACGCCGTGCACCGCCGCGCCGGCTGGTCCTACGTGGACGGCCCGGACGGGTCGGTGGCGCTGGCGCAGGTGCCGCGCTTCGCCGACCCGAACGCCGTCGCGCAGGCCGGGTCGCTGCTCGCGCCGATGCCGGGGACGGTCGTCCGGGTGCTGGGCGGGACCGGGGAGAACGTCACCGCCGGGCAGCCGCTGGTGGTGCTGGAGGCGATGAAGATGGAGCACACGGTCGTCGCACCGGGGGACGGCGTCCTGGGCGAGGTCCGGGTGGGCGCGGGCGACCAGGTCGACACCGGCCAGGTCCTGGCCGTGGTCGAGAACGCTGAACAGGAACCGGTGCAACCATGAACCTCGCCACGTTGCTGCGTCGCAGCGCCGCCGACCACGCGGGACAGGTGGCGCTGCGCCTGCCCGAGCCCGGCGGCACCGACACCGAGGTCGGCTACGCCCGCTTCGCCGAGTCGGCCGGGCGGTTCGCCGCGTTCCTGCGCGCGTCCGGCCTCGCACCGGGGGACCGGGTCGGGTTCTTCCTGCCGAACGGCCTGGAGTACCTCGAGGCCCTGCTCGGGACCTGGCAGGCGGGCGGGGTCGGCGTCCCGCTGAACTACATGTTCCCGGACGC
Source organism: Pseudonocardia sp. KRD291 (assembly GCF_019263595.1). Lineage (GTDB taxonomy): Bacteria > Actinomycetota > Actinomycetes > Mycobacteriales > Pseudonocardiaceae > Pseudonocardia. The sequence continues at coordinate 15,130 of NZ_JADQDD010000110.1, read as the reverse complement.
CCCGCTGCGCCACGCCGTCGTCGACTCGGGTGCCCGCTACCTGCTCGTGCTCCCCGGCGACGTCGAGCGTCTGCACGCCGTGCTGGGGGACGCGGTCCCCGAGCTGCTCACGGTCGGGAGCAGCGCTGATGCTCGTTCCGCCGACGCTCCTCTCGTCGGCAGCTACCCGGCCGCGCTCGCCGCGCACGAGCCGAGCCACGAGGTCGTCCCGCGCCTGGACCGCGACGACGCGCTGCTGATGTACACCTCCGGCTCCACCGGCGTCCCGAAGGGCGTCCGCCAGACGCACCGCAACATCGCCGCGCAGGTCGAGGGCGTGATCGACCTCTACGAGATCGACGCGGGCGACCACGTCCTCAACTGCATGCCGCTGTTCCACGTCGGCGGGCTGCAGCTGGCGAGCCTGCCGGTACTGCTGCGCGGCGGGCAGATCACGTTCATGCCCCGCTGGGACCCGATCGCCTGGCTGGAGCTGGCGCAGCGGCTGCGCCCCACCTACGGCGGCCTGATCTCCACCATGATGATCGATGTCGGGAACCGGACGGTCGGTGCGCCGGTCGTGCTGGACTCGTTTCGGATCTGCATGTTCGGCGGTTCCCGCACCCCGACCGCGGCGATCGACCGGCTCGCCGCCGGCACCGGCATCGAGGGCATCGAGATCTACGGGCAGACCGAGCAGAGCGGCCTGGTCGTGTCCTACTCGCCCCGCGACGAGCGACGCCAGGACTCGATGGGCAGGCCGATGGAGCAGGTGGTCCGCACCCGCCTGGTGCCACTGGACGGAGCGCAGGCGGAGTCCGCATCAACACAGCACGGGGGCGACGACATCGCTCACGGGTCGCCGGACGTCGGCGAGCTGTGGGTGCAGGGCGATGCCGTCACCCCCGGCTACTGGAATGTCGACGCACCCGAGCGCTGGTCCGAAGGCTGGTTCCGCACCGGTGACCTGATGTCGGCCGACGCCGACGGCTACCTCTACTACGTCGACCGGATCGACGACATGATCGTTTCCGGTGGGGAGAACGTGTTCCCGCAGATGGTCGAGGAGCACCTGGCCGACCACCCGGACCTGGCCGAGGTCGCGGTGATCGGCACCGCGCACGAGCGCTGGGTCGAGCAGGTCACCGCCGTGGTGGTGCCGAACCGCGACGGCGTCACCGCCGACGACGTCGCGGCCTGGTGCGCGAACCACCCGGACCTGCGCGGCATCCACCGTCCGCGCCGGATCGAGGTTGTCGACGCGCTGCCCCGCACCGGCAGCGGCAAGCTGAACCGCCCCGAGCTGAGGAAGAAGTTCCCGTGAGCAGTGATGTCGTGACCTACGAGGTGACCGACGGTGTCGCCTGGATGACGATCGACCGCCCGGACGCCCGCAACGCGCTCTCGCGCGACGTCCGCGACGGGCTGTGGGAGGGCACCCGGGCGTTCGTCGACGACGACTCCGCCGCAGTGCTCGTGCTGACCGGCGCGGGCGACAAGGCGTTCTGCGCCGGCGGCGACCTCAAGGAGATGGCGCAGACCTCGCTGGAGGTCCCGCCGCCGGACTTCCTGCCCCAGTTCGGCCGCAACATCGACGTGGGAAAGCCGACGATCGCCGCCGTCAACGGCGTCGCCTACGCCGGCGGCTTCCTGCTCGCCCAGCAGTGCGACCTGGTCGTGGCCGCCGAGCACGCCCGGTTCGCCGTGTCCGAGGTGAAGGTCGGGCGCGGCTCGCCGTGGGCGGCGCCGCTGAGCTGGCTGGTGCCGCCGCGGGTGGCGCTCGAGATCCTGCTGACCGGCGACCCGCTCGACGCCGCCCGGGCCCGCGAGGTCGGGCTCGTCAACCACGTCGTCCCGGCCGCCGAGCTGCGGGAACGCACGCAGGCGCTGGCCGCGGGGATCGCGGCGAACGCGCCCCTGTCGGTGGCCGCGGGCAAGCGCACCGCCTACCTGTCCGCGCACCACGATCTCGCCGAGGCCTACGAGGTGGCCGAGGAGATCTGGGCGCCGGTGTACCGCTCGGCCGACGCGCAGGAGGGCCCGGCCGCGTTCCGGGACAAGCGCGCCCCGGTCTGGAAGGGGAGATAGACATGCCCGTGTCGATGGACGCACTCGCCGACGACCTGGCCGCGGAGTCGGCCGTGTTGCGCGACCTGCTCGCGCCGCTGCAGGAGCACGAGTGGCGGCTCCCCACCCCGGCCGCGGGCTGGAGCATCGGCGACCAGGTCTCACACCTGGCGCACTTCGACGACGTCGCCGTGCGGTCCGCGACCGACCCGGACGCGTTCGTCGCGTACCGGGAGAAGATCGAGGCCGACGGCGGCATCGACCCGGACACGATCGCCGCGACGTTCCGCGACCTGACCGGCGCGCAGCTCCTGCCGTGGTTCGACGAGGCCCGCGCCCGGCTGCTCACCTCGTTCCGGGCGCTGGACCCGTCGGCGCGGGTGCCGTGGTTCGGCCCGCCCATGAGCGCCGCGTCGTCGCTCACCGCGCGGATCATGGAGACCTGGGCGCACGGGCAGGACGTCGCGGACACCGTCGGCGTCGCGCGGGCACCGAGCCCGCGGCTGCGCCACGTCGCGCACATCGGGATCGGGGCGCGGAGATACAGCTACGCCGTCAACGAGAGGGCGCTGCCCGAGGCCCCGATCCGGGTCGAGCTCGCCGCCCCGGACGGGTCGGCGTGGACCTGGGGGCCGGACGACGCGCCGGACCGCGTCACCGGCACCGCGCTGGACTTCTGCCTCGCCGTCACCCAGCGACGGCACCGCGACGACACGTCGCTGACGATCACCGGCCCGGCCGCGACCGAGTGGATGACGATCGCACAGGCCTTCGCCGGCGACGCCGGCACCGGCCGCGTGGCCGGACAGTTCAGTGGAGGACAGGCCTGATGACCACCGCCACAACGACCACCGCCACGATCACCACCGCCCGCCCGATCCGCATCGGCAACTGCTCCGGCTTCTACGGCGACCGGGTCGCCGCTGCCAAGGAGATGGTCGAGGGAGCCTCGGCCGACGGGCAGGGCATCGACGTCCTGTGCGGGGACTACCTCGCCGAGCTGACCATGCTCATCCTGGCCAAGGCGCAGGCCAAGGACCCCTCCGCCGGGTACGCGAGGACGTTTCTCACCCAGGTGGAGGACGTGCTCGGCACGTGCCTGGAACGCGGGATCCGGATCGTCGCCAACGCCGGCGGGCTGAACCCGTCCGGGCTCGCCGACGCCGTGCGGGAGATCGCCGGCAGGCTCGGGCTGGACGCGAAGGTCGCCCACGTCGAGGGCGACGACCTGCGCGGCGACCTCGGCGCGATCACACCCCCGGTCGTCGGCGAGCCGGTCTCGGCGAACGCCTACCTGGGCGGGTGGGGGATCGCCGAGGCGCTCGGCGCCGGGGCCGACGTCGTCGTCACCGGGCGGGTCACCGACGCCTCGCTGGTCGTCGGGCCGGCCGCGTGGTGGCACGGCTGGGACCGGTCGGACTTCGACGAGCTGGCCGGGGCCGTCGTCGCCGGGCACGTGATCGAGTGCGGCCCGCAGGCCACCGGCGGCAACTACTCGTTCCTCGACGAGATCACCGACCGCCGCTACCCGGGCTTCCCGGTCGCCGAGGTCGCCTCCGACGGTTCCTCGGTGATCACCAAGAACGCCGGCACCGGCGGGCTGGTGTCGGTCGGCACCGTCACCGCGCAGCTGCTCTACGAGATCGGGCCCCCGGCCTACCTCGGCCCGGACTGCACGTCGCACTTCGACACGATCCGCCTGAGGCAATCCGGTGAGCACCGGGTCGAGATCTCGGGCGTCCGCGGCAGCGCGCCGCCGGAGACGCTGAAGGTCGCGCTGAACGACGTCGGCGGCTACCGGAACACGATGACGCTCGTGCTCACCGGCCTCGACATCGAGGCGCGCGCCGCCTACGCCGAGCAGCTGCTGTTCGAGGTGCTCGGCGGGCGGGAGCGTTTCGCCGAGGTCGACACCCGGCTGCTGCGCTTCGACCACGTCGACGCCCCGGGCAACGAGCAGGCCGTCGCGCACCTGCGGATCACGGTGAAGGACCCGGACCCGAAGAAGGTCGGGCGGGCGTTCTCCAACGCCACCATGCAGCTCGCACTGGGCGGGTACGCCGGGTTCCACACCACGACCCCGCCCGGTGCCGAGTCCCAGTTCGGCGTCTACCGTCCGGCCGCCGTCCCGCGCTCCGCGGTGACCCAGACCGTCGTGCTGCCCGGCGGCGAGCGCAGGGTCGTCGCCGACCCCCTTTGCAGTGCGCACCCCGACGCCACCGCCACCGACGCCACCACTACCGACGCCGAAACCGTCGATGCCGGGCGGACGCACGGGGGTGCGCACAGCAAAGGACCCACTCAGAGGGTCCCGCTGGGCACCGTGTGCGGGGCCCGCTCGGGCGACAAGGGCGGGCACGCGAACATCGGGGTCTGGGGCCGCGACGAGGCCTCGTCCGCCTGGCTCCGGGAGTTCCTGACCCCGGACACGGTCCGCGGGCTGCTCGGCCCGGAGGCCGCGGAGCTCGAGATCGAGGTGTTCGCGCTGCCCAACCTGCGGGCGGTGAACGTGCTGGTGCACGACATCCTCGGCGACGGCGTCGCGTCGTCGACCCGGCCGGACCCGCAGGCCAAGGGGCTCGGGGAGTACCTGCGCAGCAAGCTGGTGGACGTGCCGGAGTCGCTGCTGCGATCGTGACTCCCGTCGTTGCTGCGGCCCCGGTCCCGACGGGCGCCACCACCCCGCTCGAGTGCTACGGCGACCCTCGCGACAGCTCGCGGGCCGGCGCGGTGGCCAGGAGCCCGACGAGCAGGAGCACCGCGGCGGTGCCGACCGCGGCCACGCCGGCCGCGGACGACCAGCGCTGGGCGACGAGGCCCCCGGCGAGCAACGCCAGCCCCTGGGCGCCGATCAGGCCGGCGGCGGCGAGACCGGTGGCCCGGCCGCGCGCCGTGACCGGGGCCCGGCGGACGAAGCTGGCCTGCGCCTGGACCAGCGCGGCCGCGACGCAGGCCCCGGTCACCGACCACAGGACGATCGCGACGCCGACGCTCGGGACCAGCGCGCTGACGCCCAGCGGCGGGCCGGCCGCGATCGCCAGAGGCAGCGTCGCGCGCTCCCGCACGCGCCGCGGGACCCACCGAGTGAACACCAGCGCCCCGACGACGCTGCCGGCCGGGATCGCGGCCATCAGCAGGCCCACCGCGAGCGGACCGGCCCCGAGCTCGGCGGCGTAGGAGACGGCGAGCCCCTCGGGGGCGATGAAGCAGCCGGCCAGCCAGACGATGAGCGCGAGCGTCCGCAGCTGCGGGTCGCCGAACACGGTGCGGGCGCCCTCGGCGATGTCACCGGTCCAGCTCCGCGGCGTCCCCGCGTCCGAGCCGGTCCCGGCCGGGGATGGGCGGCGCCGGACGCCGAGGCGCACCACCAGGGCCGAGATCCCGAACGTCGCGGCGTTGATCGCGAGCGTGGCGTGCGGGGCCAGGACGACGAGTACGGCGCCGCCGGTGGCGAACCCGGCGACCTGGGCGGTCTGGCCGGTGATCTGCCGGACGGCGTAGCCGCGTTCGAGCAGGTCGCCGCGGAGCACCTCGGGCAGCAGCGCACCCTGGGCCGCGGTGTGCGGGGATCCGAGCAGCACCGTGGCGATGATCAGTGCGCACAACACCGGCAGCGGGAGTCCCGGCCAGACCATCGGCAGGGCCAGCAGCATGCGGCCCAGGTCGCTGACGATCATGACGCGGCGGCGCGGGTAGCGGTCGGCCACCCATCCCAGGAGCGCGCCGCCGAGCAGCGCCGGGAGGAAGGTCAGCGCGTAGACCATGGCCGACAGCGCCGCGGAGTCGGTGCGTTCGAACACCAGGACCGAGAACGCGACCCGGGCGAACTGGTCGCCGAGGACGGAGACTGCCTCGGCGCCCCACAGCGCGCGGAACTCGGCAACGCCGAACACGGCGCTGACCCGCGCGGGACGGGCCGCGTGGTCGACGCCCGGCTCTCGCTCCTGGCTCACCGCTCCGCCCCCTCGACGCCGGTCGCCGTCGATCGACTGCGGCCACGTCGAACCTACGTCCGACGAGGGGATCGGTCACGTGCTGTATGCCGGGCAACACGAAGAGTCGCTCGCGGCGAGCGGCTATCGACGGTCGACGTGGGAGAAGCCGGCTCGGCCAGGCTCTTCCATGGACGCGATGGCGCGGTCGACGGCGTCGTGCACCAGCCTGCTCGGCGTCCCGTCCCGCAGGCGCTCGAGGACGAGTATGACCTCGAAGCGCTCGTCGACGGAGAGGGTGTGCGGCACGGCCGGCGGGCTCGACGCAGAGCGACGGTGCGTGCCTCCGGACGGGGCTCGGACGCTCCCGTCGGCGACGTGCCAGTAGCGGTTCATCGTTCCTGAGAGTACTTGATTCATCACCCTGTTCAGGTGCGTCCACCGACGGACCAAGCCTTTCGGTGGAGTCACCGACGACACTGCGTAGGCGTAACTGGGGCCCGGCCGGTGGAGTCCGACCCGAAGGGTCGCGTGTACGCGACCGAGCCCTGAGCCGACCGGGCCCTGGAGGGTGGCGCTGCCGGCTGGGCTCAACGGGTCTCGTGATCGGTCTCGCCGAGATGCGGGCCAGCAGCCGAGTCCACCAGCCGGACCCTGTTCCGACCCGCGCGTTTGGCTGCGTACAGCGCCTTGTCGGCCCGAGCCAGCAGTGTCGTGACGGCTTCGCCGTCGTGTGGGTAGACCGCGCCGCCCACCGAGGCGGTGATGGTGTCCAGGGTGATCGGTCCCTCAGGGGAGTCGATGTCGACTCTGATGTCGGCGATGGCGAGCCGTACCCGCTGGGCAATAGCCGTTGTCTCGGCGGTCCCGACGCGGCGGTCCAGGTTGGGCATCAGCATCACGAACTCCTCCCCGCCGAAGCGACCGACCACGTCCGCGCCGCGAACCTGGCCTCGGAGGACCAGGCCGACGGCGGAGAGCACCTCGTCGCCGGCGAGATGGCCGTGGGTGTCGTTGATGCCTTTGAACCGGTCCAGATCGATCATCAGGAGCAGGGCCGCGTTCGCGCGGTGCCGGGCCCGGTCGAGAGTCTGCGTCGCCTCGAGGTGCCATGCTGCTGAATTGAGTACGCCCGTCTTGCTGTCAATTCGGGCCTCTTGAACCAGTTGGCGCGACAGAACCGTCCGGTGCAGAAGCAGCAGGGGCGGAATGGTGAACAGCAGGGTGAGCGGGCCTGTGATGGTCACGGTGGCGGCGACGAGCGCACCGAGGCACAGTGTCGCAATTTCGACGCCCACTCCCTCGCCTCGCCGCACCAGCGTTTGAGCGAATGTCATGTCCGGCGTTGTCATAGCGACAACACCGACCACAAGGCTCGTATTCACGACCGTATATGTTAATAGCGCGAACACGAGAACGATGAAGTCGATGTCGCCAAGGTGAAGAATGGGTAACTGGTCGATGTAGCGGATGGACGCGCCGGCGGCGTGCACCGCGAGGATTACGGTAGCGGCGTTGAAGATCTGCCGGTAGAGCGGCGTTTTAGCCGGTCGGAGCACTCTTGCGTAGAAATGCAGATAGATGAGTACGACGGCGACCGTCGCCAGCGACAGCGGGAGAGTCACGGCGGCGGCGAATGTCCATACCGATGTGAGATCTACGTGCCCCGGTCCTCCGACGCGTCTTCGCGTCTGTTCGACGCCATGCGAGATCTCCGTATACGCAATTGCGGCGATCGTCAAATAGGCCAGAAGCACCAACGACGACTGGTTCGGACGGTCCAGTAGGGCATCGATTACCACCAACCCGATTGCGAGCAGTTCGACCGTTAGGACGGCCGTCAAGACCTGTCTCGGTAATTGCCATACTGCCCATCGGGTGGTGTCACTGAACCGAATCGGTGAAGATTTCATAACTCTATTTCCAGCCCGAAGTCCACGTGCTCATACTTCAGTCGGGCCAAAGGAGCTCCTTACGCCTGCATCAGGGTATTTCGAGATGTGACGACGAGAAGAGGATACGGCACGAGCGTCTGGCACGGATGGGAGACGGTTCCGGAACCTCTCGAAACGGTCCGAACGCGCAGTAGTTCATTGGCTACGCAGCGCTGGTCGACGGTGGCCGTCCGTGCCTTCTGTCAGGCTATCAAGATCAACATGGGCTTCCCCGGTCAACGGCGGGGCCCACGAAATGAGGGGAGTTCACGGTGGCGAAGAACTGGGGCTGGTGACTCGAGTGGCGGCGGCCTCCCCGGCCGCCCGCGTGTGTCCGACAGAGGAGGGGGGGGTGTGCAGCCGTGGCGAAGAACTGGGGCTGGTGACCGGCGGGGCCTCGTGGCCCATGCGGGACGGGTGAGTGCGAGCGGAGAAGGAGGTGTTGGTCGATGGCGAAGAACTGGGGCTGGTGACGTCCGTCCGATCCGAGTTGAGCGAGTCAGAATGGAGGTGCGGTCGTGAACCGGAACTGGGGCTGGTAGCCGCGAGAGTCGCGGGAACGAGGCCGATCTGTGCAATGAGCGGGTCGAGGGCGACGTATCCACACCGTGGTGGATAGGTCCCCTACGGCCGGTCGGTCGGCTCGCGACCACTGCTCGTGGTCAAGATCTGTGCGTTGTTCCCGACCGGCTACAGGCGCCGGTGCTTGACGATCCGGGCGTCTGTCGCGGCGCGTCAGCAGTCTTCCCGACGGCGGCCGAGGCGACGAAGAGCCTGGTGCGGCGACGAACGCGCCTACCGAGGCCGCTCCGCAGACGCGGGATCTCGCCCGCTCGTGGGTGCATCGGTGAGCGACGTCGTCGATCGAGTCAGAGCGTGCGAGAGGCCGAACGGAGGGCCTCGGTCCGGGAGACGGCGGCGAGCACGGAGGCGAGATCGGTGGCCGGGAGGACCTGGCCGCCGTCCGACCCGGTGGTGGCGTCGCAGTACCAGAGTGCGTCCCGGGTCGGGGTGGCCTCGTCCACGTGACGCCCCGGGGCGAACCCACGTCGCGCGGCCCGCTCCGCCGCACCGGCATGGTGCGCGACCAGCGCGACGATGCGCTCGTCGTAGCCGCGGACGTCGAGGAAGCGGGCGGCATCGAACGGGGCGAATCCGGTACGGGCGACGACGGGGGAGCCCCCGATCCCGTGCAGGATCGCCGCGGTCATCAGGGGGTCCCGGTCCACGCCGGGGAGCCCGGAGAGCTCCCGTGCCCGGATGGTGACGTGCTGGGCGCGCAGCCACCGCTCCGGCGCCTGAGCGGCCAGCAGCGTCTCGGCCAGCGCACGCGCGTCGTCGAACCGGGGCATGTGCCGACCCTAGCCGCGCCCGTCACGCCGGCACCCGGACAGGCGACGCGCCCGCCCCGGGGTCGGGACGGGCGCGTCGGTGGTGCACGGGGACGTCAGACCCGCTCGTCCTCCTTCTCGGCCGGGGTGTCGGCGGCCGGGCGACGTGAGGTGATCACCTTCAGGATCAGCGGGACCACGAACAGCGCCACGATGAGGGTGTAGACGATGATCGACAGCGGCGTGGAGACCAGCGTCGAGACGTCCCCGTCGGCGATCTGCAGGGCGCGGCGCAGCTGCAGCTCCGCGTCCGGCCCGAGGATCACGCCGATGATCGCCGGCAGCACCGGCAGGCCGTAGCGGCGCATCAGGAACCCGACGGCGCCGATCGCGAGCAGAACCAGCAGGTCCACCGGCTGCCCGCTCACCGCGTAGGCGCCGACGCAGGCGAAGAACAGGATGCCCGCGTAGAGGTAGGGCCGCGGAATGCGCAGCAGCTTCGCCCACGCCGGGGCCAGCGGCAGGTTCAGCACCAGGAGCAGGACCAGGCCGATGAACAGGCTGGCGATCAGCGTCCAGACCAGCTCCGGCTCGCGGTCGAACAGCAGCGGTCCGGGCTGGATGCCGAACTGCTGGAACGCCGCGAGCATGACCGCCGCGATCGCGGTCGTCGGCAGGCCGAGGGTCAGCATCGTGGCCAGGGTCCCGGCCGAGGACGCGCTCGCCGCGGACTCCGGACCGGCGACGCCCTCGATGGCGCCCTTGCCGAACTCGTCGCGGCGCTTCGACAGGCGCCGTTCGGTCACGTACGACATGAACGTCGACATCTCCGCGCCGCCGGCCGGGATCGAGCCGAACGTGAACCCGATGAACGGGCCGCGCAGCCACGGTTTCCAGGTGCGGCGCAGGTCCTCGCGCCCGAGCCACGGGCGTCCGACCGGGATCACCTCCTGCGCGGAGCGCCGCAGGTGCGCGGCGACCCACAGGGCCTCGCCGACGGCGAACAACCCGACCGCGACGATCACGACGTCGATGCCGTCGGCGAGCTGTGGGACCCCGAACGTCAGCCGCGGCTGGCCGCTGATCGGGTCCAGCCCGACCAATCCGATCGTCAGTCCCAGCGCCAGCGAGGCGAACCCGCGGACCCGGGAGGCACCCAGGACGCCGGTGACGGCGACGAACGCCAGCACCATGATCGCGAAGTAGTCCGGGGCGCCGATGTCCACCGCGACCGATGCGACGAGCGGGGCCAGCAGCACCAGCCCCGTCACGCCGACGATGCCGCCGATGAAGTGCCCGATCGCGGCCGTGGCCAGTGCCTGCGCGCCGCGTCCCTGTTTGGCCATCGGGTTGCCCTCGATCGCCGCCATCACCGACGCGGACTCGCCCGGGGTGTTGAGCAGGATCGAGGTGGTGGAGCCGCCGAACATGGCGCCGAAGTAGATCCCGGCGAACATGATGAACGCGCCGGTCGGCTCGAAGGCGTAGGTGACGGGCAGCAGCAGCGCCACCGCCATGGCCGGGCCGATGCCCGGCAGTACCCCGATCGCGGTGCCGAGCAGCACCCCGATCGCGGCGAAGAGCAGGTTTCCCGGGGTCAGCGCGTTGCCGAACCCGTTCATCAGCAGGTCGAAGGTGTTCATCCGCCGAACACCGCCATCAGGGGCCCGCCGGGCAGGTCGACGCCGAGCAGGGTGTCGAAGACGAACCAGGTCACCAGCGAGACCGCCGCGGCGATCACCAGGTCGCGCGGGAACGCCCGGGACCCCAGCGCGTAGGTCGCGCCGGCGAACAGCACGGTGCCGGCGATCGGCCAGCCCAGCAACGGGATCAGGGCGGCCGTGGCGACGAGCACCCCGGCCAGCATCCCGACCGTGCGCAGGTCCATCGGCGCATCGAGGTCGACGTCCTCGCCGCCCTCGGCCTCGCCGCGTCCGCCGCGCAGGATGTCGATCGTCAGCAGGACGGAGAGCAGCAGCAGCGCCCCGCCCAGCACGAGCGCGATCGTGCGCGGCCCGATCGGGTCGGAGTCGGTGCCGCCGCCGGACTCGGCCAGGGTGTCGATCACGACCAGCAGGCCCACGACGAGCAGCAGGACGGAGACGCCCAGCTCGGAGCGCCCGCGCAGCCAGCTTCGCAGCCCGCCGGGAGCGGGCGTGCCGGACCCCGGGCCCGGCCTGTCCTCGGTCACCGTCATGACGTCAGCCCCAGTTCCCGCAGCACGCCTGCGACCCGGTCGTTCTCGGACGCGAGGAACGCGCCGAACTGGTCTCCCGGCAGGTAGGCGTCCTGCCAGCCGTTGAGCTTCAGCGCCTCGGCCCACTCCGGGCTCGAGCGCAGCTCGTCGAACGCGCGTACCAGCTCCGCCTTGCCGGCCTCGTCCAGGCCGGGCGGGGCGACGACGCCGCGCCAGTTGGTGAAGTCCAGGTCCACGCCGGCCTCGCGCAGGGTGGGTGCGTCCACGCCCGGGGCGCGCTGCCCGGACGTCACGGCCAGCACCCGCAGGTCGCCGGACTCGACCTGGTCGGCGAACTCGCCGAGCCCGGAGACCCCGAACGCGACCTTGCCGCCGAGTACCGAGGCCAGCAGCTCCCCGCCGCCGTCGTAGGCGACGTAGTTGACCCGCTTGGCGTCGAGCCCCGCACCCTCGGCCATCAGCATCGGGGCCAGGTGGTCCGGCCCGCCGGGCGAGGACCCGCCACCGACCGGGACGCCGCCCGGGTTGGCCTTCCAGGCCGCCAGGAGCTGGGCCAGGTTGCGGTAGGGCGAGTCCTTGGCGACGACGACGATCTCGGCCTCCTCGGTCAGCCGCGCGATCGGCGTCGTCTCGGCCAGGGTCGCCGGGGAGTCGTTGGAGTAGACGCTGCCGACCACACCCAGGCCCATGCTCATCACGAGCTTGCCGTTGCCGGACTCGTTGACGGTCCGGCCGAGGCCGACGGTGCCGCCCGCGCCGGGCAGGTTGAACACCTCGATCGGGCCGGTGAGGCCGCCGTCCTCCATGGCCTTGGACGCGCTGCGGGCGGTGACGTCGTAGCCGCCGCCGGGGGCGTTGGGCACGAGCATCCGCAGGCCGCGCAGCTGGGCGCCGTCACCGCCTCCGGTGAGCGCGCCCACCGCAGGGGGAAGGAGCAGGAGCGCGGCCACGACCGCGACCACGGTGGCCACGATCGGGCCGGTTCTGCGCGGGGGACCGGCACGTGCGGTCTCCTCCGGTGGTGAATCCGTCGTCGTCGAACGGTTCATGCCCTGTCCTGCCTCGCCGTCGGGGTGGGAACGCGACGAGTGTGCGCAGCGGCACCCGGCGTTGTCTGCCTTGCCGCCACAACGGTCGTTGTGGTCTTTTCGGTCACGGTGGTGCGCGGCCTTAACCTGTGCCCCATGCGACGACGCGCGGCGGGTGGTGGGTCCGGGCGCCGCCGTCCGGGCCGGCGGTCGCTCGCGCGTCAGATGTTGCTGTGGCAGCTGACGGTGGTGCTGGTCCTGCTGGGGGCCGTGGCGGCGTTGGCCGTCGTGCAGTCCGAGGCCGCGTTCCGCGACACCCAGGGACGCCGGATGCTCTCGGTCGCCGAGGACGTCGCGGCCGTCCCGACCGTGCGCACCGCGCTGGCCGGGGGCCGGTTCGACCTGCTGCCCTCGTTCGCACGCAGCGCCGAGAACCTGTCCGGCGCGAACGAGATCGTGATCGTGGACGGCTCGTCGGTGGTGCGCACCTCGCCGGACCCGGCGCAGGTCCGGACCCGGTTCGATGCCGGGGCGAGCACCGCGCCGTCCGGACGGGCGTGGGTCGGGAACCCGGACGGGCGCACCGTCGTCGCGCAGGTCCCGGTGATCGGCGACCGCGGTGCGGTGATCGGCCTGGTCTCGGCCGGGATCCGCGCGCCCTCGCCGTGGGAGGCACTGGCCTCGGCCCGGGCCGAGGTGCTGGGCCTGCTCGGGCTGGCGCTGCTGCTGGGCGTCGCCGGGTCACTGCTGCTGGCGCGGCGGGTGCGCCGCCAGACCCTCGGGCTGGAGCCGGACGAGATCGTCGAGCTGGTGCAGCGCCGCGAGGCGATGCTGCTCGGGATCAAGGAGGGCGTGGTCGGCCTGGACCCCGGCGACCGGATCACGCTGCTCAACCCGGTCGCCCGCGACCTGCTCGGCCTGCCCGGCGCCGTCCCGGGCGACCCCGTCGGCTCGCTCGGGCTGGCCCCGCGGCTGCGCGACGTGCTCACCGGCGCGGCAGCGGGGGAGGACCAGCTGGTGCTCAGCGACACCAGGGCCCTGGTGCTCAACCGGATGCCGGTGCAGGTCGACGGGCGCTCCGTCGGTGCGGTCGTCACGCTGCGCGACCGCACCGAGCTGGCCGCCCTGGAGCACCGCCTGGACGCCTCGCGCACGGTTACCGACACGCTGCGTGCGCAGGCGCACGAGTTCTCCAACCGGCTGCACACGATCGCCGGGCTGACCGAGCTGGGCGAGCACGAGGAGGTCCGGCGGTTCGTGGCCGGCATCGTCGCGGCGTCCGAGGCATGGCGGCGCGAGGTCGTCACCCGGGTCGGAGACGCCGCCGCGGCCGCACTGCTGGTGGCCAAGGCCAGCCAGGCGACCGAGCGCGGGGTGCAGCTGGCGTTCGCGGCCGACGCCCGGTTGCCCGCGGTGGATCCCGGACGTGACCCGGAGCTGTCCGCGGACCTGGTCACGGTGCTCGGGAACCTGATCGACAACGCGGTGGACGCGGCGGCGGGCGCGCCCGGGCCCGCCCGGGTCGAGGTCGGGCTCGACCTGGGCACCGGGACGCCGGGGGTGGTGGAGGTACGGGTGCGCGACTCCGGGCCGGGGGTGGCCTCCGAGCTGGTGGAGGAGGTCTTCCGCTACGGCTTCAGCACCAAGGCGGCCGAGCACGACCTCGGCGGCGGGCCCGGCGGCCGCGTCCCGGGGGGCCGCGGGCTGGGCCTGGCCCTGGCCCGCCAGGCGTGCCTGCGGCGCGGTGGCGGCATCACCCTGCGCAACGCCTCCGGAGGTGGTCCGTCCGGTGGCGCCGAGTTCACCGCGACGCTGCCGCTGGCTCCCTCGCCCGCCCTCGACGTCGAGGTGGTGTCGTCGTGAGGGTCCTCGTCGTCGACGACGACTTCATGGTGGCCAAGGTGCACTCGGGCTACGTCGAACGCGTCCCGGGCTGCACCGTCGTCGGCGTCGCGCACCGCGGTGGCGAGGCACTGGAGCTGGCTGCTGCGCTGCGTCCGGATCTGGTGCTGCTCGACGTGTACCTGCCGGACATGTCCGGTCTCGAGGTGCTCCGGGCCCTGCGCACCGGGGCCCCCGACGACCCGTTCGTCCTGGTCGTGACGGCCGCCGACGACGCCGACACGGTGGCCGCTGCGCTGCACGGCGGTGCCCTGCACTACCTGGTCAAGCCGTTCGACTCGGCCGCGCTGGGCGAGCAGGTGCGGCGCGCCGCGCGGATGCGCAGCGAGCTCGGCGGGCTGCGGCGGGCGGGGCAGGACGACATCGACCGGCTCTTCGGCAGCGCCGCCCCGGCCTCCGGCGCCGGGCCCGAACGTCTGCCCAAGGGACTCACGACACCGACCGCGGAGCTCGTCGCCCGGGTGCTGCGCGCGCATCCCGGCGAGGACCTCTCGGCGACCGAGTGCGCCGAGGAGGCGTCGCTGTCGCGGGTCAGCGCGCGCCGCTACCTGGAGCATTTCGTCGGCACCGGCGCCGCGACCGTCCGCCTGCGCTACGGCGGCACCGGACGTCCGGAACGCCGGTACCGGTGGACGGGGTAGTGGTCGCCTCCGCGAGTGGGAGCTGAGAGCTCCTCAGCAATCGGCGTGGACATGGGCTGTTCACACGGCTAATATAGAACACATGTTCGACACATTGACCAGGTCGGTGGGAACCGGGG
>NZ_JADQDD010000011.1 GCF_019263595.1 Pseudonocardia sp. KRD291 | reverse complement strand
AGCCGCCACATCTGGTTGCCCCAGCCGCCCTCCACCTCTCGCAGAGGCAGCCTTGCGAGGTCCGGGTGCTGATCCCCTAACAGCTCGAGGACGAGGGCGGCGGTGATCTCAGGCTCGGTCCGGGCCACGCAGGCGACCGTAGTGGGGCCCGCGGAGGACGGGGTGATGCAAGCTCTGCGGGCCGCACTGGCCTCCGGAGAGGAAACCACGACCGCAAGTTGACTGGCGCACGTGCAAAATTCAAGAGCTGCGCTGTTCGCAGCCCGCGGCGCCCCCAGCCGAGGCGTCCATCGTGATCAGCCGAGCCGGCCGAAGTCGATGATGGACTCGAAGTCGACCCCGCGCAGAGTGCCGTAGCCCGGGCCCCACCCGGTGCCGAGTCGGGAGGCGATGAACGCGTCCGAGACGGCGGTGGGCGCGTGCTCGACCAGCAGTGCGGCCTGGGTGGTAACTGCCAGTTTGGTGACCAGGTAGCGGGTGGTCTGCTCGGGGGCCATGACGAGCTCGTCGATCTCGTCGAGGGCGGCGGCGAGCAGCGGGTGCTCGGCCGCGGCGGGGCGGATCTCGTCGAGGACGGGTTCGATGGCCTTGGGCTCGCGGGTCAGGACGCGGCCCACATCCATGACCATCATGTTGGAGGTGCCCTCCCAGATGGCGTTCAGCGGTGCCTCGCGGTAGTAGCGCGGGCAGGGGTGTTCCTCGATGTAGGCGTTGCCGCCGATCGACTGGATCACCTCCTCGGTCACGCTCGAGACCCGCCGGCAGTTCCAGAACTTCGCCACCGGCGTCAGCAGACGGCTGACCAGACGCTCGGAGACGTCGTCGCGGGAGTCCTCGGCCCGGGCGACGCGGAAGCCGAGGTGCGCGGCGCCGGCCCACTCCAGGGCCAGGTCGGCCAGGACCGGCGCCTGGATGGGTAGCTGCGACAGCTTCGCGCCGAACGCGGAGCGGGTGTCGTTGTAGTGCAGAGCCTGGGACAGCGCGGCTCGCATCAGTCCGGCGGAGCCGACAGCGAAGTCGAGGCGGGTGTACTCGGCGGAGGACAGGATCGTGCGCACGCCCTTGCCCTCCTCGCCGACGAGGAAGGCCTCGGCGTCGTGGTACTCGATCTCGGAGGAGGCGTTGGCCTTGTTGCCGAGCTTGTCCTTGAGACGGTTGATCTTGAGGTTGTTGAGTCGACCGTCGGGAAGTCGCCGGGGGATGAGCAGGCAGGACACGCCGCCCTCGGTCTGGGCGACGGTGAGGTAGCAGTCCGACATCGGCACCGAGGCGAACCACTTGTGCCCGTTGACCAGGTACTTCTCGCCGGGGCCACGCTTGCCGACCGGGCGGGCGACGGTGACATTGGCGCGCAGGTCCGAGCCGCCATGCTTCTCGGTCATGAAGTAGCCGATGGTGGCGGCGGACTTGTGCTGGATCGGCACGTCGGCCGAGTCGTAGCCCTCGGCTTCGAGCGCGCGGGCGAACTCGGCGAGCTCGGGCTGGCTGCGCAGCACCGGGATCGATGCGTAGGCCATACCGATCGGGCAGGCGGTCGAGCCGTCGATCTGGTTCCACAGATACGACAGCACCGCGCGGGCGGAGTGCGCGCCGGGCTGCTCGGCGGTCCAGGCCAGCGAGTGCGCGCCGGAGCCGAACCCGAGCGCCATCAGCTCGTGGTAGGCGGGGTGGAACTCGATGTCGTAGACCTCGTCGCCGATCCGGTTCAGCGTCCGCAGCTCCGGGGTGTAGCGCTGCGCGTCACGGGCGTTCTTGAGGACCCGTGGGTCCCACACCTGACCGCCCAACGTCGCGGCCCGATCCCGCGCCCACGGCGCGAAGGTGTCGATGACCTGGGAGGCGACCTTGTCGGTGGTGAAGGCGTTGACGTGGTTGAGGTCGGGGACCAGGTCCTCCCGCGGAATCGGGCGCTGGTGGGTGTAGTCCGAATGCTCGGCGGTGGTGGTCTCATCGGTGATGGTCATGACTGTCCTCCGTGAATGACTCGGATGCGCGCATCCGGGGTGCTGGTGAGTGCTGCGCCGGCGACCGCTTGCTGGCAGAAGCGGGCCACTTCGGCGCTGACTGCGGCCCGGTCCAGCGGCCGGGTCACACGCTCGGCCAGCGGCGCGACCACCGCTTCGAGGAAGGCTCCGACGATGGCGGCACCGCGGATGCGCGCGTCCTGGGCCGGGAACTCCTCGGCTGTGACGCCGTTCTCGATGAGCTCGGCGAAGGCCTGTGCGAGCCCGGCTCGGGCCTCGAGCCGGACCTGGTCGACGTCGGGGTCCATCGGTTCTGCGATCACTGCATAGGCCAGGCCCTCACCGCGCAGGGCCCGGTCGACGAACGTCGCCACCGCATCACCGATGCGCTCGGTCGCGGTCCGGCCCTCCTCGGCGGCCACGGCACGGACCACCTCGAGCTCGCGGCGGCAGACGTCGCGCAGCATCTCCGAGAACAGCGACGCCTTCGACGGGAAGTGCCGATAGATCGACCCGGTCGCCACGTCGGCTACCGAGGCCACGACTGCGACCTGCGCGGCGGCGAACCCGTGCTCGGTCACTACTTCCCGGGCCGCCTCGAGGATGCGGCGACGGGCGTCGGCCTTGCGGGCTTCGACCCGACTCGACCGCACCGCGCCCCCAGCAGTGTGTGTAACCGACTCGGGCATCCCCACGCTCCTCCGATGACCCATGGATGAAATGAACCGAAGTTCAGTACTGAACCAATATTCATTTCGGGTGTCAACCACGGACTCGGAGCAGGGTCATCCGGCCAGCTCTCCGACGAGCAGACCGCCGGCACGGCGAGCATCGCCGTGCCGGCGGCTATCCGGGGTAGCGCGCGACCAGTCCGGGCGCGCCGCGGTGCCTGCGCGCGGCAGTGCCGACACCGGCGTGGGTGCGCGCCGTCCACAGCGCCGAACAACATCGTCTGAACCGCCGCCGGAGCTGTGTGACCTCATCGGAGCTTGCTTGCAGGAGCTCATCGCTGTCTTGTCCGTGCTCGGCCAGCAGGTGCTCGCCTGAAACGACGACGAGCAGCAAGGACGCACGTGCCGGACACCCTCTCGCTCGACGACGTCATCGGCGGCGTCGACAACCAACTGAACACCCATCACGGCGCAGTGATCGACGCCGTGGGGCGTCGGATCGACGACGCTCAGTTTCCCGCGACCGCCAGCGGCCAAAGAACAGCTGCTGACCTGAATGCGAAGCCGCGGCAACGTCGTCCGACTCGGTGTCGAGGGCACCGGGTCTTATGGGGCTGGGCTCGCGCGTCTGCTTGCCGCGCAGGGCCTGGCGGTGGTCGAGGTGGACCGTCCCGACCGTCGGGCGCGGCGCCGGAGCGGGAAGTCCGACGCGCTCGACGCCTACTCCGCGGCGATCGCCGACCTCAACGGCATATGGTCAGCGGACCGTCGCTGTGTCTGTGACCTGCGTGCCCCCGGCAGGATTCGAACCTGCGGCACCCGCTTTAGGAGGCCGGAAGACCGGGTGATCCGTGGCGTGCCACCTGGGCCTACATGGACCTCTGGCTCGACGTGCGGGTCGCTGTAGCGCTGCTGGGACCTGCAGTTCGTCCCACGACGCGTTCCACGAGGACGACCTCAGCCGATGGGCAAGGCCCTGGCAAACAGACACGGTCGAGGACGCAGGTTCGTTCGGCTATGCGGGCTGGGCTGTGGCGTCGATCGATCGCATCGTATGCGTGATCGCGTCGATGTCGACCTCGACGAAAAGATCTTCTGGTCCGCCGGGTGCGATGGAGGTGAAAGGCGGTCGATACAGCACGTCAACCTCGATCCTTCCGTTGTGTGTCACGTAATCGACCAACTCATTGACAAAGCGCAGCTGTGCCGAGGTGAGAGTTCTGCCCTGCTGGAACGCCCCGAATGCGGCGGCTGCAGCCGCCCGATCGAGACCTACGAGCGATCGAAGGAACAGGCCGAGCCCACCAGAGTTCTCCTTGGCCGTGCTGATCTCCGCCTCGGTACCGATGCCGGACTCGATGAATATGCCCTCAAGCTCGTCAAGGTCGAGCATGGTGATCTGGCGGTTGCGGCGAATCTTCTGGACAGCAAGCTGGTTCTCATGGGTGCGGAGGTAGATGCGTAGCTTCTGCTCGAAGCGGGAGAGATCGGCGCCGATCTCCATGCCGCGCAGTGACGCCGCGGACAGCTCGCCGAGCTCGTCCTCGAAGTCGGTGTAGACGACGCCGCGCCTGGTCTTCTCGATCAGCTTGACCAGGCTACGGATGCGTCGGCGCATCACCTCCAGCATGGGCAGCGTGACGTCCGCCCACCAATCGTCACCGGAAATCTCGTCGAGTAGCTCCTGCTGAGCGCGGACGGCGGGGATGGTGAGTTGATCGAGCAGTGCTGACGCGACTTCCTTGACCTGCTCTTGGAGCCGTCCGTACCCCGGTTCGGCGTTGATCTGGGCGAGCTGTAGGCGCAGCGCGAGCAAGTCGAAGCGCTTGGCCTCCTCGCTGCTGTCCTCGTCGCGGAAAGCGGTGGGGAGACCGGCGAGGTGATCGACCACCTCGGCGTGGGCCTCGGGGGTCAATGCGAGCCAGGCGTCGAAGTCTGCGAACTTGTCGATCTGCTCGCGATGCGGACGGACCAGGAAATTCTCCGGGTTCATGGCGCTCACCTCCTCGTGGAGGCGTTTCGCAACGTCGTGGCGCAGCCCGCCATCGCTCGTGGTGCCATCCGCTCCGTCCTCGGCAGCCGGGACCCGTTGCTCGTCCAGCGCGAGGAGCAGGTCGGCGCGGCGCTCGAACAGCCGCTCGCCCAGCGATGGGGCGAGGCCGCCCTCGGCGGGCATGAGGTTCTGGTTGAAGAACTCAACGTTCTGGCAGAGGTCGAAGACGAGGAACCCGGTCTTGTCGCGGTTCGGGCCGAACAGATCTGGGCATAGCCGAGTACCGCGGCCGATCATCTGCCAGAACTTGCTCTTGGAGCGCACCAGCTTGAAGAAGACCAGGTTGAGGACCTCCGGCACGTCGATGCCGGTGTCGAGCATGTCGACGGAGATGGCGATGTGCGGTGCCCCACCCGGGACGCCGAACGCCTCGATCATGCTGTCGGCGTACGTCTTGGCGTAGGTGATGACCTGCGCGAACGAACCCTTGTGCTCAGGGTAGTTCGCTTCGAAGCGCTTCTCGATGAAGTCGGCGTGATGAGTGTTCGCGGCGAAGATGATCGTCTTGCCCAACCGGTCACCGCCGGCGACCTTCAGACCATGCGTCATCAGGGTCGCCAGCGCCTTGTCGACGGTGTCCGCGTTGAACAGGTACTTGTTCAGCTCGTCGGAGGAGATCTCGGTCGGGACGCTGCCGTCGTCGTCCCATTCCAGCTCTTCCCAGCGCTGCTTGTCCTCCTCGGACAGGTCGTCGTACTTGATTCCACCGCGTTGGAACTTCAGCGGAACATCCACTACCCGAGGTGCGACGAGGTAACCGTCCTCGACGGCCTCGTCGAGGCTATAGACGTCGGTGGGGACGCCGTCCTCGAGGTGGAAGCGGCGATAAGTGTTGCGGTCGATCTCGTCCTTGGGGGTAGCGGTAAGCCCGACGAGTAGCGCGTCGAAGTAGTCGAAGATCGCGCCGTACTTCTGGTAGATCGAGCGGTGCGCCTCGTCGATGACGATAAGGTCGAAGTAGCCCGGCCCGAAGCGCCGCAGCCCACCGCTGTCCACATCGTTGATCATATTCATCAGCGTCGGGTAGGTGGAGACGACTACGCGCGCGCTGAGGTCCTTGTCCTCGACCAGGTTGACGACGGGCGTACCGGGAAGGTGCGCCTTGAACGCTCCGACGGCTTGGCGCACCAGGGCTTTACGGTCGGCGAGGAAGAGGATCCGCTTGGCCCAGTTCGCCCGCATCATCAGGTCGGTCAAGGCGATGATCGTGCGGGTCTTCCCCGAGCCGGTCGCCATGACCAGCAGGGCATCGCGCTGCGCGTCGTTCTCGAACGTCTCGGCGACACGGCGGATCGCGTGCGACTGGTAGCTGCGTCCGGCGATCTGCTCGTTGATCGGGAGCGTCGCGATCCTGAGCTGGCTGGCGCGGCGTTGGATAAGCAGCCGTAGCTCGTCCTTGGTATAGAAGCCTTGGACCTCGCGCGGCGGATAGTTGAGATTGTCCCAGATAAAGGTCGTGTAGCCGTTGGTGTAGAAGATGATCGGACGCTGCCCGAACTGCTCTTCCAGCCGGTCGGCATACAGCTGAGCCTGGTACTTGCCGGATTGGGCGTCGCGGGTGGTGCGCTTGGCCTCGACGAGCCCGAGCGGGCGCCCGTCGTCGTCCCACAGGACGTAGTCAACCTTGCCCTTGCCCGAAGGCGCAGCCGACACGGGCATCCCGGTGACCGGGTACTCGCGGTCCTGGGACTGGCCGAGCGTCCAACCTGCTTCCTTGAGGAGCAGGTCGATGATCAACGAGCGGGTTTGCGCCTCGTTGTAGTCGTGTGTGTCGGGCCGAGTCTCGTTCGCGGTCTTGGCCGCCTTGATCTCGGCGCGCAGCGCGGCCAGCTCGGTGTCGAGATCCTGGTTCCTGCGGCGTTGCGCGGCCAGCTCGGCGTCCTGCTGCGCGAACTTCTCCGCCCGCGCCTTGAGCTCCGCCTGCTTGGCCAACCGCACCTCGGCCGGCAACGGGCGCGGGATGACAGACTGGTCGAATGCCAGCCCGGGCCTGGGCAGGTCTTCGGGGTTGCGGGAGTACAGGCGGGCGACCCAGTACATGACGTGGAACAGCTCGGCGACCACGCGGACCGCGTCGTTCGACGCAACCGAGCCGCTGCGGTGTACTGCCGTATTGCCCTGCCGACGGACGACGTCCATCTTCGTGCGAATGGCGGGACCGGCCAGTTTCACCAGTGTCGGCTCGGCGATCTTCGCCGCCAGGTCGTCTCGGTAGGGGCGCTGTAGCGTGCTGTCGGCCTCGAACAGCCAGGTGAGCGTGAGCTCCAGGGTGCGGCGGGCGTAGAAGCATGACGCCCGTGGGTCCGCCAGGGCCAGACGCTCGGCCTGCAGCGCTTCGGTATGCAGGGAGGGCCATTCGGCCTGCAGGAACCCGAAGTTGCTCACGACGATGCCCTTCCTGGGGTAGACGATGTCGAGACTCAGGCGGCGGGGGAATCCCACAGCTCGCCGCGAAATGCGCGGTGCTGTAGAGAGATGAAGAGGGCGTCAAGCTCGGCGAGGTGTGCCCGGTGTGCGACCTTGAACCTTTCTAGCTCACCAACTCGCGCTGCGAATTCTCGCTGCAAAGCCAGCGGCACCTCGGCAATGTCAATCTCTTTCAGTTCGCGCGCGTTGATATTTGCCATGCCAACAATGCTTTTGCACATGTTGCGTAGTACGCGCTTTGCGTGAGAGGTATTCAGGAAGGCGGCGAGATACTCTCCGTTATTCTGGGAGTTGGCACGCACCCGGATTAGATAGCCCGCATAGGCCAGCGGCAAGTCTCCGCGGTAGATGGCAGACTTGCCGACTAGTTCGGGACTGTTCGTTCGATTGAACAATACATCACCACTGTGGACAATGTGGCGTTCATTGGTTGCGTCTCGATCCGTATACTTCAGATCGCTTAGGTCTATCTCGCCGGTGTACGATACATTGCCCATCCTTAGCATCGGCAGGTCACCCTCTGGCTTTGCCTTCTCGCTAGTGCCGTATTGGGTAGATTCGATCAGGTCGCCGATCTTTCTTATTGGCCAGGTAGTTGCGTTGCATGAGGGGTCGCCGAACATGTCAAGGAAGATCGACCGGATGAGGTCGTCGAGAAGGGTGACTGCGTTGCGGCGTTTGGTTCGGATAGCATCAGTCTGGCCAAGGATCGCGGCGATCCGCCGTTGCTCGTCGTACGAGGGGAGGGGGATCTCGACCTGGGCGATCGTTGTTTTGGAGATCTCTTTGAACGTTGCACCGTTACCCAGCGACTGGAGGTGGGAGCGATTGGCCTTCAGCCAGTACGCAAGATAATGCGCATCAATTTGGTTAGACTTCGGAATGAGGCTCTTGAAGCCTTGATTGGTCGCCATTGGACGGCTGTTAATGGCGACGTGCCCGATAGGGGCTCGTGAGCTGAGCAGGACGGAGCCAGCAGGCAGAACGGTTGCAGCACAACTATTCAGTCCAGCCTCAGTAATCTTCCGTGGAGTATCTCCGATCTCCATGCCGGTCAGTTTACTTAGATCTTTCGGGGTAGCCCAGTGGATCTCGCCATCCCAATAATGGCGGACTCCGCTCTTTGGGGTGGCGCCGGAGATGACTTCGCAGCACTCGCCGAGCGGCGTATCAAGAATCTGCTTCATCGGAGCGCCCTCTTTAGGTCGCTCATTCCGTGCTGGATCTCAGATTCGATGCGATCGAGTTCCTCAAGGATCTCGCCAGGCGTCCGGTGCTCGACTTCCTCGTGCACAATCTGCTTGTAACGATTGAGACTGAGGTCGTAGCCCTGCGCGACGATTTCCGCCTTAGAAACGCAGAAGCTCTGCTCGGTCCGCCCTCGCTCTTGCTCAGTGCCGTTGCGTCGGTTCCAGCGGGCCAGCACGTCAGGCAGGTTGTTCCTAGTGTGCTCGGTAGCATCCAGCGCTTCGGGAGGGACAGGCCCAAGCTTGTCCTCGAACAGCAGCGGGTCGCGCTTGTCGTCCAAACTCCAGCCGTCGGCTGTCATCTCGTAGAACCAGACGTTGTCTGTGCCGCCGACCGTGGTCTTGGTGAAGATCAGAATTGCCGTCGACACGCCCGCGTAAGGCTTAAACACTCCGCCAGGCAACTTCACTACAGCGTCGAGCTTATGTTCCTCGACCAAAATGCGTCGCAGTTCCTTATGCGCCTTGCTTGAGCCGAACAGTACGCCGTCCGGGACGATGACGGCGGCCCGGCCTCCGCTCTTGAGTAGTCGCAAAAACAGCGCCAGGAACAGCAATTCGGTCTTCTTTGTCTTGACGACCACCTGGAGATCTTTCGCGGTGACTTCGTAGTCCAGGCTCCCTGCGAATGGCGGATTGGCGAGGATCATCGAGTACTTCTCAGCCTCACCGGCCGTGCTCTCGGCAAGGGAGTCGCGGTAACGGATATCGGGATCATCGACCCCGTGTTGGAGCATGTTCATGCTGCCAATGCGGAGCATGGTGCTGTCGAAATCGAAGCCGTGGAACATGCTCCTGTCGAAGTGCTCGCGCCGTGTAGGCGTCATTAGCGCGTCGCGGTGCGTCCGGTTCACGTAGTCGGCCGATGCAACTAGGAACCCGGCGGTGCCACACGCTGGGTCGCAGATCTCGTCATGAGGCCCGGGTGCCATCATCTGGACGATCAACTCGATGATGTGGCGCGGGGTGCGGAACTGTCCGTTCTGACCGGCCGTTGCGATCTTGCCGAGCATGTACTCGTACAGGTCGCCCTTTGTGTCCTGCTCGGTCACAGGCAGATCGTCGAGCATAGCGACTGCCTTGGCGAGCAAGTTGGGCGTGGTGATCGAGAAGCGGGCGTCCTTCATATGCTGGGAGTATGTGGAGCCCTCGCCGCCGAGTTCACGCAGCCAGGGGAAGACGTCGTCCCGGACAATGATCAGCATCTCGTCGGGGGACCGGTTGGCGAACCATGACCAGCGCAGGGTCTGGGTCTTCTGTACATAGATCGGCTTCTCGACCGGCTTGCCGGTCCGGATGGCCTGGCGTTCCTTCCGGTTCTGAATCTCGTCTAGTCGGCGGATGAACATGAGATAGGTGATCTGCTCGATGACTTCGAGAGGGTTGGAGATTCCGCCGGACCAGAAGGCGTCCCAGACGCGGTCGATCTTGCTCTTGAGCTCGCCGGTGATCACCTGGAGAGGCTATCGGCTACGCGCGAGCAATCCAACTGGGCCCGCGTGCTCGCAGCAGCTGGCGAGCATCCTGCCCACGCGGACGAGATGGCGACCCCTCGGACTACTCAGCCTCAGACGCGCGGACGACCGCTCGGTGTAGCGGCCGGGCGTCCGAGGCTAAAGAGTCACGAGCGGAAGACGCCGGTACCACGATCAACCTGGTGGCTATGCGCTGGTTGCCGTCTCCCCATGCTCTAGGTATCCGGGTCCTGCGTCCGCAGTGGACCGGATCCGACGTGCGAGGCGCGGGATAACGTACTTCTCGAGGTCGTCGATATGAACCCACTCCCACCGATCCAACTCTGCCCCGTCGAGCTGCAGATTCGTTGCGTCCTCACCAAGCTTGCCGCAGTCGAACAGGAACAGCAGCTTGTCGCCTTCCTTCTCGCTGGGCGCCCAGTCAACCGAGAGGAGGCGACGGGGCTTTCGGTCGAGCTGCAGTTCTTCGACGAGTTCGCGCCGGCAGGCAGCCGCCGGCGACTCACCCCGCTCGACGTAGCCGCCCGGCAGATCCCAGGTGTCCTTGTAGGTCGGATGGACCAGCATGATCCGGCCCTCGTCGTCGAAGAACATCGCACCGGCGGCGACTCGGGGCGTTGCGAACGTCTCGCTCGGGTCGGTCACACGACCGAGCCTACGGCGGAGCGTCAGGCGAGATGGAGACGACCTGCGAGCTGTTCCAGGGCCACGCTCCGGGGTCCGCGGGAGTTGCGGAGCCAGCTGAGTACGAGCTGTCGGCTGATGGCGTGGTGCCGCACCTGCTCCGGCGCCATCCGCTCGGCATCGAGCAGCACGGTCAGTGCGTCGTCGCGGCGGTTGCGCGCGGTGTAGGCCCGGGCCGTCTCGATCGCGTGGCGGACCCTGCGCTCTGCGGGTAGTCCGGAGGCGTCAATGTTCGGGGCCAAGTCGACGGCGACCTGGACGTCGCCCAGCTCCAGCGCCGTCGTCATACGGTGGATCGCGACGTTCGTCGGTCCGAAGGCGGTCCACATCGCGTTGGTGTCCCGGCCGACACGGTTGGCGCTCTCGGTGGCCTCGCGCAGGAACGTTGTCACCGATGCTCGGTCCTCAGCGCGAGAGGCTGCCACCGCGCCGGTCAGGAAGAGGGTCCCGTAGACCGACAGGAATGATTCGTCCGAGCGAGAGCTGAGGTGCGGTTCGAGCACGCTGGCCGCGGTCTGCACCAGCTCGACGCCGGCGGCGAACCGTCCAGTGGAGTGCAGCGCGTACGCGACCGACCGGAACAGCGATCCGAGGACGACGGGGTTGCCGGACTCCTGGGCAGCGGCGAGGCCGCGCTCGGAGGCGATCCACGCGAGGTCGGACTCGCCGAGCTTCGTCAGGACCGAGACCGCGACCTGGTAGGTAAGCGCGAGTAACGACAGAGCGCGGCTCCTCTCGGTCTGCTCGGCGCCGCGGACCGCGCCGAGGGCGTCGGAGAGGACGAGAGGCGCTCGACCGGTCACGTAGCCGTACCGGCTCGCCTGGTACGCCTCGAACACTGCGCTCACGTCGGCGTTCAGCGTTTCGAGATCGACGGGTTCGCCCGCCGCCCCCGAGCCGGCCAGCAGCGGCGTGATCTGCCGGTAGTCCATGAGCGCTGCCCGCAGCGCGGGCACCGTCTGCACCCCGCTGTCCGCGGTCCAGTCGAGAAGCGTGGGCTCACCCACGAGGTCGCCGATCGTGACGTCCAGCGCCTCGGCGACGCGGCGGATGACGGAGAGCCGGTCCAGCTCGATCCGGTTGTTCTCGACCTTGCTCAGCCAGTCCTCGGTCCGGCCGACGAGCCCGGCGAGCACGAGCTGCGACTGGCCCCTCCGTCGGCGGTAGAAGGCGATCCGCTCGCCAATGGTCATCGTCTCTGTCATTCCGCGCATGACGATCACCCTCTCCGCGAACCACGAAGATACCCCGGAATTTCCTTCCGGGTCGCCGTCCGGAACTGGTCTCAGGCTATCCGTGCTGCCCGGCAGAGCGCAGCAGTTCACGGAGGAGAGATCAGATGAACGTACGAGCTACCAGCGGATCGTCCGGCGCGACAGTCGCGCCGGCGCCCCGCTTCTACAGCGTCGCGGACGCCGCGAAGGTCATCGGAACGTCGCCGGTGACTCTCTATCGCGCAATTCGCGATGGTGAATTCCCCGCGGTGCGGATCCGGGGCAGGTTGATCATTCCCGCCCGCGTGCTCGACGAGATGGTCAGCGCCGCCGTCGCCGAGTACAGCGCGGTCGACGCCGCCCAGTGGGTCGCGCCGACGCTTCCGGCGCCGCGCTCACCGCGGGAGGTCTGACCGATGGGCAGCGTGGGGCTACTGATCCTGTTCGCGATCGTCGGCGCGGTCATCTGCGCGAAGTCGCGGTCGGCGGGCGGAGCGGTCGTGTTCGCCGGTCTGGCGTTGGTCATGTTCGTCGCCACACCGGTCGGCCAGGGGGTACCGGGGGCGATCTCGACGTTCCTGGACGTCTTCGACGGCGCGGCGACTCCGGTGCTGAGCCGCGAGCAGCCGGCGGCACCGCAGCAGGCCGGGGCGGGTGAGCGGTGATGGCCGTCCCTGAGCGGGTGGGTCCGGCCGAGATCGCCGCGCTGACGGCGCGATTGAGGGCGTTGTCGTCCGGAGCGGAGGTCGACGAGGGGGAGCGCGAGCGGTTCCTCGCCGACAAGGACCAGCTGATCGCCCGGATCCAGGCCGAGCAGGCCGGTCGGCCCGTCCGACCGGTGGGCCGGAACCAGGCCCAGAACGGCGCGGACGACGGGGCCGACGAGTGGCACCACGATCAGCCGCCGGTCGGGTCTTGCTACGAGCCGCTGTGCGACGGCGCGGACGACGGGTGGGGTGCTTCGTGAGCCCGGCCGGCGGCGGGCGCGGCCGTGGGTTCGCGTTCAAGGCCACGCAGGCCGAGAACCCGGATGGACCCGCCTGCGGCGGGGTGGGCCCCTCGACCCGAGCTGAGCACGGCATCACTCACGAAAAAGGGTGCTGCGCATCGCCTTCGGCGACGGCCTGGCGGCCGCCCTTGATCGTGAGCCTCGGATGCCGTGCGGACGCGCCGAAGGGCGGCGGGGACAGCGCCCGCCACCCACGTCAACGGGTCGAGCGACCCACCACTTCTCTCGTGGAGGCCAGCATGAGTGTCACTGACATCGCCCGCCAGGGCGTCGAGGTCGAGCCGGACGAGCTGGTGTGTCCGGGATGCGCCGAGCAGGTGGCGTGTGCGCCGCCGTCGGGGTGGCCGGAGCGGGCCGGCGCGTGTCCCGGGTTCTCGCACCGGGACGGGTCGGTGTTGTGCCCGGACTCGCGGGGCCGGGTGCCCGAGCCGGTCGAGGCGAGCGGGCTGCGGTACGGGCTGACCGATGCTGGCGCTGCCGTGTCGCCGGACGAGGCGCGGTGGTGGCGATGACCGGGCGTACGGCACGTGAGTGGGCGGTCCCCGAGCGTGCGGCCAGCGGTGAAGAGATCGACCCGCGGCTGCTGCGCCCGACCGGGCGGACGGACCTCCTGCAGGTCTTGGTCGACCACGACACGCCTGCCGCCGGCCGCTGCCCCGGGTGCGGGTATCCGGTGCTGCAGCGGCGGGACTGCCCGTCGCGGGTGATCGCCATGTGCCTGCTGGAGAACAAGCCGCTCCCGGTCCGGTTGGCGCACCTGGCCGAGGTTGTCCCTGGTGCACGGACCGGAAGGGACCCCGCAGCGGATCGGCACGCGGAACGGGAGACGCAGGACGCGCTACCGGGCCTCTTCGAGGCACCGGCCCGACGTCCGGAGACAGGGAGCGGGCGATGAACGGCAGGGACACGGACGAGGTGGGACGGCCCGGCGACGGGTTCTTGGCGGGACACAGCCGCCGGGCCGATCTCCCCGCACATCAGCAGACGGCAGGAGAGGTTCCGATGGTAGGACGAGGACAGACAATCAGCGAGAGCCGGGACTGGCGGGCACGAGCGGCGTGCTGCGACGTCGACGGCGAGTTGTTCTTCCCGGCGGCAGAGGCCGGCCCGGAGCTGGAACGGGCCGAGGCCTCGGCGAAGCGGGTGTGCGCGGGCTGCCCGGTGCGATCCGAGTGCCTGGCCTGGGCGATGGAATCGTTGCCGTTCGGTGTGGCCGGCGGGCTGGGCGAGGCCGAGCGGGTCGAGCTGCGTCGCATCGGCCGCCTATCCCGGCGAGTTCGCCGGACACCGGCGACGCTGCCGGTACCGACCCGGTCGCCCAGCAACGGGCGTGCCTCGCTGCAGCGGGAGGCCGGGACCGCCGCACTCGCAGCGGGGCGCGACCGAGACCGGGTCGCGGCCGAATGCGGCGTCTCGCGCCGCACCGTCGACCGGTGGGCCGCAGCCTTGCGGACCGACTCTGTTCGCGCTGGCGTCGGGGGTGCGCGATGAACGTCGGAACCCTGGTGTTGCTGCTGGCCCTCGTGGCCGGCGCCGCGATCGCTCACCGGCGGCGGGCGACGATGTGGACGCTCGGCCTCGGTCTGGCCGCGCTGCTGCCGGGCCTGGCGATCGTGTCGGGGCTGGTGGCGGCGGTGTCGTGGCCGGTCCTGGTCGGTGTCGGCGCGGTGGTGTTGCTGGTGCTGGTGCACCGGTGGCGGCAGTCGTCGACGCTGCTGGCGCGGTGGGCGGCGCGCTCGCGGCGGAAGTCCGGCGTCGCCTCAGGTGTCGACGTGCTGCGCGCCCGAGCCCGGGTGAGGCGCAAGGCGCCGGTGGCGCGCCCGTCCCTGGCCGGGCTGCCGCGGTGGCGGCGGCTGGTGCTGCCGACCACCCGGGCCGGGGTGCGGTTGTGCCGTTCCGGGCTGTTGTGGGTGTGGGAGTCGGTGGAGGGTGTGATCCTCATCGTCGGCGGTCCCCGCACCGGGAAGACCGGGGCGCTGGTCGAGCACATCCTCACAGCGCCTGGCGCGCTGGTGGTGACCTCGACCCGTCCCGACACTTACCAGCTCACCCGCACTCTGCGGGCCCGCATAGGACCGGTGCTGGTGTTCAACGCGGCCGGGCTGGGCGGGATCGAGTCGACGCTGTTCTTCGATCCGCTGCACGGGTGCGCGGATCCGGTGACCGCGACCGAGCGAGCCCTGGACATGATCCCCTACGGCGCCGGTGGAACGGGCGGGTCGGCGGACCGGGAGACGTGGAACGAGCAGGCGCGTCGCGTGCTGGCCGGGATGCTCTACGCCGCCGCGCTGGGCGGGCACACCATGCGCGACGTGCAGAGCTGGGTGTCGGACCCGTCCGGCGCGGGCCAGGTGATCCCGCAGCTGCTGCGCCGCGCCGGTGACGGGGCGTTCGAGCAGGACGTGCTCCAGTTCCTGTCCACGAACGACCGCACCCGTTCGTCGATCACCAGCTCGATCGTGCTGGCGTTCGGCTGGATGACCCGGGCGTCGGCGGTGGCGGCGGCCCGGCCGGGGTGCGGCCTGGACGTGGAGTGGTTCCTCAACGCCCGCGCCACGATCTACCTGCTCGGCGCGGAGGAAGCACGGATCGCGCCGCTGGTGTGCGCTCTGACCGGCCACATTGCCCGCGAGGCCCGCCGGATCGCCGCGGAGAAGCCCGGTGGCCGGCTGGATCCGCCGCTGCGCCTGGCGCTCGACGAGGCCGCCCTGATCTGCCCGGTGCCGCTGCACCGCTGGACCGCCGACATGGGTGGGCGCGGGGTGTCGATCTCGATCGTGGTCCAGTCCCGCGCGCAGCTGCTCGAGAAGTTCGGCGAGCACGCCACCGCCACGATCCTGAACAACACGAGCTCGGCGATGGTGTTCGGCGGGATGAAGGATCGCGACGACCTCGCGTTCTGGTCCGCCCTGGCCGGGGACCGGGACGAGACGACGACCACGACCGACCGCAACGGCCGGGTGCAGTCGCGCAGTGTGCGGCGGGTGCCGGTGATCCCGCCCGCGCAGATCGCCGGCCTCCCGGACGAGCGGGTGCTGTTGATCCGTCGCGGGATGGCGCCGGTGATCGGGCAGGCCCGGATGGGCTGGAAGCGCCGTGACGTCAAGGTGCTCTCGCGTCACGACGCCCGGATGGAGCGGGCCGCGCAACGGTCTGCCCGCCTGGACCCGGTTCGCCAGGCGTGGGCGCGTGCGGCGGAGCGGGTCCTGGCGTTGGCCGCGGGCCGGTCGGACCGGTTTCACGAGGTTGCGCGCCGGCGCCGGGACCTCAACGCCATGTTCGAGCAGCTGGAGCGCATCCACCGCCAGCCGATGCACCCCAGCGAGCCACCGGCCGGACTCGGGCCACGCCCGCGCACCGGTGACGGGTGGGCCCGGCCCGGGGCGCCCTACCCGCCGCACGGCGCCCTGCCGCTGCCCGCCGCGGGCGATATGCCCGCGCCGAGGCCGCCCAACGAGGAGATACCGACCGAGCCGGACGACGAGAGCTTGACCGAGTACGGGCCCGAGGGCCCGGACCGACCGGACGGCGACCCGGGCCGACGTCCGGGGTGGTGGACGTGATGGGCGAGCAGCAGCCCCCGGGTGAGAGCTACGCGCGGGCGGAGACGGTGGCCGCGCTGGTGGGGCAGGTCGACGGCCTGCGCCGGGACCTCGCCGCCGTGAGCGCCGCCGCGGCGAACGCGGCCGGCTCCGGTGCCGAGGCGGCGACGACGCGGGTCGACTCTCTCGCCGGCCGCGTCGACGGGGTGATGGAGCGGGTGGCCGAGGTCGGCGCCCAGGTGGCCGACCTGGTGCGCACGGTGGCGCAGCTGTCCGACGCCGTGACGGCGTTGTCGGCGAAGCCGCGGACCGAGGTGGCCCCGACCTGGATGCTGCTGCCCGCCGATCCCGCCGCGGCCGGGGAGGTGCTCGACGGGCTCGCCGGCTGGATGACCGCCGTGTACCTCCGCTACTCGGATGCGGTGGTGGGGCTGCCGGAGTGCTGGTGCTGGCACCCCGATGTGGTCGAGGAGCTGCTCTGGCTGATGCACGCCTGGATCAGCGCCTACCACGGCCCCCGCGCGTCGGTGGGCCTCGCGGGGGACTGGCACGACCGCCACCGTCCCGGCGTCGTCCGGCGGGTCCAGGCCCGGGCCGGAACGTGCTCGCGGGAGCGCCACCAGTGGCGCGAGGGATGGGACATGGCGCCCTCGGGCGCGCCGGTCGTTCCCGCCGAGCCGCACCTGCCGGTGATCGCGCAGTGGTGGGGCACGGCCCGCGACCGGCCTGCACCCGAGCCGCCACCACGCGACCCGACGCCAGGACGCCCGCGACCGCCGTCACGCCCTGCCTGACGCGTCATCTCAGTCCAGTCCATCCGACCACCGGCCCGCAACGAGCCGGGAGGGAGCCCTGCCGTGACCAGCCACCATCCCGACACCGACCACCGCCGAGCCGAGAACGGCCGAGGAGAAGTGGAGCCCGTCAGCGACTCGGCGGGACTGTGCCCGACCGCGATGGACCCGAGGAAGTCGGGCCCGGGCGACGGGCGACCGGCATCAGCCGCGGTCTGGCTGGCCGGCGGCGCGGTCGCGGCCGGCGCGGCGATCGCGACCGCGCACGGCCTCTACGAGGTTGCTGCCGCTTCCGGGGTTCCTCCGGGGCTTGCCTGGATCTACCCGTTGATCACCGACGGCCTGGCCCTGGTCGCCTACGCCGCGACCTCCCGGCTTTCGGGCCGAGCGGCGCGGTACGCGTGGACCGTCGTCGTCCTGGCCGCCGGACTCTCCGGTCTCGCGCAGGCCGCCTACCTCGCCGCTGGACCGTCGGCCGGGGCAGCCGGTCTGGGCGGGCCGAGCCCGCTGCTGCGCTTCGGCGTCGGGGCTTGGCCCGCCGTCGCGGCGGCCGTCGTGGCGCACCTGCTCTACCTCCTCGCGACTCCGAGCACCGATCCCGTCCGGTCGTCCGACGGCGTGCGGGGGACGGCCGTCATTGACACGTCAGTGTCAGCGCGGGGATCGACGGACAGCCGGGCACTGCCCGCAGTGAACGAGCGTCGCGCCGTGGCGGCCGCCGTGCACGAGCCCGACACGAGCGCGGCCGTGTCCACCGACCATCCGGGCACCGTGCACGCCCGCGTCCACCCATCGTCCCGCACACCGGCCGGAGGCGAACCGGATGAGCCGACCGGAACGGCGAGTGCGCCACGAGACCGCGCGGCCCGAGCCGCGACGGCCCACCACGACGCCTACGGCGCCTGGCCGAGCGTTCGAGACCTCGCCGCCAGCGCCGATGTCTCTACCGGCCTCGCCGCCAAGGTCCTGCGCCGACTCCGCACCAACACCGCCTGCACCGAGACCACGGACCAGGACCCGTCATGACCGGTCATCAAGCCACTCTCTCGACCCGAGAGCGCCAGACACAGACTGCGACCAGCAAGAACTCACCAGAGCACAGCGACTACACCGAACGTAGGAACAAGAGCAGAAGATCAAAAGCTGCACACCCTTGCATCACGATCCGAAGGGGCGGGCCGGCCTCCGGCCGGCCGCCTACCGCCCGTGATCGTCGTGCGCCCGGCAAGACCGGGGGAGCGCTCTCATGGTGCTGAGAATCAACACCGGCTACAGCCCCGAGTACCTGCTCAAGGAGGTCGCGACCGGTCGGGAGAACTACTACACCGACGCGGTCGCCGAGGGCGAGCCGCCGGGCCGCTGGTGGGGTGCAGGCGCCGAACAGCTCGGTCTCACCGGCCTGGTCGAGGCCCAGGACATGCGGGCGGTGTTCGAGCGGTACCTCGACCCGCGCGCCGAGGGGTTCAGCGACCCAGCCGCGTGGGACGGGGTGTCCACGCTCGGACACACCGGTCGCAAGTACGCGACCGAGCAGGACCTGTTCGACCAGGCGATCGCGCGGGAGCCGGACGCCGATCCTGAACGGCGTGCACAGCTGTGGACGGAAGCCGGGCGCAGTGCACGCCACAACGTGGCGTTCTTCGACGCGACGTTCAGCGTGCAGAAGTCCGTCACGCTCGTGCACACGGCGTTCGAGGCCAATGAGGTCGCCGCCCGCAACGCCGGTCGTGAGGAGGAGGCCGCGGCGTGGGGGCAGCTCCGCGAGGCGGTCGAGGACGCGATCTGGGCGGGCAACAACGCCGGCCTGGCGCTGCTGCAGCAGGAGGCCGGCTTCACCCGCGTTGGGCATCACGGCGGCGCGGCCGGGCGGTACGCCGACGCGCACAACTTCACCGTCGCCTCGTTCCTGCAGCACGACTCGCGTGAGGGAGACCCGCAGCTCCACATCCACAACGGGATCTTCAACCGGGTGCAGGGCCCGGACGGCGAGTGGCGCACGATCGACGGCCGCTCCCTGCACCGTGCGCGCCCGGCCGCCGCGGCCGTCGCCGAGCGGACGACGTCGGAGCGGTTCACCGCCGCGGTGGGGATGCTGCTGGCGACCCGGCCGGACGGGAAGGCCCGCGAGGTCCTGGGTGTGTCGGCGGAGGCGATGGGGATCATCTCCAGCCGCCGTCACCAGGTGACGGCGAAGACCGCCGAGCTCGTCGAGGCTTTCGAGGCCCGGCACGGGAAGGCGCCGAACAGCTACCAGCTCGAACGCCTCGCCCAGACCGCGACGCTGGCCACCCGGAAGGGCAAGTCGCACGACGGCAAGACCCGCGAGCAGCTCCTCGACGAGGTCGAGGCCCGGATGCGCGGCGAGGTGGACACGAACCTGTCCGCGATCGCCGACACCGCCCTGGCCGCCCGTCCCGAGGAGCTGCAGGCCGGGCAGTGGGCGCCGCACGAGGTGATCGCCGTCGCGCTGCACGAGGTGCAGCAGTCCAAGTCGGCGTGGACGCGCGCGGACCTGATCGCCGCCCTGGACCGGGCGCTGCCGGACTATCTCGGGATGGCCGACGGGGACGAGGTGACCAAGCTGCTCACGACCCTGGCCGACGAGGCGATCGCCTCCGGCGTGTTGGGCATGCAGGAGAAGGGGCCGGCGGCGGAGGCCGAGCCGGACGTCTACCGGCTCGACGACGGTCGGTCGGCGTTCGTCGCGCCCGGCTCGGAGCTGTTCGCGACGCCGGAGCACGTGCACACGGAGCGGATCCTCGCCGGCGCCGCCACTGTCCGGGACGGCGCGGTCATGGCCGGCCCGTTGGTGGAGCGGTTTCTGGCCGGGCTCGCCGCCGAGGGGGTCCAGCTCGGGGCGGCGCAGGAGGCGGCGATCCGCGGCGTCCTCACCTCCGGTGCGCGGGTGGAGACCCTGGTCGGTCCGCCCGGCACGGGAAAGTCGTTCGTGGTGGGCACGCTCGCCCGCGGCTGGACCGACCCGGAGCTGACCGGCGGGACGCCGCGGCGGGTGTTCGGTCTGGCGACCGCCGAGGCGGCGACCGAGATCCTGCGCGAGCAGGGGTTGACCGCGCGGAACACCGCGAAATGGCTGGCTATCCAGGAGCGGCTCTTCAACGGCCGGGCCGGAGCCGACGATCACGGGTTCGCGCTGCGGGCCGGGGACATCGTGGTCGTGGACGAGTCGGCGATGGCCGACACGTCGGCGCTGTCCGCGGTCCGTGCCCGTGTCGACGAGGCCGGGGCGCGTTTGCTGCTGGCTGGCGACCCGCGCCAGCTCGCCGCGATCGGCGCAGGCGGCGGCATGGCCCTGGTCGCCGAGTCCGGTGCACCGCGATACGAGCTGAACGAGGCCCGCCGCTTCGACGCCGCGTGGGAACGCGACGCCTCGTTGCGGCTGCGCGAGGGCGACCCGACCGCTCTCGACGAGTACCACCGGCAGGGCCGGCTCCGGGACTGCGGCACCCTCGCCGAGGCCGAACAGTCCGCCGCGACGGCGTGGCTGGCCGACACCCTCGACGGCAAGCGGTCGCTGCTGCTGGTCGACGACAACAACGCCGCCGCGCGGATCTCCTCCCAGCTCCGCGCCCAGCTCGTCGACCTCGGGCTCGTCGCCGAAGACGGGGTCCAGCTCGGGCTCACCGGCGCCCACGCCGGAGTCGGGGACATCGTCGAGGCCCGCACGATCGGGCACGACCTCGTCGGGTACGAGGGCAACACCCGCCCGCCTCGAACGCGCGAGCTGCTCCGCATCGTCAGGGTGCGCGACGACGGCGGGCTCGAGGTGAGCACCGACCTCACCCGCTCCCGGTCCGGCGCTGCCGACGACGTCACCGATGCCGACGACCGCGAGCGGATGGTCCTCTCGCCGCGCTACGTCGCCGAGCACCTGGCCCTCGGTTACGCCGGGACGCGGCACTGCGGGCAGGGCGCGACGGTGGACTCCGCGCACTCGGTGATCACCCAGCGGACCGACGCCCCGGCGTGGCTGGTCGGCCTCACCCGCGGCACCGCCAACAACGTCGCGCACTGCGCCACCGTGATCGAGGTCGACGACCCCGCCCGGGGCGGGCAGGCGCAACGGCTGCACCGCTCCCCGAAGGCGATCCACGCCGACGCGGTCGCCGCCGCGGAGCCGGACCGCTCCGCACTCGCCATCTCCGACGAGGCAGCACAGCATGCGCGGTCGTTGCAGACGGTCGGAGAGCGCCTGTCCGACGTCGCCCACGAAGCCGCCACGGGACGCACTGCGGCATGGCTGGACCGGCTCACCGACCACCAGGTCCTCACCCCGGGACAGCGCGACCAGCTCGCCGCCGAGGACGGCGCCGCCAGCCTGACACGCATCCTGCGCCGGGCCGAGGTCGCCGGACACAACCCCTACGAGCTGCTGCGCGACTCGATCGCCGGCCACCCGCTGGACGGCGCCCGCAACCTCACCAACGTTGTCTACGGGCGACTGCGCGACGGCGGGCACGACTTCACCCCGCGCCACGAAGGCTGGGCCGGGTTGGTGCCCGCCCTCGACGACCCGCAGATCAGCCGCTATCTCAACGAGCTCGCGGACCAGGGCGACCGCCGGACGGCCGAGCTGGGCGCCGACGCGGCCACCGAGCCTCCCCGCTGGGCCACCGACCTGCTTGGGCCCGTCCCCGACGCGGACACGGCCGAGCGGACGGAGTGGGAGCGCAAGGCCGGCGCCGTCGCCTGCGCCCGCGAGTTCAACGGCCACGATGACACCCACTCCGGGAAAGCGGGTGCCACCGCGGTAGAGGCGAGCGAGGTCCTGGGCCAGGCGCCCCGTCCCGGCCGGGTGGAGGCGTATGCGGCATTCCACGCCGGCTGGACGGCCCTCGGTCGCCCGGAGGCGGATCGCGAGGAGCTGGAGCTGTCGGATGGGGCGCACTTCGCCCGAATCCGCGCGTGGGAGCGCGAGCAGCGTGCCCTCCCGCCGTTTGTCGCCCACGAGCTGGCCGGCACCCGTCAGGCCGCCGACGACCAGCGTCACGCTGCGACTCTGAGACGGGTCGAAGCCGACACCGCCGAGCCCGAGCGGGCCGCCGAGCTTCACGACCAGGCCGCCGCCGCGATCGCCCAGGCCGAGGAACTCGACAAGCGGGTGGAGCAGCTCGCCGAGACCCACCGGGTCCGCAACCTCGCGCTCATGGACGCCGCGGTCACCCAGCACCACGCCGAGCGCTCCCGGCTGATCGTCGCCCAGCGCGGCGCCGACCGCGCCGATGACCCGCCCGTGACCGCCGAGGAGTGGAACGCCGCCCACGACACCGCACAGCGCAGCGAGGACGTCCACCGCGACGTCACCGAGAACGACCTCGCCGACGACCGCGACCCACGCGACCAGGCCGACGCCGACCGCATCTCCGACGACCTCACCGACGATCGGGACGTTCAAGTGCTAGAGACCGACGTCGAGGACGTTCGCGACGCCGCCGAGCGTGACCAGGTCCGGCCGCAGGCCACCCACGACCGGATCCCGTCCAACGACGAGAGCGCGGAGAACGCCGAACGCGCTCGTCGCACGCTCGCAGAGCGGGCCGCGCGACAGGCGTACGAAGCCAGCCAGGTGACCGAGGAGGACCGCGACGTCGACGTGTCCCGCGACAATCCGTTCGTAGACACCGACGCCTCCGCGGACGTCGACGAGTAGGGGATGGGAGCCCCTCGCCCTTGGACGAGACCGCGGATGGTGATCTGGGTGTCAGCGGCAGTCGCGGTCGATCTCGGCCGCCGCGTCGGCCCGGATCCGTTCGATCTGTTCTGCGAGTTCGCGTGAGCGCCGGTCATTGGCCACGTTGCCGTCCTCGTCGCGTGCCGGGATCTCCAGCGGAGGCGTACGACCACCGCGCCAGCCGTCGCCGTTCGCGATCAGCCATCCGAGCGCCTGGTAGATGCCCGTGCCATGGTCGAGCGTCAGCCGCTCGAAGTCCGGGCGGTAGTAGCGGACGCCCTCCCGCGTACACACGCCTCGCAGCGTTCGCTCCGAGGTACCGCCACCGTCGTTCAGGGCCATGGCGGCCCACATCTCCGCCGTAACCAGCGCCCGCGTTAGGGGCGACTCGGACCGGGCCGTCGCGGGTCCGAGCTGGATAGCGCCCTGCACCCATGAGATGGCTGTACCAATCCCCTCTGCAAGCGCCACGTCGCACGGATGATCGTTGGCCATGGATCGGCCGTAGGCGAGTAAGTGCAGGTCCCGAACCTGCGCCAAGGAGGGCACCACCCACCCCGGCTGCCATCCGATCGCCATGCCACACAGTCTGACCCCAGCCCCCGACAATCCCGGCGAGGCAATCGCCAGCACCACCGTGTCAGGTCGCTGGCTCCTGACCGGGCGGGTTCCTGCGTGCCGGTAGCTGCCGTCTGCGCTGGGCGTTCGGGCTCGGTCATGTCACGGCTGCCTTGTCGGTGCCGGGGCTCACACTCTGGATGCGCTCCGGTTCAGCGCCACCCTCGCACTCCGGCTCAGCGGCGGCTCAGTGACGACCACCAAAGAGATCGTCGGGATCCACGTTCGGCCACCTCGACGACAGCGCCGGCATAGCGATGGCAGCGGCTGCGCAACGGGCTCACAGGTCAGCAACCAGGCAGGCGATTTTGTCGGTGGTGGTCGCTACGGTTAGCTCATGACGGCTGGTCCCCCACCCACTGGCCCAGGCCGTCGCACGCGCCGAGACGAAGCGTCAGAGATCATCACCCGTCTCCCGTTATTCTTATCGAGCTACACACCTCTTTTCGCAATAATAGCCGTTCGGTTCGACACTCCGATATGGGTTCGTCCCGTAGCGTGGAGCTTGACCGCCCTCGGAGCGCTGGCCACAGCCGCCATAATCCTGGCGATGCGCCGGACTCCCACATCAGATATTTCAGTGTTGAGAGTACGAGACTCCGGCGCAGAGGCAGGCGGGTACTTGGCCACTTATATTCTCCCATTCGTTCCGATATCGACGCCGACCGGTAACGATATGATCGGATACGGGTTATTCTTAATCGTGCTGGCGCTCGTGTACGTCAGGTCCGATCTTCTACAGATCAACCCCATTGCGTACCTACTTCTGCATCGTATCGTTAAGGTCACCTCTAGCTCCGGCGAGGACGTATACGTTATCGTTCGCGAACGGCCGCGCACTGGGCAGAACTTGTCTGTTCGTAGCTTCGCAGGTGTTCGCGTCGAGTCGAGAGGTGCATGAGAATGGCGAAGTCGTCCACTGACTGGGGGAGTATTCGGCTGTCGCCGACATCACTTACCCTCATGTTGGGATGGAGGCCGCAGGCCAAGCGTTTATCTGCGGAGACGATTGATATTAACAGCGATGTCGCCGTTGCCCTGCGTGAGATCTGTACCGAGACTCTGAAGAAGTTTTCCGACCTTACATTGCGGGAGTACGAGGACACCGCAACTCTCGATGAAGGTGAAGAATACTTCTCGATTCGTCTGGACCAGCTGCCCAAGACCGCTCCGTCCGCGTCGCCCAATGCCGGTATCGACGACGATGAGGCGGAAGAAGTCACTCAGATCGCTGATCTAATTCGCATACTTCAGGATCCTGGCGCGGCAAGACGCATGACACCAGGACAGGCTGGTAATGGATCGTTTCTCTTTTACGCAATTGTTTGCAAGGACGCTGATGGGCATCAAGTATCCTTCATTAAGCAGCACCGAGGATTTCGAGTCGCTCGCACAGGTCGACTGCTCACGCTTTTTAGCGACCGGTTGACACGAATTGAGAGTCCCGTGTTC
Organism: Pseudonocardia sp. KRD291; assembly: GCF_019263595.1. Lineage (GTDB taxonomy): Bacteria > Actinomycetota > Actinomycetes > Mycobacteriales > Pseudonocardiaceae > Pseudonocardia. The sequence goes on along the minus strand of NZ_JADQDD010000011.1, from coordinate 24,268 downwards.
TCATTTGCGAGCGACGTTGACTTAGTGATACGCAAGGACGAATTGGTAGTTCTTCGATCAGAGGCCTATGTCCAACTGTTCACTGACATTGATATTCTGCGAAGTGCGGTGCCCGCCTATGTGGAGCGCCTGTCATCTAGCATTTCCGTGACGCTTGACGAGACCGCATTGCAAGTCGTCGAAAAAGTATGCCAGGAGCGAGCTAGTCTCGCAAAGCGTTTGCGCCGCTTGAATCGGAAGAGTTGGCTTGCGTCGATAACTGAATCCTCGCTACGAGCGCAGATTGACAGTATGCCGGAGCTGCCGGATGGTGTCCGGCTTTCCGGGAGCATTGTTTCTGTTGACGAACGCTCGGTTCCAATTCTACTTAACCTACTCGAAGACGTCTACTATCGAGGGCATCACGATTCGAGTCTTCGGTCGGCTCAGGCATATCGTTTTGGTGTGTCATGAGTTTTGAGCCCGGTACGATACGTCAGCCTAGCTGAGCCAGATGTGTCCCGACGCGGAGAACCTGCCCGCCTGGTGAGGGCATACATCGATCCTTTGCTCCCAGGCGCTGACAGGCCCTCGTCGACATGCGGTCGGATCGGTGTCTGCGCTGGTGAGGCTTCGAGTGAAAGGCTGGGACAGCGTCGAGTGGTATCCGTGGACGTTCAGCGGGTCCAAGGTCGCCTATTGCGCAGTTGGCCACCCACTCATCCGCGCCCGGCTGTGCCAACCGGCGCCGTGCTGCCCCCTCCTCTAGCTCTCCCGATAGAGGCCATCCTGAGCGTGGTTCGGGTGGTGTCTAGGGTCTTTGTAGGCGATCGCGGAGCGACGGTTCCGTGTGGGGCTAGGGGTCGCCGCGCAGGTTCTCGCCGGACGGCAGCCGAACCACGTTCGGCCCTCGGGTCGGGACCCGGGGACAAGCGCCAATAGCTTGAGGCTCCGTCTGGCCAGGACTGTCGGTGGTGACAGCTAGCATGTGTATCGCCCAGACGGCTCTAGCAAGGATGCGGTATGCAGGATTCTAAGAACGCAGACGATTCTTCTAATACGTCGCCGAAGACACCGCATCCGCCGAGTCGATTTCGCGAATCTCTGATCTTTACGAAGAGCCTTATCAGGAGCATGTGGGACGAGGCGTGGGATCGCACTAGTCCAGACTGGCCGCCTTCATGGCTCAAGATATCCGTCGCGATCGCCGTCGTATTATTTGTCGGATTCACTGTTATTGACGTGGTATCAATTATCGCAGTGCGGATCGCGGCCACTTTGTTTGATATCGCTACAGCCACTGACTGGGCACAGATAATCACAGTCCCAGTTCGAACATTCTTGAGTGAAGGCGCTGCAGCGCTGCCTCTGGACCCGAGTCAGCTGTACTCTGCCTGGGCCATACTGGGGTCGGTATTTTTGGTTGCGGCCGTAGGCAGCAAACTCGGCCTACTCGGTTGGGCGATCTTCGGCGCTGCGACCGTCGGCATGGTTTGGTCCGCCACGCCCAACCCATCGCAATGGGTTGCGGCCGGTCTAACGGCGATCACTTGGGCCGCGTTAACCCTGGTTTTGAATGTGCGGACCGTATCTCGCTATGAAAACGGCATGAGCGGCAACGGCAGTAGGAGCCGGACGCGACCAAATGGAAGCGGGCGTACGGCCGAGCAGAGGGGAGCAGCTACTCAGCGCCGGGTAGATACGCGGGTACGGGTACTAGGCTACAACGATGCCGCCGCGTACTTCGCCGGCGATGAGCGGCGAAGTATCTCGAAAATCGCCGAGGATCTTCATATCAAGAAGAGCCAAGCTAAGGCGCTGCGAGTGACATATCTCGGCGACGAGAAGCAAGGCAGCCGCGGTCCATCGTTAGAAACCAAGAACAGTATTGCTCGGGAATATTTGGCGGGCGGCATCACCTATTCTGAACTGGCCAAAATACATGGTTACAGCTCGTCGGCGGTCAGTCGATGGACGCGCGAATATAAGGCGTTGCAGCCGACATCTGCGAAGCAGCAAGAAGTTCGAGATGCTTCAACTTCGGTGGGCGGCGAGGAGTAAAGGCGGGCCATGCGCCGGACAGGGACCGGCCGGAGGTCGCATGCCCCGGGAGGCGCAAGCGGGCGGGCCCCGGAGGCGCCGCCTTGATCAAGGAATGGAGAATCTGTACACACTCTCCACGCTGGTATCGAACGCGATCCTGTGCCCGAAGGTCACACGATTCCTCACCTACAGTTTGGCTCCCGGCGGTGTCGGAAGGACGACGGCCCGCCGTCCTCGGGCGACATCGATGAGGCCCTCCTCGCGGATCAGCGCCACCGCACGATGAGCTGTCCCGACCGCGCACGAATTGGCCACGGCCAGCTCAGCCATCGTCGGGAGTTGGTCGCCCGGTGAGAGCCGACCGGAGCGGATTTCCTCCCGCAGCGCTGCGGCGATGTCTTCGTACGGCCCTGGTTGGCGTCGTGACGGCACCGGTCGAGGCAGGACGGCCGCCATGGTCGTGGCGGCACGGCGGTCCGCTTCTTCGACCCAAGCGGCATAGACCCGCAGAGTCGTGGCGCCGCCACTCCCATGCCCGAGCCGGCCTGCGACCGTACGGATGTCGACGCCGGCGGCAACAAGCTCGGTCGCCGAGTAGTGCCGGAGCGAGTGAAGGCGAGTGCTCCGGAGGTTCAGCCGCAGAGCGAGCCGGCGGTAGCGCTGGCTGATCGCGCGCGGAGCGTAGGGAGTGACGCCGTCGGGGGACGGTGAGAAGACGAATCCCTCGGCCGTGAACTCGAGGCTCAGGTCGTCGCTGCGCTGGCGCCAGAGGTCGCTCTGCGAGCGGAGGAGATCCACGGTGTGGGGATCCAGAGCCACTCGCCGCTTGTGGCCGGTCTTGGTGTCCTTCTCGGTGACGCCGCCGCGGGTCTGGGTGTTGTTGCGCTCGACCCAGATGGTCGCGCGGTCGAGGTCGACGTGTCGCCATCGCAGCGCGGAGATCTCGCCGCGGCGCGGTCCGACGAGCATCGTCAGCCAGAGCAGCAGCCCCCACTCCGGGTCCCGCCATGACTCGTTGAGGATCGCGGCGGCCTCGGCAGCGCTCGGAGGGTCCGGCTCCGCCTTGCTCGGCGCCGGCGGCTCGGCCAGCGTGGCCGGGTTGACGCCGAGATGCCGCCACCGGACGGCGCGGTCCAGTGCGGCCCGCAGGATGTAGTGCACCTTGCGGGTCGTGCTCGCGCTGAGCGGGCGGCACACGTGATTCCGAGACCTGCCGGTGCACAGCTCGCGGCACTTCTGCAGGCGCGCGTAGAAGCGCTCCAACAGCTCGGCATCGAGCTTGCCGGCCTGGAGCGTGCCGAAGGTCGGCAGCACGTAGAGCCGGATCAGGTCGTCGTATCGCTCGCGGGTCGTGGTCTGGAGGTCCGCGACCTCTAGCCACTGCGCGACGGCCTGGCCGACGGTGATCGACGACTTGGGCTGCTTGTTCTCGTCGACCTGGCGCTGGAGCTTGGTGAGCAGCTTCGTCGCCTCGGCGTGCGTCCGCGCGGTCTCGCGGATCCGTCGCTCGCGGCCGGTCAGCGGGTCCAGGCCGGCGAACACGACGGCACGGAACGATCCGCTCGGTAGCTCCTCGATGTGGCCGCGTGACCTGCGCTTTCGCGGGGGCATGCCGGAGAGCGTAGAGCGGTTTCGTTCCACGATCCGTTCCACGCGCCGAATCTGTTCACACCTGCAAACAGCGTTTCCGCTGGTCAGGTGATGGTGCCCCCGGCAGGATTCGAACCTGCGGCACCCGCTTTAGGAGAGCGGTGCTCTATCCCCTGAGCTACGAGGGCGTGCGGCCAGAGTACCGGGACGTCCTCTCCACGCTCGCCGCCCGGTCCCTGTCCCGGGAGATGGCGCACGGTGGTCATCCAGAACGGTCACGACGCCGACGTCGACGGTGCTCAGAGCACCAGGGCGAGTCCCGACACGATCACCAGCGAGATCACCGACGCCAGTGACGTGACCAGGGTCAGGGCCTTGAGTGCGCCCCGGGTGGTGACCCCCAGCAGGGTCTGGAACATCCAGAAGAAGTTGCTGTTCACGTTCAACGCGAACAGCGCGCCCGACCCGATGGCCAGGCCGATCACCGCGGCCGGGACGCCGAGGCCCGGCAGGATCGGGGCCAGGATGCCGGCGGCGGTGATGGCCGCGACCGAGATCGAGCCGATGGCGATGTGCAGCAGCGCGGCGATCGTCCAGGTCAGCAGGACCGCCACCAGGACCGGGGTGCCGGCCTCGGCGGAGAACAGGCCCGCGAGGACGTCCTCGAGCCCGGTCTTGCCGATGACCTCGCCCAGGGAACCGCCGATGCCGGTGATCAGCAGGATCTGCCCGGTGGAGGAGAAGCCCCGGTTCAGGGCCTCCCCGACCTGCGCCCGGCCGAGGGTGCGGCGGGCGAGCAGGTAGGCGCCGAGGAGGCCGACGAACAGGGCGAAGGCCGGGTCGCCGACGAACGTCACGACGGCGGACTCCACCCCGAGGGCGTCGACGACGGCTCCGGCGGCGATCAGTAGCAGCGGGACCAGGACCGGCAGCAGTGACACGGCCAGCGGGATGCGCCGTCCGGCCGCGTCCGGTCCGACGGCGGCCCCTGGTTCGGTCGCGGCGTCCGGCTCGGTCGCGGGGGTCGGCTCGACCGCGGCCTGCGCGGACGGTTCCGGCGCGGACGCGTCGGCGGTGGCGGTGGCGTCGACCTCGTCCCGGTCCTCGTTCCACAGGCCGCGGCGGAGCAGCTGCCCGTAGACGAAGGTCGTGAGCACGGCGGTGACCGGCCCCAGCACGAAGCCGTAGAGCAGCATCGTGCCCAGCGGCACGTCCAGCAGTCCGGCGATCGTGACCGTGGCCAGCCCGGGGACGACGAAGACGTACCCGACCAGGATCCCGGCCGTCAGGGCCCCACCCATCATCGCGGTGCCGTGGCCGGGCATCCGCCGCGCGGCCGAACGGGCCAGCGGAGCGGCGAGCACGAGCTGCACGTCGACGTAGATGGCCGGGAAGACCGCACTCAGGGCCGCGGCGAAGGCGTAGGGCAGCTTGCGCGGGCCGAGTGCGCCGAGCAGCAGCGCGACGAGTCTCTGCAGTGCTCCCATCGACAGCAGCAGCGAGCCCATCAGGACGCCGAAACCGATCAGCAGGCCGACGTCGGCCATGATCGTGCCGAAGCCCTCGGCGATCGCGTCCATGGTGTTCGCGAAGCCCAGCCCGCCGACCAGGCCGAGGTAGATCGTGGCCACGATCAGGGCGATCACCGGGTCGAAGCGGGCCCGCACGATGAGCAGCACCGCCCCGACGATGGCGACGGCGGTGTGCAGCACGATCCAGCTGCCGGACATGGCGGTTCTCCTCGGTCGACGGTGATCTCGGAGCGGATCGGGGGACTGGGGGACTGGGGACCGCGTGGGGCGTCAGCGGCCCGGCGGGTGCTCGAGCTCGGCGAGCACGGCCTCGGTGTGCTCGCCGAGTGCGGGCACCGCGTCCATCCGGGCCCGCCGTCCGGCGACGGTGACCGGCGGGACGAGCGAGCGCAGCGGACCCGCGGGGGAGTCGACCTCGCTCCACCGCCCGCGCTCGGCGAGCTGGGGGTGCTCGGCCAACCCGGCGACGTCGCGCAGGCGCGCGTTGGCGATGGCCGCGGCGTCGAGCAGGCCCAGGACGGTGTCCGAGTCCGAGCCCGCGAAGACCCCTTCGACGATCTCGTGCAGCTCGTCGCGGTGGGCCGTGCGCGCGTCGTTGGTGGCGAACCGGGCGTCGACGGCCAGCTCCGGGCGCCGGAGGATCTGCTCGCAGAGCCGCACCCACTCGCGGTCGTTCTGCACCGCCAGGAAGATCGTCTGGTCGTCCCCGCAGCGGAACGGGCCGTAGGGGGCGATCGCGGCGTGCGCGAGCCCGGTCCGCGGCGGCTGGTGACCGCCGTAGGTCGTGAAGTAGAGCGGGTAGCCGACCCACTCGGTCAGCGAGTCGAACAGCGACACCTCGAGCGCCTGGCCCTGCCCGGTGTGTTCGCGCTCGTAGAGCGCCGAGAGGATGCCGCTGTAGGCGTACATCCCGGCGGAGATGTCGGCGATCGGGATGCCGGTCTTCACCGGCTGATCCGGGGTCCCGGTCAGGGCCGGCACCGCGGTCTCGCACTGGACGAGCAGGTCGTAGGCCTTCTTGTCGCGGTAGGGGCCGTCGCTGCCGTATCCGGAGATGTCGCAGACGACCAGGCGCGGGTTCTCGGCGCGCAGGGCCGCGGCGGAGAAGCCGAGCCGGTCGGCGGCGCCGGGGGCGAGGTTCTGCACGAACACGTCGGCGCCGGCCACGAGCCGCGACAGCGTGTCGCGTCCCGCGGGGTCCTTCAGGTCCAGTACCACCGACTCCTTGTTGCGGTTGAGCCAGACGAAGTGGCTGGACAGGCCGCGGACCGTGGTGTCGTAGGCGCGGGCGAAGTCGCCGCCTGCCGGCCGCTCGATCTTGATCACGCGGGCGCCGAGGTCGGCGAGCTGGCGGGTGGCGAACGGTGCGGCGACGGCCTGCTCGAGAGCGACGACGGTGACGTCGGACAGGGGCAGCATGCGGCGAGCCTAAATATCATTTACAAAATGTCAATGACGACGATCCGCTACTCTGTCGGGCGTGCCGCTGAAGCCCGTCGCGACGCCCACCAAGGGCGAGGCGGCCTTCGTCGCGCTGCGCGAGGCCATCTGGTCCGGCGCGCTGGCGCCGGGCGAGCGGGTGACGCTCAACGGCCTGGCCGGTCAGCTCGGTATGAGCCTGACGCCCGTCCGGGAGGCGCTCCGCCGGCTGGCCGAGCACGGGCTGGTCCGCCACGTGCCCAACCAGGGCACGGTGGTCACCGAACGCAGTGTCGAGCGCGCGGAGGAGATCTACGGCCTGCGTCTGCTGCTGGAGCCGGTCGCCACCGAGCGCGCCGCGGAGCGCATGACGCCGGACGTGCTGGCCGGGATCACCGCCGCGCGCGAGGAGATCGAGCGGGCGATCGAGGCCGGGCGCGGTGCCGAGGTGCCCGCCCTCAACGCCGAGCTGCACCGGCGCATCTACGCCGCGTCCGGGTCGGAGTACCTGCAGGAGTTCATCGGCAAGCTCTGGAACGGGGTGCCGTTCCAGGCGATCAGCCTCACCGGGCGCCACGAGCGGTCCGACGGGGAGCACCGGGGGATCGTCGACGCGCTGGCCGCCCGGGACGGTGCGCTCGCGGCCCGGCTGATGACCGCACACATCTCGAGCGCCTCGGAACACGCGCTGCGCCATCTCGCCGGCGCGCCCGGAGGGCCGGACTCGGCCTGAGGGGCCGGTCTACCCCAGCAGTGTCGCCGCGTGGTCGGGCACCGCGTGGTCGATCTCGCGGGGCGGGCGGGTGTAGGTGCCCCGGTCCTCCGGGCGCTCGGGGAAGACCAGCTCCGGGCGCTGCACCGGCTGCCACGGGATCGTGGAGAGCAGGTGCGCGATCGCGTTGATCCGGGCGCGGCGCTTGTCGTCGGACTCGACGATCGTCCAGGGCGCCCGGTCGGTGTCGGTGTGCACCAGCATGTCGTCCTTGGCCTTGGAGTAGGCGTCCCAGCGGCTGATCGACTCGAGGTCCATCGGCGAGAGCTTCCACTGCTTGAGCGGGTTCCCGGCCCGCTCGCGGAAGCGCTTCTCCTGCTCGGTGTCGCTGACCGAGAACCAGTACTTGACCAGGTGGATGCCGTCCTCGACGAGCAGGTCCTCGAACACCGGGCACTGGCGCAGGAAGCGCCGGTACTCCGGCTCGGTGCAGAACCCCATCACCCGCTCCACGCCGGCGCGGTTGTACCAGCTGCGGTCCATCAGGACGATCTCGCCGGCCGCGGGCAGGTGGTCGACGTAGCGCTGGAAGTACCACTGCGTGCGTTCCCGCTCGGTCGGTGCCGGCAGCGCGACGACGCGGCAGACGCGCGGGTTGAGGTGCTCGGTGATCCGCTTGATCACGCCGCCCTTGCCTGCGGCGTCGCGTCCCTCGAACACGACGACGACCCGTGCGCCGCTCGCCTTGACCCACTCCTGCATCCGTACGAGCTCGCCCTGCAGGCGCAGCAGCTCGCGTTCGTAGATCTTGCGGGGTACCCGGTCGGTCGCCATCCGGCCAGGATCCCAGCTTCGGTGGCCGCGGCACATTCCCGATCGGTGCGGGGTCACAGCGTGAGGGATCGGACAGCGCGCGGGCTGGATCCACCGGCAGCGGGCGCCGTAGCGTGGTTGTTCGCGCCAAGGACGTCGTTACACCTTTCGAATACTTAAGGGGAACGATGCGCGCTGCGCCCATCCGTACTCGTACACCGCTCGCGCTCGCCGCCCTGGCGGCCGGCGCGTTCGCGATCGGCACCGGTGAGTTCGTCATCATGGGTCTGCTGCCCGACGTCGCCGGCGGGTTGTCGGTGGACATCCCGGACGCCGGACGGCTGATCTCGGCCTACGCGATCGGCGTCGTGGTCGGTGCGCCGCTGCTGATCGCGGCCTCGAACCGGTTCCCGCGCAAGGCCGTCCTGATCGGGTTGATGGCGGCCTACGCGCTGTTCAACGTCGTGTCCGCGGTCGCGCCCACCTACGACTGGGTCCTGGTGGCCCGGTTCCTGTCCGGCCTCCCGCACGGCGCGTTCTTCGGCATCGGCGCGGTCGTCGCCGGCAACCTCGTCTCCCCGGAGCGCCGGGCCCGGGCGATGGCGAAGATGTTCGCCGGGCTGACGCTGGCCAACGTCGCAGGGGTGCCGGTGTCGACCCTGCTCGGGCAGCAGCTCGGATGGCGCTGGGTGTTCGGCGTCGTCGGGCTGATCGGCGCGCTCGCGGCCCTCAGCGTCGCGGTCTCGGTGCCCGACGTCCGGTCGGCGCCGGTCCGGCTCGGCCGCGAGATGCGGGCGTTGGGACGCCGTCCGGTGTGGATGGCGCTGCTGATCGCCACCGTCGGCGGGGCGGTGCTGTTCTCCACCTACAGCTACATCACGCCGATGCTCACCGAGGTCGCGGGCTTTACCCCGACCCAGGTGACGCTCCTTCTGGCGCTGTTCGGTGTCGGCATGACGGTCGGGAACCTGCTCGGCGCACGCCTGGCCGACCGGGCGACGATGCCGACGATCTACGGCGCGCTGGTCGCGGACATCGTGATCTCGCTGCTGTTCATCCCCGCCCTGCAGAACCCGGTGACCACGATCGTGGTCATGTTCGCGTTCGCCGTCGCCACGTTCATGCTGGTCCCGGCCGTGCAGCTGCGGATCATCAGCGGCGCCGGGGACGCACCGAACCTGGCCTCGGGGGCCAACCAGGCCGCATTCAACGTCGCCAACGCGGTCGGTGCCGCGCTCGGCGGCATGGTGATCAGTGCTGGGCTGGGCTACGCGTCGCCGAACCTGGTCGCGGCGGCGCTGGCGCTCGCCGGTCTGGGCCTGGCGGTGGTGGCCGGACGCTCCGACCGTCGCGAGCGGACGCAGGCCCTGCGGCGCGAGGAGCGCGAGCCCGCCGCCGTCGCGGCCTGACCGCGCACGGGTCCGTCAGCGGCGGTCGAGCGCCTCGGCGAAGACCGCGGCGATGCCGGCGTAGCCGCGGTCGTTGGGGTGGAAGCGGTCGGCGGAGAGCTTGCCGCGCCAGTGCCGGGTCCGCGGGTCGCGCAGCTCGGCGAGCACCAGGCCGCGGCGGGCGACCGCGTCGTCGATCAGGGCGTTGACCTCCAGCGCCGCGTCGAAGGTGCCGGGCTGGTTGCCGACGACGGTGCCGACCGGCAGGCGGGCGAGCAGCTCGTACATGCGGTCGCCGGTGCCCGGGCGGTGCCGCGGGTTCATCAGGTCGTTCGAGCCGATCAGGCACGTCACCAGGTCCGGGACGACGCCGAGGGCCTCCATCGCGGGCAGCTGACGGTCCAGGACATCGGCCACCAGCCCGCCGCTGATCGACAGGTTCACCAACCGGTACTGCGGGATGCTCAGAGCGAGCTGCCCGACCCAGCCCCGCCACGGCACGCTCGCCCCGATGCCCTGCGCCATCGAGTCGCCGAGCGCCACCCACAGCGGGCCGGACGCGGACAGGGCGGCCCGGTTGTGCTGGCCCCACTCCCGGGCGTAGGGCTCCACCTGCCGCTGCACCCGCCGGATCCCCCGGAACACCAGCCCGGCCGCGCCGATGAACCGGCCCGGGGGGCGTCCGCTCAGGTTCGAGTACTCGAACTCGCCGGTTCCCGCGTCACCCACGCGATCAGTCAAGCAGGACGCGCGGACCCGCGCGCCCGGTCCTACCGTGGCGGCCATGAGCGCTTCACCGACCGTGGCACTGCTGGGAACCGGGATCATGGGCGCCGGGATGGGACACAACATCCTGGCCGCGGGCCTGCCGTTGCGGGTGTGGAACCGCAGCCCGGAGAAGGCGCAACCGCTCGTCGACGCCGGCGCGACCGCCGCCACGAGTCCGGCCGATGCCGTCCGCGGCGCCGACGTCGTGGTGACCATGCTCGGCAACGCCGACGACGTGCGCGCGGTGATGGAGCAGGCCGCCGACGGGCTTTCGAAGGGCCAGGTCTGGCTGCAGACCACGACCGTCGGCGTCGAGCCGCTGACCGGGCTGCTGCCGATCGCGCAGGAGCACGGCCTGACCTTCCTCGACGCGCCGGTGCTCGGCACCCGGGCGCCGGCCGAGAGCGGGACGCTGACGATGTTCGTGGCCGGCTCGCCGGACGCGCGCGCCACCGTCGACCCGGTGCTCGACGCGGTGGGGCAGAAGACCGTCTGGGTCGCCGAGACCGCCGACGGCGCCGCCGCCAGCCGGCTCAAGCTCGTCGCGAACAGCTGGGTGCTGGCCGTGACGGCCGCGACCGGCGAGACGATCTCGCTGGCCCAGGGCCTGGGCGTCGACCCGCAGGCGTTCCTCGACGCCGTCGCCGGTGGCCCGCTGGACCTGCCGTACCTGCAGGCCAAGGCGAAGGCGATCCTGGGCGCGGACTACACGCCGAACTTCACCGTGGACAACGCGGCCAAGGACGCCGGGCTGATCGTGGACGCGGGCGAGGGCGCGGGCCTGCGGCTCGACGTCGCCGAGGCGGTCCGCACTCGTCTGCACCGGGCGTCGGAGCGCGGGCACGGCGACGACGACATGGCCGCGGCGTACGAGGCGTCCTGACGGGAACGGATCACAGCGGGGCCTCAGGGGCCTCTCAGGGTCGGGGTAGAGACTGGCGGGCATGCGCATTCTGGTCGTCGACGACGACAAGGCCGTGCGGGACTCACTGCGCCGGTCACTCGCCTTCAACGGCTACCAGGTCGAGCTGGCCGAGGACGGGCAGGCGGCGCTGGACCAGATGGTCGACTCGCGCCCGGACGCGCTCGTACTGGACGTGATGATGCCGCGCCTGGACGGTCTCGAGGTGTGCCGGCGGCTGCGCAGCGCCGGTGACGCGCTGCCGATCCTGGTGCTCACCGCACGCGACGCCGTCTCCGACCGGGTCGCCGGCCTCGACGCCGGCGCCGACGACTACCTGCCCAAGCCGTTCGCGCTGGAGGAGCTGCTGGCCCGGCTGCGCGCCCTGCTGCGCCGGCGCACGCCGGAGGAGATCGCCGACGCGGCGGCCGGGCGGACCAAGGCGCTCGAGTTCGCGGACCTGTCGCTGGACCCGGACACCCGCGACGTCCGCCGCGGGGAGCGCGCGATCAGCCTGACCCGCACCGAGTTCTCGTTGCTCGAGCTGCTGCTGGCCTACCCGCGACGGGTGCTGACCCGCGGTCAGATCCTGGAGCAGGTCTGGGGCTACGACTTCCCGACCAGCGGCAACGCACTCGAGGTCTACGTCGGTTACCTCCGGCGCAAGACCGAGGCGGAGGGGGAGCCGCGGCTGATCCACACCGTGCGCGGTGTCGGGTACGTGCTGCGCGAGTCGCCGCCGTGACCCGGACCGAACCGCCGCCGGGCGCACCCGCACGACAGGTGGTCCCGGACCGCGAGCGGTTCACACTGCGCGCCCGGATCGGGGTGCTGGCCGCGCTGGTCGCCGCGGCGATGGTGCTGCTGGTCTCCGCGGCGGCGTTCCTGGTCGTCCGGCAGAACCTGTCGAGCACGCTCGACGAGACGCTCTACCAGCGGGCCACCGCCGCCGCGCAGAGCGACCTGGCCAGCCCGCAGCTGCTGGCGACGATCCCGCCGGCCGTACTCGGCGCCGCCGACCTGCACATCGCGCTGGTCTACTCCTCCGGGTTGGCCTCGTCGGCGGACGACTCGTCGCGGCCGCCGGTCGGCGACGACGAGCTCGCGGTGGCCCAGGGCATCGCGACCGAGTCGATCCGGACGGGGTCGCTGGACCGGGTGCCCTACCGGGTCGTCGCGGTGCAGGCCGGACCCGGGCGGGCGTTGGTGATCGCCCAGAAGCTGGACAGTGTGACCAAGGTGATGTCCCGGCTGGGGACGGCGTTGCCGCTGGTCGGGCTCGGTGGGGTGATCCTGGCCGCGCTGGCCGGGGTCGCCGTGGCCCGCACCGGTCTGCGGCCGGTGCAGCGGCTGACCGCCGCGACCGAGCGGGTCGCCACCACCGGGGACCTGCGCCCGATCCCGATCAGCGGCTCGGACGAGCTGGCGCGGCTGACCCAGAGCTTCAACGCGATGCTCGGCGCGCTGGCCGCGTCCCGGGAACAGCAGCGGCGGCTCGTCGCCGACGCCGGGCACGAGCTGCGGACGCCGCTGACGTCGTTGCGCACGAACCTGGAGCTGCTCGCCGCGGCCGACCGGCCGGACGCGCCGTCGCTGCCGGCCGAGGACCGCGAGGAGCTGCTGCACGACGTGCGGGCGCAGGTCGAGGAGCTCTCGCACCTGGTCGGCGACCTGGTGGAGCTGGCCCGCGACGACGCGCCGATGATCACCACCGAGGCACTGGAGCTGGGCGAGATCGTGGAGCGGGCGCTGGCCAGGGTCCGGCGCCGGGCCGGTGAGACCACGTTCGACGTCACGCTGCACCGCTGGGCGGTCGACGGCGACTCGACGGCGCTGGAGCGCGCGGTGCTGAACCTCCTCGACAACGCGGTGAAGTGGAGCCCGCCCGGGGGCCGGGTCCGGGTGTCGATGATCCCGATGCCGGACGCGTCGATGGTGATCGAGGTCGCGGACTCCGGGGCGGGCATCGCGGCCGAGGACCTGCCGCACGTGTTCGACCGCTTCTACCGGGCCGACACGTCGCGGACGATGCCCGGGTCCGGCCTCGGCCTGTCGATCGTGGCCCAGGCCGCGGCCCGGCACGGCGGAGCGGTGTGGGCCGGGCAGGCGCCGGAGGGCGGGGCCCTGCTCGCGCTGCGTCTCCCGGGTCGCCCCCCGGAACCGGATCCGAGCCCATAGCCTGGACCCCGCGGGTCGTGCAGGTGGCCCGCGCAGGTGACGACGGACGGTGGATGCATGCCCCAGGACACGCCGCACGGCGACGGCGATACCGGCCGGACGACCGGCCCGTCGCCGGAGGCCGAGGACGCGACGCCCACCCCGGACGCGACGCCGTCCGACGGGGAGGGCATGAGCGCCGGGCCTTCGGGCGACGGGCCTTCGGGCGACGCGGCGCCGAGTGACGGGGCGCCGAGTGACGGGGCGTCCGGTGCGGGCTCGAACCCGTGGGCCCGCCCCGGGCAGGTCGGCGAGCCCGCGCAGACGGGTGCCCCGACGGAGGCCCCCGGCGACGGTGCCGGCGGCCCGACACCGCAGGCCGCCGACTCCCAGGGCCAGTACCCCCAGGCCCAGGCCACGTACGGGCCGGGCCAGTACGCGCAGTACCCGCAGAACCCCTACGGTCCCGCCGCCCCGGGTCAGTACGGGACAGGCCAGTACGCCCCGGGCCAGTACGGGGCAGGCCAGCACGGCGCGGCGCAGTACCCGACGGGCCAGTACCCACAGGCCCCGTACGCCCAGGCCCCGTACGCCGCGGGCGGGCAGCCGCCGTACGGCACGTACCCGCCCGGCGCGACCCAGCCCGGCTGGGCTGGCGGCCCGCCCCCGCCGTCGCGTCGCGGACGCGGCGGACGGCTGGTCGCGGCCGGGATCGCGCTCGCGCTGGTCGCGGGCGGGGTCGGTGGCGCGATCGGGACGGAGGTCGCGACCTCGACCGGGTCCGGCGACGGCGGCGTGCTCGGCGGCCCGCTGCCCGAGGCCGACTCCGACCTGCCGCTGACGCCGATCGAGCAGGTCGCCCAGAAGGTGCTGCCCAGCGTCGTGCAGCTGCGCGTCGAGGGCGGCGCGCTGTCCCGCGGCGAGCAGGGCGAGGGTTCCGGGATGGTCGTGAGCGGGGACGGCCTGGTGCTGACCAACAACCACGTCGTCGAGCCTGCGGCCACCGGCGGCACCCTGCGCGCGATATTCCAGGACGGCCGCACGGCTTCGATGCGGATCATCGGCCGGGACCCGCAGTCCGACCTCGCCGTGGTCAAGGCGGACGACCTGCCCGGCCTGAGGCCGATCGAGCTGGGCAACTCCGAGGGCGTGCGGGTCGGCCAGCAGGTCACCGCGATCGGCTCCCCGCTCGGGCTCGGCGGTTCGGTCACCACCGGCATCGTCTCCGCACTGAACCGCGCGGTCAGCGTCGGCGGCGAGAGCGGGCCGAGCTCGGCCACGGTCCTGAGCGCGCTGCAGACCGACGCGGCGATCAACCCCGGCAACTCCGGCGGCCCGCTGGTGGACATGCAGGGCCGGGTCGTCGGGATCAACTCGGCGATCGCCACCACCGGTGGCGGCGGCGGGTCGATCGGTGTCGGCTTCTCGATCCCGATCAACCAGGCCAAGCGGGTCGCCGACCAGCTGCGCACGACCGGGAAGGCCACCCACGCCGTCCTCGGCGTCGAGGTCACCGACGACCCGCAGCAGACCGGTGCGCGTCTGCGCACCGTCGCGCCGGGCGGTGCCGCCGCGACGGCCGGGCTCAAGCCCAACGACCTCGTCGTCCGTCTGGGTGATCAGCGGATCACCACGGGGACCGATCTGCAGGCCGCGGTGCGGTCGCAGGCGCCCGGTTCCACGGTCGAGATGCAGCTCGCCGACCGCACGGTGCAGGTGGTCCTCGGCGAGAACTGAGGGCCCGCCCGCGCCGGACCGACTTGGGTCGGCGTTCACCCGGACTCTCCGGGTGGTTGCGATCGCGTTTCGTTGACGCATGAAACACCGGCGTGATGGTGTAGACCGGCCCGGCGCGGTGGTGCCCCTCCGGCCGGGTTGTCGACGGGTCGTGTCGGCGCAGGATCCCCCTCTCTGCGCCGACACGACCCCTCCGTGTGCCCCGGCCCGTGCCGGGCCGGCCGGGCGACGACGGCCCCGCCCACCTCCGGCGTTAGGCTGGTGACCATGGAGATGGCGGGACCACAGATCGGCCGGGCCCTGGTGGTCATCGTCGACGACCGGGTCAGCGGGGGCGAGCGCTCCGACCAGACCGGGCCGCTGGTCACCGAGCTGCTCGAGGAGGCGAACTTCCTCGTCGACGGCGTCGTGTCCGCCCCGGGGGAGGTGGTCGCGATCCGCAGCGCGCTGAACACCGCGGTGATCGGCGGTGTCGACCTCGTCGTGACGGTCGGTGGCACCGGCGTGTCCCCGCGCGACGTCACCCCGGACGCGACGTCCGGCGTGCTGGACCGCCCGATCCCCGGCATCTCCGAGGCGCTGCGGGCGTCCGGGCTGGCCGCGGGTGCGGTGGACGCGGGCCTGTCCCGCGGGCTGGTCGGCGTGTCCGGCAGCACGCTGGTGGTGAACCTGGCGCCGTCGCGGGCCGCCGTGCGTGACGGCATGGCCACGCTGACCCCGCTGGTCCCGCACGTGATCGCGGAGCTGTCCGGGCTCGACGCCTGAGAGACGACCCCCGGACGACGACGGGCCCGGCGGTGGTGATCCACCGCCGGGCCCGTCCGCGGGTCGGGACGCAGGCGCCGGGACTACCGGTCGCCGTCCGCCGGCGGCGGCGGGACGGCCGGGGTCTGGCCCGGCCGGCTGGCCGGCCCGTCCGGCTTCGGGTCCTGCGCGGAGGGCTTGTCGCCGCCGGGCGGGGGCGGCGGCACGGCCGAGACCGGGTTCGGCGTGGTGGAGTCCGCCGGCCTGCGGTCCTGCGGGGACAGCGCGTCACCGCCGGGCGGCGTCGGCGGGACGGCGGAGACCGGCCCCTTGTTCGACACGGTGTCCGGCGTGCCGACGCCACCCGCGGGCGGCGGGGTCGACGAGGTGCCGCCGAGCGCGTCCTCGACCTTGCCCTTGGCGTTGCCGATCTGCTCGGTGTACTTGCCGCCGGTCGCCTTGTCGACCTGCTCGGCGGCCTTGCCCACGTAGGGGGCCGCCTTCTCCTTCGCCTGCTCCAGCGCGGGCCCGGCCTTCTCCTTCGCCTTCTCGATGTGCGGAGCGGCCTTCTCGATCGCGTTCTCCGCGGCCTCGCGGGCCTTGTCCAGGAATCCCATCGCGGGTCCCTCCCTCGGTGCTCGTCCGCATCGTTCGCTGCGGGTGTGTGACCCCATCGTTCCACTGTGCGCACCGGTTGTGCGGAAACGGCACGATGGGGCCATGAGCGAACTGCCGGACGAGGTGCGCCGCCGGATCGCCGAGGTCTTCGGCGACGAGGTGCAGACCACGCGCGACGAGCACGGCGACACCGGCTCCGCGGCCGAGCGCGAGGATCCCGACGCCGACCGCTGGCTCCGCGAGAACCGCCCCCCGCACCACGGCGGCTGACCCGCGCCGGTCGGCCCCGTCGGGCCCGGTCGGTCCCGTCAGCCCCGTCAGCCCCGTCGGTCCCGTCGGCCCCGTCAGCGCAGTGTCACGGCGATCTCACCGGCCAGCGAGGCCGCGGCGACGTCGGTGGCGGCGTCGCGGGGGAGCGCGACCAGCACCAGCGGCCCCGCACCGGACCGGCCCACGCCCTGGGTCTGGGCGGGCAGCACGGTGAGCACGGTGGCCCGCCCGGCGATGACCCGCGCTCCGGACCCGCCGTCGCCGGCGTCCGCCCCGGGTGCGGCGTCGCCCGGACCCAGCGTCACCACGTCGACGACGGTGCCGGGTGCGAGGAGCGCGGCCACGGCCGGGTCGGCGGGACGCAGCGGGACCGCCGCCGCGTCCGGGCCGCCCGCCCGGACGGTCAGCTCGACACCGACCAGCCGCAGGTCGGTCAGGGGCTCGCCGGCCCGGACCGCGCCGGCCGCGACCCGACCCTGCGCGTCCGGCGGCGCGCGCAGCGCCCCGGCCGGGACGAGCGCCGACGGCCACGTGCGGACCGCCAGGTCCTCGGCCCGGATCGCCGAGCCGGGTGCCAGGTCGCGCACGGTGACCAGGACCGGGGCCTGGTCCGCCGACCCGTCCGGGGCCACCGCCAGCACCACGGCGACCGTGGCGAGCGCCCCGGCACCGACCCGTCGCGCCAGCGCGACGCGGGCCCAGCCCGGCCCGCGCAGGACGGCGAGGAACCGGCGCCAGGGGCGGGCGGCCAGCGCCGCACGCTCCCGGCGCCCGCCGCCGCGCCGATCGTCGTCGCCCATGCGTCGCCTCCACCGTCGATGTGCTCCGACGGTAGGACGGGAGGTGCACCGTGCACGGCCCGGTCACGGACCTGTGGACGGCCGCGTCAGGTTGTGGACAACCCGGGCCCCGGCGACCCGCGCCGGGGGTGTGGAGCGGTCAGGACGACGCGGCGGCCGGGGAGCTCGACGAGGAGCTCGACCCGGACGATCCCGAGCCGGACGATCCCGAGCCCGAACCGGACGACGTGCTCGAGCCGGCGGAGGACTTCGAGTCCGACGACGAGCTCGAGGACCCGGAGTCCGAGCCCGAGGAGCTACCGGACGAGTCGGACTTCGACTCGGTGGTCTTGGAGTCCGACGACCCGCCGCCGTTCACCGCGCCGGCGCGGCTGTCGGTGCGGTAGAAGCCGCTGCCCTTGAACACGATGCCGACCGAGGAGAAGACCTTGCGGAGCTTGCCCTCGCAGTTCGGGCACGTGGTGAGCGCATCGTCGGAGAACGCCTGTACCGCCTCGAATCGGTGGTCACACGCCGTGCATGCGTACTGGTAGGTCGGCACAACTTCCTCCGTGACTCAACGCTGGCACTCCGCTGGTGCGAGTGCCAGCATAACCCTGTCGGGTCAGCCGTTGTTCCGCACCGCAACCGCACCGCGCGTCGGGACTATGACCTGCGCCACCGTGACGTCCAGCTCCCCGGCCGGGACCAGGTCGATCAGCTCGTCGTCGTGCAGCAGTACGGCCAGCGGGGTCGGGGCCGGGACCGCGGGCAGGGTCCGATCGTAGTAGCCGCCGCCGCGCCCGATCCGGTGCCCGTGCACGTCCACGGCCAGCGCCGGGACCAGCACCAGCCCGGCCCGGGCGATCGCCGCGGTGCCCAGCCGCCGCCCGCCCGGCTCGCGCACCCCGAGCTTCCCGGCGGCCAGCGCGTCCGGGCCCTCGTAGCGGGTCCAGTCCAGCGGGCCGGGCTCGGCCGGGACGATCGGGGCGAGCACCTCGTGCCCGGCGGCGAGGAGCGCGTCGGGGACCGTCGAGGTACCCGAACCGGCAGCGCCCGGCTCCGGGCCGACCGGCAGGTAGCAGCAGATCGGGCCCTCGACCCCCTCGGCGAGGGCCAGGGCGTGCCGGGTCAGGGCCTCGGTGGCCGCCGCGCGGGCGTCGTCGCCGCGGGCCTTGCGGGCGTCGAGCAGGCGTCGCCGCAGCGCACGCTTGTCCTCCCGGAGTGAATCCGTGCCAGATCGTGCGGGTGAGTCCTTGCGAGCCGTCACACCTCCACGCTAGCCGCGCAGATAGGCTCGCCGACCATGACCGCGCAGTCCTGGCCCCCGGCCGCGTTCCGTACCGCCGTCGTGCCCGCCGCCGGCCTGGGCACCCGGTTCCTGCCGACCACCAAAGCGGTACCGAAGGAACTGCTCCCGGTCGTCGACACGCCGGGCATCGAGATCGTCGCCGCGGAGGCCGCACAGGCCGGCGCGCAGCGGCTGCTGATCGTCACCTCGCCGGGCAAGGAGTCGGTCGCCGAGTACTTCCGGCCCGACCCCGCGCTGGAGAAGACCCTGGAGGACCGGGGCAAGGACGCGCTGCTGGAGAAGGTCCGCCGCGCCCCCGGCCTGCTCTCGGTCGACTCCGTCTACCAGTACGAGCCCAAGGGCCTCGGGCACGCCGTCGCCCAGGCCGGGCCCGCGCTGGACGACGACGAGCAGGCGATCGCCGTGCTGCTGCCCGACGACCTGGTGCTCCCGACCGGGGTCCTGGAGCGGATGTCGGAGGTCCGGTCCCGGCACGGCGGCAGTGTGCTGTGCGCGTTCGACATCCCGCGCGAGCAGATCTCGGCCTACGGCGTGTTCGACGTCAGCGACACCGACGACGACGACGTCAAGCAGGTGCACGGGATGGTGGAGAAGCCCGCGCCCGACGACGCGCCGTCCACGCTCGCCGCGGCCGGCCGCTACGTGCTCGACCGGGCCATCTTCGACGCGCTGGACCGGATCACGCCCGGTTCGGGCGGTGAGCTGCAGCTCACCGACGCGGTGGCCCTGCTGATCTCCGAGGGGCACCCGGTGCACGTGGTCGTGCACCGCGGCGGGCGCCACGACCTGGGCAACCCGGGCGGGTTCGCGCGGGCGTTCGTCGACTTCGCCCTGCAGGACCCGGAGTACGGCGACGACCTGCGGACCTGGCTCGACGACCGGCTGAAGGGCTAGACGTGCGCACGGTCGACGAGCAGCTCTCCCGGATCCTGGACTCCGCGGTGCGCCCGGCGCCGGTCCGGGTCGCGATCTCCGACGCCCAGGGTCTGCGCAGCGCCGAGGAGGTCATCGCGGCGCGCCCGCTGCCGGTGTTCGACCAGGCCGCGATCGACGGCTACGCCGTGCGCAGCGTCGACGTCGCCGGGGCCGGCGAGTCCGAGCCGGCGACCGTGCCGGTCGTCGGGGAGATCGCCGCCGGGTCCCGGCAGCCGCTGCGGCTGCAGCCCGGGCAGGCCGTCCGGGTCGCGGCCGGTGCGCCGCTGCCGACGCTGGCCGACGCCGTCGCGCCGCTGGGCTGGACCGACGGCGGGTCGGCCCGCCTGCAGGTGCACCGCGGGGTGCCCTCGGCCGGGTTCGTCCGGCGGGTCGGGGAGGACGTGCAGCCCGGCGACGTCGCAGTCCGGGACGGCGCGACCGTCGGAGCCGTACAGGTGGCCATGCTGGCCGCGGCCGGGCGGGACAAGCTGTTGGTGCACCCGCGCCCGCGGGTGTCGGTGGTCTCGGTCGGCGACGAGCTGGTGGAGGTGTCGCGCTCGGCCTCGGCCGGTCAGGTGGCCGACGTCTGCTCGCACGCGCTGACCGCGGCCGCGCGCGAGGCGGGCGCGGAGACCAACCGCTCGCGGACCGTCGGCGGCAACGCGGGCGAGATCCGCGCCGCCGTGGAGGACCTGCTGCCGGCCAGCGAGATCGTCGTGGTGTGCGGGGCGGCGGGCGGGGCGGCCGGGGCGGAGGCCAAGGCCGGGCTCGCCGACCTCGGCGGGATCGATGACACCCGGGTCTCGATGCACCCGGGCTCCGCACAGGCCTACGGGCGGCTCGGCCAGGACGCGGTGCCGGTGTTCCTGTTCCCGTCGCACCCCTCGACCGCGCTGATCCTGTTCGAGGTGTTCACCCGGCCGCTGATCCGGCTGGCGCTGGGGCTGGAACCGCAGCGGCGGCCGATCGGTGCGCGGCTGACGTCGCCGCTGACCTCGCCGGCCGGTCGGCGCTCCTACATCCCGTCCCGGCTGCTGCGCGAGGAGGCCGGCGGCGGGTACCTGGCCCAGCCGCTCGGTGCGTCCGGCACGCACCTGCTGGCGGTGCTGGCCGAGGTCAACGCGCTCGCGGTGGTGCCGGAGGCGGTGACCGAGCTGACGGTCGGCGAGCAGGTCGAGCTCCTCCCGCGCGGTCGTGGCTGAGCGCGCGTAGCGAACGTCGAGACCGAGCGGACCGCGCATGCCCCCACCCGTTCCCGAGCCGCTCGGCGGGCACCCCGGCTGGCCGGCCCGGCTCGGGCCGCTGCGGGTCGCCGCGGGCGAGGTGGCGCTGCGCCCGGTCCGGCTGACCGACGCGGGGGCGTGGTCGACGATCCGGCTGCGCGACGAGGCCTACCTGACCCCGTGGGAGCCGACCCCCTACGGCGGCTGGGCCCGGCGCAACGCGAGCGTCGAGTGGCCCGGTCGCTGGTACCTGCTGCGCACGGCAGCCCGCCGCGGCACGACGCTGCCGTTCGCGATCACCGTCGACGGGCGGCTGGCCGGGCACGTGATGATCGGCAACGTCGTCCGCGAACCGCTGCTCTCGGCCTACGTCGGCTACTGGTGCGACAGCCGCATGGCCGGTCGCGG
The DNA here is from genome assembly GCF_019263595.1 of Pseudonocardia sp. KRD291. Lineage (GTDB taxonomy): Bacteria > Actinomycetota > Actinomycetes > Mycobacteriales > Pseudonocardiaceae > Pseudonocardia. The sequence continues at coordinate 2,960 of NZ_JADQDD010000011.1, read as the reverse complement.
GGTGACGACGGCGGCCGTCGCGCTGGTCGTCGACCACTGCTTCACCGCGGCGCGGCTGCACCGGATCGAGGCGACCGTCCGCCCGGAGAACGTGGCCAGCCTGCGGGTTCTGGGCAAGCTCGGGTTCCGGCACGAGGGTGTGCTGCGCCGCTATCTCGACGTCGACGGTGACTGGCGCGACCACCACAGCTACGCGATGACCGCCGAGGAGATCCCGGCCGGTGGCCTGGCCGGCCGGCTGGTCCGGGAGCGCCGCGCGGGCTGGGCCTGAACGCGTTCTTGTTGCACACTGTAGTCGGTGAGTACGGTGTGTGATCGAGTCGTTGACCCACACTGGTCACAGACGCAACATCAACCTCGGGTGAATCACGATCTGTCCGGGTGATGACGGCGCGTCGCTTCCCGGACCCTGGTCGCTCGCTGGTTACGGTGATCGGCACGTGACCGCGGAGTCGGGGCCGGGGTCACGGGTGGACTGCGCCGGTCGGGGAGGAGGCAGCCGTGCCCAGCTCGTTGATATTCGTCGGGTTGGTCGTGCTGTGGCTGCTGATCCTGGTTCCGACGGTCGCACGGCGTCAGCAGGAGGTGGCCCGGCTCAGCCCCGCGCTGCTCTCCGGGCGGGTGCTGGAGCGGCCCATGCGGCATCGATTCCCGGAGGTGGGCGTGATGGAACGGCTCGACGACCGAGGTGCGACGACGGTGGGTGAGCTGGTCGAGCGCCGGGACGACGTCCCGGCGCCCCGGGACCGGGACTCCGCCGACGACCGTCCGGACCTGCGGGACGAGGACCTGCGTGACGAGGACCTGCGCGACGACCTCGAACAGGAGCTCGACGACGAACTGGTCCCGGACTCCGAGGCCGAGCTCGATCTCGGGGTCGAACGCGACGTCCACGATCTCGGGGACGGACACGACGTCCACGACGAGGACGACCGGCAGTGGGAGCGTCCGCCGGCCCGGTACCGCCCCGGTCGCGGTGGCTACGACCCGGAGGCCGCGGCCGTCGCCGCGCACGCCAAGTACGCGTTCCGCCAGCGCGTCGTGCTCGGTCTGCTGGTGCTGCTGCTCGCCTCCGTGGCGGCCGCGCTGCTGGTCACCGGCCTGTTCTGGTGGGCGACCGGAGTACTCGGCGCGGGCCTGGCCGGCTACCTGACCTACCTGCGACGCCAGGTCCGGATCGAGGAGGCGATCCGGGACCGCCGGGCCGCGCGACTGGCCGGCACGCGGCGCAGCGCCGCAGCCGACGACCCCGAGCTCGACGACTGGGCGCGGCGCGGGCGTGAGGCCGGTCTCGTCGACCAGGACGACGTCCACGAGGCGGCCGGGAACGTGGACGCGGTCGAGGAGACCGCGCTCGACGACGACCAGGACCACGACGACGACTGGACCGCCGACGACGGCGAGCCGTCGCGGATCCGCGGCACCGGCGAGCCCCTGGGCGTGCTGCCCGCCCGCCGCCGCACCACCGACGGGGCCGGCGGTGACGAGCCGGAGTCCAGCCTTCCGCGCCTGAGCGCCGCCCCGCCGCCGCCGATCCCGGCCGGAACCTCGCTGGTCGACGTCGACGACGAGGAGCAGCTCGACGCCGTCCCCACGCTCGACATCGCGCCGACTCCCGGTTCCGCGCTCGACACCGACACCGACGACACCGCGGGGCCGATGATCGAGCACCGGCGCGCGGTCGGTGAGTAGCCCCTGATATGGTTCTCGAGTCCGCCTGCGAGGCGGGCCCTTGGGGCTGTGGCGCAATTGGTAGCGCGTCTCGTTCGCATCGAGAAGGTCAGGGGTTCGATTCCCCTCAGCTCCACTCCTGCTTCCCGTCACCCCGGTTCGCCTCCCGCGGACCGGGGTGACGTCGTTCCGGGGCTCGGCCGGGCAGCCCCGCTCCCGGGCGGGTCGCTGTGCGGAAATTAGCTCACCAACTCTGAGAGTTGGTGAGCAAAATTTCGGGAAGAGGGTCCCCGCCTCTTCCGCGGGAGTGCCCCGGGGAACCGCCCGGCAGTGGGCCGATGCCGTCAGGCGGTCTGGCCCAGGGTCGCCGCGAGACCGACCGCGACCGACATCACCAGGATCTCCACTCCGGCCCAGCGCAGCACCGGCGTCCGGCCCGCACGCAGCCGGGCCCGCGCCGCGCCGCCCAGCAGACCGGCCAGCCCCAGACACGCGACCTTGGCCAGGACGAGTCCGCCGTACCCGGTCGTCAGCAGCTCCGTCCAGGTCCCGATGCGGGTCGTCGCCGACACCACCCCGGACACGGCGACGATCCCCAGGCACCATCCGGCCAGCCGGGACCAGCGGGTCAGGACGCCCTCCGGCAGACCACCCTCCAGCAGGACCGCGCCGAGCCCGCCCACCCACAGTGCGGCCGCGACGACGTGCAGGGACACCGCCGTCACCGCGAGGGCGGCCCCGGACCCGGCCGCCGCGGCGTGCCCGGTCGCGGCCGGTCCGGCGAGCCCGGCCAGCGCCACGACCAGGAGCGCCGTCGGTGGCGGGACCGGACGTTCCGGTGCGCCGGCCCGGGCCGAGGCGCCCACCAGAACCAGCGTCGCGGCGGCGGCGGCGACCAGCAGACCGGCCCCGGCGGCGGGGCCGGTCAGGAACCGGGTGAGATCGGCCGTGCCGATCTCACCGATCGGGCGTCCGGCGACGAGCGCCGCCCGCGAGACGAGGTCGAGCCCGCCCAGCCCCAGCCACACGCCGGAGGCGACCAGCAGCACCCGGTCCGGGACGCGACCGGCCCGCCCGGGGACGAGCCGCCCCAGCAGCGCGGCGCCCACACACACGACACCGCACACATCCATCCCGATCCGGGTGAGCGCCGCACCGATCCCGGCCGCCGCGCCCGAGGACAGGCCACCGGTCAGCCCGGCGGCGACGACCCCGGCGCCCAGCGCGACCGCGACCCATCCGGCGGCGACCACCGGGTCGGCCGGGCGGTCTCCGGGGCGGTCGGCCGG
>NZ_JADQDD010000109.1 GCF_019263595.1 Pseudonocardia sp. KRD291 | reverse complement strand
TCCAGGGTGGGGGAGTCGTCGGGGACCGGGACGACCGGGCCGAACAGGCCCTGGCGGCTCTCCTCCTGGCCGGGACCCGACATCGACCCGGTGAACTCCAGGCACACCGCCACCGCGGCGTCGTCGGGGCGGAAGTCCTGCCCGGTCGCGGCGGCCAGGTCCCAGCCGTGCAGCACGATCTCGTCCAGCGCGACGACCCCGGCGATCCCGCCGGGCAGCTCGAGACCGCCGGCCTCGGTCATGCCCTCCCACGCGCCCGGGTCGGTCCAGGCGGCGGCGAGCTCGTCGAGCACGGCAGGCACGGACTCGCGCCAGTCCGCGACCAGGTCCTCCGCGGACGGGCGCGGGGCCTGTGACCCGCCGGGCGGCACGGACTTCGCGGCCGCGTCGCGGAACGCCCCGGCCAGACCGTGCAGGTGGTCCAGCAGCGTCGCGACGGTCATGTCGAGGCACGGGGTGGGCGCGTCGAGCTGGTCGTCGCGCACCGCCCGGACCAGCGCGGCGACGGCGCGCGCGGTCGGGGTGAGGTCGATCGCGGGCGTGGTGGTCTCGGGCACGGCTGGCTCCTCGGTTCGATGCGGGTCTGCCGGTGACGACCGGCCCGGCCGCCCGATCTCATCGGCGAGGGTGGGATTCGACACCCGGTAGAAGTTCGGGTCGGGGAGTGCGGCACAGTGGACGGCAGTAGCGCCCGACCCGTACGAGGAGCGGCACCGATGATCGACCCCACCGTCCTGGCCCGGATCTTCCGCGGCGTCGCGATCGCCGAGGCCTGCTCCTGGACCGGCCTGCTGATCGGCATGGTGTTCAAGTACCTGGTCGTGTTCGACGACATCGGCGTGACGATCTTCGGGCCGGTCCACGGGGCACTGTTCGTGGCCTACGTCCTCGTCACGCTGCTCACCGCGCGCACGTTCCGGTGGGACCTGCGCACGACGGTGGTCGGGCTGCTGGCGAGCATCCCGCCGCTGACCACCATCTGGTTCGGGCGCCGGGTCGCGCGCCGCGGGCGGCTGGAGCCGGTCGCCGCCGTCTGACAGCGTCGTCCGGGGTGCGCCGTCAGTCGTCGGCGGCGAGCTCGCGGTAGGCGGGACGGAGCAGGTCGGTGACGCTCGAGCCGCGCACCCGGGCCGGGAGCTCGGGGACCTGGTCGAGCACCGCGTCCGGTGAGGTCACCGGCGGGCGCGGCGGGGTGACGCCGGCCGGTGCGGCGTCGTAGAAGCGGTCCAGCACCTCCGACAGCGGGGGCACCGACGCCGGTGGCGCGGACGGCTCCCGCTCGGTGGCCGCGGTCCCGCGGCGTTCGCGCAGGTTCGCCAGCAACGTCTCGCGGTCCCGACCGCGCAGCGCCAGCAGCTCGAACGGGTCCGCGTCGAAGCGCTCGGCGAGTAGGTAGAACACCGCGGCCAGGTGCTTGCACGGCACCGTCACGTCCGGGCAGGAGCAGTCCATCGACAGCTCGCCCGAGGCGTCCGGGAACAGCGAGAGCCCCAGCCCGTCGAGCAGCTCGACGATCTCGGTCGGCATCCCGCCGGCCAGCAGGGTCGCCGCGTAGAACGCGTCGTCGGCCAGCGCCTGCTCGGCCCGCGCCCACTGCTCCTTGTCCCAGACCCGCAACCCGATCCGGACCCTGTACGGAGCCGGCCGGGTGCCCTGCACGAGCGCGACGGCGGCGCCGGCGTCCACGTCGAGCGAGACGATCTGCCCGGACCGGGCGTAGGTGCGCCCGCGGGAGAGCCGCCCGCCGACCCCGAGCTCCTCCAGCACACCGATGAACCGCGCCGACCACCACGTCCGCGCGATCGTGCCGCGGGTCGAGTGGATCTGGACGCCGCCGTGCACGCGCAGCGGCTTGCGGGCGGCGTAGTCCTCGTCGGCCCAGAACGGGCGGTCGCTCATCGGCCGGCCCCTGTGTGCTCCCCGGAGAAGTCGTCCCCGGCGGGGTCGTCGCCGACGGCCTCGCTGCCCAGCGCGAACACCTCCCGGAGCTCGCCGGTGGACAGGCCGGTCAGCCAGTCCTCGCCGTCCGAGACGACCATCTCCGAGAGCGACTTCTTCGACTCGATCAGCGCGTCGATCCGTTCCTCGACGGTGCCGGGGCAGCAGAACTTGCGGACCTGCACGGTGCGCTTCTGCCCGATCCGGAACGCGCGGTCGGTCGCCTGGTTCTCCACCGCGGGGTTCCACCAGCGGTCCAGGTGCACCACGTGGTTGGCCGCGGTCAGCGTCAGGCCGGTGCCGCCCGCCTTGAGCGAGAGCAGGAAGATCGACGGCCCGCCGGGGGCCTGGAACCGGGTCACCATCTCGTCACGACGGGACTTCGACGTCCCGCCGTGCAGGTAGGCCACCTCGGTGTCGAACCGGGCGGACAGGTGCGGGCGCAGCATCGCGGCGAACTCGGTGAACTGGGTGAACAACAGCACCTTGTCGCCCTCGGCCAGGATCTCGCCCAGGATCTCCTCGAGCCGCGCCACCTTCCCCGACCGGCTGTGTCCGTCTCTGTGGCTCATCGGTGAGTCGTCGTGCAGCAGCTGCGCCGGGTGGTTGCAGACCTGTTTGAGCTTGGCCATCGCCGAGAGCACGTTGCCGCGACGCTCGATGCCCTGCGAGTCCTCGATCTTCTCCATCATGTCGTCGACGACGGTGCGGTAGAGCGAGGCCTGCTCCCGGGTGAGCCGGTAGTCCTGGATGATCTCGATCTTCTCCGGGAGGTCGTCGATCACCTCCGGGTCGGTCTTGACCCGGCGCAGCAGGTAGGGGCGGGTGATCCGGCGCAGCTTCCTGGCCGCGTCCGGGTCGGCGTGGCGCTCGATCGGGATCGCGAAGCGCTGTTTGAACCGTTCCGGGGCACCGAGGAGCCCGGGGTTGAGGAAGTCCAGCACCGACCACAGCTCGGCCAGCCGGTTCTCCATCGGGGTGCCGGTCAGCGCGATCCGGTGCGCCGCGTCGAACCCGCGGACGACCCGCGACGCCGTCGCGTTCGCGTTCTTGATCGCCTGCGCCTCGTCGAGGACGAGCCGGTGCCAGCGCCACCGCTGAAGCTCCTCGGCGTCGCGGGTGGCGGTGCCGTAGGTGGTGACGACGACGTCGACGCCGCCCAGCAGGGCGTCCAGCTCGTCGCCGTGCGGACGCGCGGCGCCGTGGTGGGCGTGCACCCGCAGGCCCGGGGCGAACCGGGCGGCCTCCCGCTGCCATGTCCCGACCAGCGACATCGGGCACAGGACCAGCGTCGGTGCGCCCGGTCCGATGTCCTTGCCCGTCCCCGCGCCGTGCCGGTCGTGCATCTCCAGGGCCAGCAGCTGCACGGTCTTGCCCAGGCCCATGTCGTCGGCCAGGCACGCGCCGAGCCCGAGCGAGGACAGGAACGCCAGCCAGGACAGCCCGCGCTCCTGGTAGGGCCGCAGGGTGGCCAGGAACCCGGGCGGGGCCGGGGTCGGGTCGAGCGCCCGGTCCGCGGTGCCCTCGAGCAGGTCGGCGAGCCACCCGTCGGCCCGGACGCCGGTGACCGGCAGCGGGGTGTCGACGTCGCCGCGGCTCACGGCCAGGACGTCGGCGGCGGTGGGCGCGTGCCTGCGGCGACGGCGCAGGAAGTCCAGCCCCCGGGCCAGTGCGGTCGCGTCCACGCTGACCCACTGCCCGCGCACCCGCACCAGCGGGGCCTTCGCCGCGACCAGGGCGGCGATCTCCTCCTCGCCCAGCTCCTCGTCGCCGACCGCGATCGACCAGCGGAAACCGGAGAGCTCCTCCCGGCCCAGCCCGCCGCGGACGATCACCCCGGGCGCCGGGGCGGACGCCGCGGACAGCCGCAGCCCGAGCGGGCGCGCCCCGTTCCAGCCGGCCGGCAGCTGCACCCCGAACCCGGCGGTGACCAGCGTCGAGGCGTCCCGGGTCAGGAAGCCGTGCGCCCCCTCGACGTCGAGGTCCAGCGTCGCCGGCCGGGCCCGGCGCAGAGCCGGGACCAGGTCCGGGAGCACCTGGGCGGCCCGGCCGAGCTCGGCGAGCAACAGGTCCTGCGCGCCGGCGATCAGCGTGTCGGCGTCCCCGGCCCACACGTCGTCGGCGTCGAGCTGCAGGCTGGGGTCGTCGGTGGACTGCAGCGCGAACTGCAGCTCCCAGCGGGTGCCGTCGCCGGTCTGGTCGTCCGGGTCCTCGCCGGGGTCGGCCGGGTCGTGCAGGGTCCGCACCTCGGCGAGGCGGAACACGGCCCGGCCGGGGCCGGCCGGTTCGCTGCCGACGTCGTCCCATTTCTGCAGCGAGCGCGCGAGCTCGGCCACCTCGTGCTCCGGTGCGGCCACCGACGGGTCCTCACCGGTGAGCGCGTCCAGCCACGCCTCGGTGGCCACGGCCGTCGTCCGTGAGCGCCCGCGACGTGCCGGGACCAGGCGCAGGGGCTCGGCGGAGCGGCCCAGCCGCTCCCGCACCGCGGCGTCGGTGAGCACGGCCAGCGCGTCGTCCACGAGCTCGCTGGGATCGCGGCCGGCGACGTCGCCCGCGCGGCGCTGCTCGGCCCGTCCCGCCGGCGGCGTCGCGTCGACCAGGGCCCTGCGCGACACCGCGTCGAGTCCCTGCACGACCGGGCGCCAGCGCGCCCGCGGGGCGGGCCCGCCGCCGTTGCCGGCGCCGTCGTCGTCGAGCGTCGGGAGCACCCGGCCCCGCCCGGCCAGCTCCGCGGCGAAGCGGGCGACCGAGACGATGTGCCCGACCGAGTCGCCGTAGCGCACGTCCGGTGCGGGGTCGTCCAGCTCGGTCACGTCGACCAGCACCCCCGGGACGCTCCACGGCGCCAGCGACAGGGACGCGCGGCCCCGGGCCGGGCCGCCCGCGCGCACCAGGGCGGGGGAGTCCAGCGGACCGTTGGCCCGCGAGGGCAGCAGCAGGGTGGTGCTCACGGGACGGCCGGGATGGATCCCGGCCAGCTCCGAGGACGGCACCGCGAACGGGTGCGGCCGTGCGCTGCGCAACGAGCGCCGCGACGTCCGCGCCGGTCGTTCGCCGTCCTCGGCCCACAGCAGTACGCCCCGACCGGGGGACCACAGGGCGTGAACGACGAGCACGGGCCCAGGTTAGGCGGGGCCACCGACAGTTCCTGCGCCCGGTAGCGGCGGCCCCGCAGGTTGCCCCACCCACCGGAGCGGCCCGGGCGGTCCGCTCGCGCGGTGCCGCCCGGGCCGATCCGGTGGGTGGGCCGGAGGCGGTCAGGAGCGGGCCAGCAGCTCGTCGAGCTGCGCGAAGCCCTCGTTCACGCCGACCTCCATCCCGCTGGCCAGCATCATGTCGCGCGCCTCGGTGGACTCGAACGTCGAGGTGCCGACGAGCCGGGTGCGCCCGCCGAGATCGGTGAACGTCATCGTCTCCAGGCAGACCGAGTCCGGGAAGCCGGTGTAGCAGAACGTCTGCACGATCCGCTCGGCCGGGCGGACCTCGTGGAACGAGCCGTAGAAGGTGTACTCGCCGTCGTCGTCGCGGTGGGTGTAGCGGTAGCCGCCGCCGGTCTCGGCGTCCCAGTGGTCGATCGTCATCCGCAGGTTGCGCGGGCCGAGCCACTGCTTCACCAGTGCGGCGTCGGTGTGGGCCCGGAACACCGCCTCCGGCGGGGCGTCGAACTCGCGGACGATCCGGACGGCCGGCGCGTCGGTGACGGCCTCGATGGTGGTCTCGTGGGTCGTGGTGCTCATGATGCTCCCCGTTCCTGGTCGGTTGCCGATCTGCTGTTGCTGCTCTCGTCCATCGCGGCGAGCAGGGCGTCGAGGCGCCGGTAACGCTCCTCGGCCTGCCGCCGGTACCGCTCGATCCATGCCGTCATCAGGTCGAACACCTCCGCCTCGAGGTGCACCGGCCGGCGCTGCGCCTGCCGGGAACGGCTGACGAGCCCCGCCTCCTCGAGCACCTTGAGGTGCTTGGAGACCGCTTGCAGGGACACGTCGTAGGGCTCGGCGAGCTCGTTCACCGTCGCGTCGTCGGCGGCCAGGCGGGCCACCATGTCGCGCCGGATCGGATCGGCCAGTGCCGAGAACACCCGGTTCAGCCGGTCCTCCATCGCTCTCCTCCTTGCTCAACCTTGCGGTTGACTAGAACCATAGCGCGGATCTCCGGCGTACTCAACCCATAGGTTGAGTAAAGGTGCGGCGTACCGGCCGCGGCCGGCGAGTGACGCATGGTGGTCGCGAGTGGACGGTCGAACCGCCGTAGCGCGTCACTCGGTACGCAAGCGACCTGAGCAGGGGTCCGTGCGCGCGAACGACGCGTCATGCAACCCGGATCGAGCACCCCGGGGCGTAATCGGTGTCTCGGCGCGGCGGGCGCCCCTTCGCGATTGCGCCGCCCGTTCGCGGCGTGGCGTTCCGGACCGGGCCGAACCCTCGCCGCAGGTGCCGGGCTCCGGCGACCGTTGTCCCCATGGCGAGGGTCGAGCAGGAACGTGGGCGCGTTCGTGGCTGGCCGGTGGCGTTCCGCGGCTCCGAGGCGGTCGCGGCCGGACTGGTCCGGTGGTCCACGTTGCGTGGGCCACGGTTCCGGCGGTTGCACCCGGACGTCTACGCGCTCGTGTGTGACGAGCCGGACGAGCTACTCCGCGAACGTGCCGCGTCGGCGCTGGTGGGGGAGCAGGGGGTGCTGTGCGGCTTCTCGGCGGCGAACGTCCAGGGCGCGGACTGTGCCCCACGGGGCGCGCCGCAGGAGGTGTCGGCGTGCGGGGCGCGGATCCGGTCCCGGCCCGGGCTGGTGGTCCGGCGCGAGGCGCTCCTCCCGGAGGAGATCACGCTCGCCCGGGGAATGCGGGTGACCACGGCGGTGCGCACCGGCTACGACCTGGTCCGGCGGGCACCGGATCCGGTCGAGGCGGTGGTCGCGCTCGACGCACTGGCGAACGTGGGGACGTTCGCGCCCGAGCGGGTGTTCGACGTGGCGGACCGACATCCCGGCGCCCGCGGAACGTCGGCACTCGCCGACGCGGTCCGCCGGGCCGACGCCCGATCCGGGTCGCCGATGGAGACCCGGATGCGGCTGTTGCTGATCGGAGCCGGTCTGCCGGCTCCCGAGCTGCAGTTCCCGGTCCAGGACCCGGTCGCCGGCACGGTCGTCTGGCTCGACCTCGCCTACCCGGACCTGCGGATCGGGATCGAGTACGAGGGCCCGGACCACCTGCGTCCGGAACGGGTGCGCCGCGACATCCGCCGCGGCACCGACCTGGTCGACCGCGACTGGCGGATCTACCGGTTCGTCGGCCACGACGTGCTCCGCACCCCCGACCGGACGGTCGCGATGATCCGCAGAGGGATCGAGCAACGCCGCTCGGGTCCTCTGGCCGGGACGTGTGGGCGCGAGTGACGCGCCACGGCTGCGCGTCGCGCACGACGGTGCAACAGTGCGTCACTGGCCCGGGTCTCGGCACCGGGGTTCAAGCCGTTCACCCGACACGCTCCGAACAACCCGGCGGCGAACGACGCACCATCGTGGGCTTCGGCCCGTCGAAGGGCGATGGTGCGTCGCTCGGCACCGGTCTCTCAGGCGGAGGTGGTGCCGCCCAGGTGCCCGTGCGGGACGTAGCTCGCGGGGATCACGCCCAACCGGCCCTTCTGGTAGTCCTCGAACGCGGTCCTCACCTCGGCCTCGGTGTTCATCACGAACGGTCCGCCCCAGGCGACCGGCTCCCGGATCGGGAGCCCGCCGAGCAGGACGACGTCGAGCCCGGGCAGGCGCGACTCCTGCGACGCGTTCCCGTCGACGGTGATCACGTCACCGGGCCCGAACACGGCGAGCTGGCCGGTCCGGACCGGGCGCTTGTCCGCGCCGACGGTCCCGGCGCCGGACAGGACGTAGACCAGCGCGTTGAACTCCCGCGGCCACGGCATCCGCAGCCGGGCGCCGGGGGACAGGGTCGCGTGCATCATCGCCATCGGGGTGTAGGTCGAGCCCGGCCCCTCGTGGCCACCGACCGAGCCGGCGATCACCCGGACCAGCGCGCCGCCGTCGGGGGTGGTGAGCAGCGCGGACCCGTCCGCGCGCAGGTCCTGGTACTTCGGCTCGAGCCACTTGTCGGCCCGGGGCAGGTTCACCCACAGCTGCAGGCCGTGGAACAGCCCTCCGCTGGCGACCAGCGCCTCCGGCGGACGCTCGATGTGCAGCAGGCCCGACCCGGCCGTCATCCACTGGGTGTCGCCGTTGGTGATCGACCCGCCGCCGCCGTGCGAGTCGGAGTGCTCGAACTCGCCGTCGATGATGTAGGTGACGGTCTCGAATCCGCGGTGCGGGTGCCAGTCGGTGCCCTTGGGTTCCCCGGGCGCGTACTCGACCTCGCCCATCTGGTCCATGTGCAGGAACGGGTCGAGGTCGCGCAGGTCCACCCCGGCGAACGCCCGGCGGACCGGGAACCCCTCGCCCTCGTGGCCGGACGGGGCGGTCGTGACCCGGCGGACGCCGCGGTCGAGGTCGGTCGGGCCGGGTTCGGGGACGCGCGGCAGGACCGTGACGTCGGAGACGGTGACGGCGGGCATGGGGACCTCCGGTTGTGCGCAAGTGGTTGCACGCTCAACGACCATCGTTGCCGGAACATTCCGCGGCGACGTGCGGTGGGCGACGGTCCGGGCCAGACTCGGCCGCGACGACGTCGTCGACACGGGAGTTGAGCATGAGCACGGTGGTCCTGGAGAACCTGTCCTTCCTGGAGGGACCGCGCTGGCATGCGGGCCGGATCTGGGTGAGCGACTTCTACACCAACCAGGTCCTCTCCGCGGCCGAGGACGGCTCGGACCTGCGCGTGGAGGCCGAGGTGCCCGGGCAGCCGTCCGGGCTGGGATGGCTGCCGGACGGGCGGCTGCTGATCGTCTCGATGCGCGACCGGTCGATCCTGCGCCGTGAGACCGACGGCTCCCTGACCCGGCACGCCGACCTGTCCGGGCACGCGCCGTCGGTGCTCAACGACATGGTCGTCGACGGGCACGGCCGGGCCTTCGTGGGCAGCTTCGGGTTCGACCTGATGGCCGGCGACCCGCGCAGCCCGGCGCCGCTGCTGCGGGTGGACACCGACGGCAGCGTCACCGAGGTCTCCGAGCCGCTGCACTTCCCGAACGGTCCCGCGATCGTCGACGGCTCGACGCTGGTGGTCGCGGAGACGTTCGGCAACCGGTTGTCCGCGTTCGACATCGCGGCCGACGGTGCGCTGTCCGACCGCCGCGACTGGGCGCGTTTCGGCGCGGTCCCGACGGCGACCGACACCATGGAGGCGATCGGCGAGCTCTCGGTGGCACCGGACGGCATCTCGGCGGTCGACGCCGAGGGCGCGATCTGGGTGGCCGACGCGCGCGGCAACCGGGCGGTGCGGGTCCGCCCGGGCGGGGAGATCGTGGACTCCGTCTCCACCGGGGAGAACGGCTGCTACGCCTGCGCGCTCGGCGGTGCCGACGGCCGCACGCTGTTCCTGTGCACGGCGCCGAGCTTCCTGGAGCACGAGCGCCGCGAGACCCGGGACGCGAAGCTCCTCGGCGTCCGGGTGGACGTGGCGGCGGCGGGCTAGACCCCGGATGCCGACTCTCGACGAGGACGAATGCCGGCGGCGGGTGGCCGGCGAACGGGTCGCCCGGCTGGGCACGATCCGCAACACCGACGGCACGCCCCGGCTGGTGCCCTGCACCTTCGCGGTGGTCGACGGGCTCCTCTGCTCGGCGGTGGACAAGACCAAGCCCAAGAGCGGCAGGCGGCTGGCGCGGCTGCGCGACGTCGACGCCGACCCGCGTGCCGGGCTGCTGTTCGACCGCTACGACGACGACTGGTCGCAGCTGTGGTGGGTGCGCGTGGACGGCACCATCACCGAACACTCGTCCGGTGAGCTGCGGGAACGGGCCCTGGACGCGCTCGTCGAGAAGTACGAGCCCTACCGGCGCGAGCGCCCGGACGGGCCGGTCACGGTGCTGACCCCGACCCGCTGGACGGGGTGGACCGCGACCTGAGCCTCACGGCAGGCCGGACAGGAAGTCCAGGAGCGCCCCGGCGGTCTGGTCGGGGCGCTCCAGGTGCGGGGAGTGCCCGCAGGAGAGCTCGACGAGCCGCACCGGGCCGCACGCGCGGTCGCGGACGGCCTCGACGTGGGCGGCGGTGCCGTACGGGTCGTCGTCGCCCTGGATCCCCAGGACCGGTGCGGTGATCGCGGCCAGCTCGGGGCGGATGTCCCAGTCGCGGAACTCCGGAGAGAGCCACACGTCGTTCCAGCTCCGGAACGTCACGTCCGGGTCCCGGTGGTGCCGCGCCATCCGCGCGCGCAGCGTCCCGTCGGTGAAGGCGTCGCGGGCGGCCGCGATGCCGTCGAGCCCGACCGGTTCGGTGAACACGTGCGGCGCCATCACGGCCACCCCGGTGACGTCGTGACGGGCGGCGGCGAGCAGCGCGATCGTGGCGCCGTCGCTGTGCCCGACGATCACCGGACGCGGCATCCGCAGCGCCGAGCAGAGCGCCGGGACCGGGCCGGACGCCTCGTCGGACATGAACGACGGCCCGCGCCGCGCGGTCGGGAGGTCGGAGAAGCCGTGCCCGACGCGCGAGTAGGCCACCGCGCGGCGACCGCTCGCCTCGGCGATGCGCCGGTGAAAGCCCCGCCAGAGCCCGACCGAGCCGAGCCCCTCGTGCAGGAACAGCAGCGCGGCCCGGCCGGGGTCGCCGGGCACGTCGTCGTACTCCACGCGGTGGCCGCCGAGCTCGAGCAGCGGCAGCGGGGAGGGCAGGGATGGCACGGCCGTGATCGTAGGCCGCGCCCGGTCGTGGATGATCAGCGAGCCGGGTCGTCGAGGCGCGCGAGAAGCTTCTTCGGCGCGACCGTGCGGTAGGCCTCGGTGACGATCCCGGTGATCTCGTCCCAGTCGACGGCGGCCCCGTCGGGCCCGGTGCCCTCGCCGTCGAGGACGACGCCCAGCCAGCCGCGGTGCCCGACGTAGGCCGGCCGGAAGAACCGCGCCGGCTCGGCCGCGATCATCTCCTGTGCCACGCCGGGCGGTGCCGCGCACCAGAACGCGACGTGTGGGTGTCCGTGGTGGTGCTCGGCGAACATCACGAACGTCCGTCGGGCGAACCACGTCGGTGTGCCGTGGCTGACCCGCTCGGCGGCCTCGGGCAGCGACAGGCAGATCTCGCGCAGGCGCGGGAGCGGGTCCTCGGCGTCGGGGGTGGCCGTCACGGTGCCGGGCGGTAGGTGCCGAAGCACCACCGGTTGTCCTCCGGGTCGGCGACGGCGAACTCGCGTGACCCGTAGTCCTGCTCGGTCAGCGCCATGACCACGTTCGCCCCGGCCGCGACGGCCTTGTCGTGCAGCGCGTCCGGGTCCTCGACCGTCAGGTAGAGCACGGCCTTTCCGGTGTCGAACGGGCCGGGCGGGTCGGAGCGCCCGCCCAGCATCACGACGCCGGTGTCGGGGCCGTCGTCCCAGGCCAGCTCGGCGTGGGCGACGGCGCCGTCGTCGTCGGTGTAGACGTGCAGCTCGCGGAAGCCGAGCGCGTCGGTGAGGAACGTGATCGCGGCGCGCGGGTCGGTGTAGCGCAGTGTCGGGTGGATGCTCATGCGGGGAAGGGTAGGACCGCGGGGAAGCCCGGTGATTGGACGTTTGGGAACTCAGCCCGGCCCGGCCTCCGGCGGTGTGGCGGTGACGCTCCACTCGGTGCGGTACCCGGTCGGGGTGACCCCGGCCAGCGCCCGGAACTCGCGCACCAGGTGCGGCTGATCGGAGTAGCCGCAGAGCGCGGCGACGTCGGCGAGCGACCCGGACCCGGCCGTCACCAGCCCGCACGCGCGCTCGAAGCGCAGCACCCGACCGGTGGCCTTGGGCGCCAGCCCGACCTGGTCGCGGAAGCGGGTCAGCAGGTGCCGCCTGCTCCACCCGGTCTCGGTGGCCAGCTGCGCGACGCCCGCCGTCCCGCCGGTTCCGCGCAGCCGGTTCCACGCGTGCCGGACCTCCGGGTCCGGAACGCGTGCCCGCTCGTCCAGCAGCCGCCGGGCCAGCACGTCGCTGACGTGGGCGAACCGCGCAGGCCACCCCGGCAGCCCGGCGAGCCGGGCCGGTAGCGCGGCCAGCCCGGGGTCGCCGAGCTCGTCGAGCGTCGGGACCAGGTTGGTCAGCGCGCTCATCGGGTGCCCGAGCAGCGTGTAGAGCCCGAGCGGGGTGAGGTCGACCTGCATCCCGTGCTGCTCCCCGCGGAACTCGGTGAGGACGTGGGCGTCGGATATCCCGGCCACGAACGACTCGGCGTCGACGGTGCCGAAGCCGCCCCCGAGCCGGATCCGGTGACCGAACCCGATGATCAGCGCGCAGCTGCCGACCGGAGCCTGCCGGCGCCGCACCGGCGTCTCGCCGTACTCGCGGTAGCCGAGATAGCGGCGCACGTGCCCGGTCAGCGCGGCCGGGGGCCGCGCCGGGACGAACTCCGACCGCACCGGCATGGACCGGGATTCTCCCCGCGCCTCCGGCAGCGGGGAAGGTCCTCGGCCCGGTCGCGCCCCTCTCCAGGCGCGCAACTGCGCTTTACTCCAGGTGCGCGGCCGGCGCCTACTCCAGGTGCGCGGCGGCGTAGACGGCGATCGCGTCCCGCAGATACGGCGACAGGCCCGCGCGGTAGCCGTCGACCGTCGCGGTGAACCGCGGGTCGTCGGCGTACATCCGTCCCAGCCCTTCGTAGGCAGCCCGGCCCGGTGTCCAGAACCGACCGACCCACGCGTGGTGCGCGGCGACCGCGTCCTGCACGGCCGGGGCGTCCACCGGATCGCCGGCCGCCATCAGCTCGGCCAGCCTCCGGTGCACCGCGTCCTTCTCGGCGTGCATCGCCGCCACCTGCTCCGGGCCCCAGCCGGCCGTCCTCTCCCGGGACTGCGCGTACTGCTCGGGCCAACGCTCGCGCGCCTCGGCCGCGTACGGGTCGTTGCGGAACGCGGTGAACATCTCCTCGGCACTCATCGGGTCTCCCCCTTCTCTCTCCTCGATGGACTTCGCGACGGTGTCGGCGAGCCGCAGCAGGCGGTCGGCCTCGGCGACCAGCCGGTCGTGGTGGCGGCGCAGTGCGGTCACCTCGTCGCCGGGCCCGTCGAGCACCGCCGCGATGTCGGCCAGGCCCAGACCCAGCTCGCGCAGCAGCAGCACGTGCTGCAGCCGTCGCAGCTGTGCCCGCCCGTAGCGACGCTGCCCGCCCGGGTCCCTGCCCCGCCCGGTGCCGTCGGCCGGGACGAGCAGTCCGATGTGGTCGTAGTGGCGCAACGTGCGCGAGGTGACCCCGGTCAGCCGCACCACCTCGGCGGTCGACCAGCTCTCCCTCTCCGTCACGAGACGAACGTTAGAGCTTGACGCTGCGTCAACCGCAACCCTCGTGCGCGGAAATGGTCGCTCCGGCAGCGATGTCCGCGCACGGGTCAGAATGGCGGGGTGACCGACCTCGACGTGCTCGCCGACACGCTCCGGGAGCTGGTGGGCGACGGCCGCCGGCGGGTGCTGCTCGGCGTCACCGGCGCGCCGGGAGCGGGCAAGACCACGCTGGTGGACGAGTTGCTGACGGCGTTGCGGGCCTCGCCGCCGCCGGGGTGCGAACCGGACGCCTGGGTCGCGCACGTCCCGATGGACGGGTTCCACCTGGCCGACGCCGCGCTGGAGCGGCTCGGGCTACGCGAGCGCAAGGGTGCCGCGGAGACGTTCGACGCCCACGGCTACCTCGCGCTGCTGCGGCGGCTGCGCGCCGACACCGGCGAGACGGTCTGGGCGCCCGCGTTCGAGCGCGACCTCGAGCAGCCCCTGGCCGGGTCGATCGGGGTCGCGGCACCGGCCCGGCTGGTGCTGACCGAGGGCAACTACCTGCTCCTGCCCGACGACCCGTGGCCGGACGTCGCGGCCGAGCTGGACCGGGTGTGGTTCGTCGACCCACCCGACGACCTGCGCCGACGACAGCTGCTGGCCCGGCACGAGCGGTTCGGCAAGTCCCCGGAACACGCCGCACGGTGGGTCCGCGACGTCGACGAGCCCAACGCCGTCCGCATCCGCGCCACCCGGGACCGGGCCGACCTCGTGATCGACGGGACCGGGTGATCACGAAAGGGCGAGCCCGGCCGCCAGCGTCGACGCGATCGCGAGCATGACGACCGCCACCCCGAGGTCGAGGACCCGCCACGCCGCCGGGCGGGCGAACACCCCGGCCAGCCGGGTCGCGCCGCAGGCCAGCGAGAAGAACCAGGTGACGCTGGCCGCGACGA
Organism: Pseudonocardia sp. KRD291; assembly: GCF_019263595.1. Lineage (GTDB taxonomy): Bacteria > Actinomycetota > Actinomycetes > Mycobacteriales > Pseudonocardiaceae > Pseudonocardia. The sequence continues at coordinate 4,100 of NZ_JADQDD010000109.1, read as the reverse complement.
CACCGGCGCCGAACAGCCACCGGCCGTCGCCGGGGTGGGCGTTCGCGATCGAGCCGAGCATCAGCACGTCCAGGTAGAGGTGCGGGTTGAGCAGCGTCATCGCCGCGGCCGTCCCGAGCACCACCCGCAGCGGCGTCGACGCCCGCCGGTCCGGCCCGGCGACGAGCGCGTCCGGCCGCCGGGCCCGCCGCAACGCCAGCGCTCCGTAGCAGAGCAGGTAGACGATCCCCAGCACCCGCGCCGCGGTGAGCAGGCCCGGGGCCCGGGCCACGACCGTCCCGACGCCCCCGATCGCGGCGGTCACCAGCACCAGGTCGGCCACCGAGCAGAACGACGCCACCGCCAGCACGTGCTCGCGGCGCAGGCCCTGGCGGAGCACGAACGCGTTCTGCGCGCCGATCGCCGCGATCAACGAGATGCCGGTGCCGAACCCCACGAGCAGCGGGGTGAACAGGCTAGGGGAGGTCACGCGGACGACGTTAAGGATCCGTCAGGGCACAATCCAGCTCAAGATTCTTCAGTAAGATTAGTATGGCTTCATGTACGACCGGGAGCGGCTGGCCACCCTGAGCGCCGTGGTGGAGGAGGGTGGCTTCGAGCCCGCGGCGGCGCGGCTGCACGTCACGCCGTCCGCGGTGTCGCAGCGGATCAAGGCGCTCGAGCAGCAGGCGGGCCAGGTCCTCGTCCGCCGCACCCGCCCGTGCACCGCGACCGACGCCGGGCAGACGCTGCTGCGCCTCGCCCGCCAGATCGCGGTGCTCGAGGGCGAGGTCGCCGCGACGTTCGGCCCCACGACGCCGGCGCACCTGCCGATCGCGGTCAACGCCGACTCGCTGACGCACTGGTTCCTCGACGCGCTCGCGCCCCTGGTCGCCGAGCACGACGTCCGCCTCGACCTGCACGTCGACGACGAGTCCCGGACCGCGGACCTGCTCCGGGACGGGACCGTGGTCGGTGCGGTGACCACCGCACCCGAACCGGTGCGCGGCTGTGCGGCCGAGCCGCTGGGCGCGATGCGCTACCGCGCGGTGGCCACACCGGGGGTCGCGGCACGCTGGTTCGACGGCCGCGACCCGGCGCTGGCGTTCCCGGCGGCGCCGCGGGTCGACTTCGGGCCGGAGGACCGGCTGCAGACCCGGTTCGCCCGGGCGATCACCCATCGGCCGTGCACCGGTGCGGTGCACCGCGTCCCCGCCGCGGACGGCTACCACGCGGCCGTGCGGGCGGGCCTGGGCTGGGGGATGTTCACCGACGTCCCGGCCCGGGACGAGACCGCGGCCGGGCACCTGGTCCTCCTCGGCGGCGAGCGGTATCTGGACGTGCCGCTGTACTGGCAGCACTGGCGGCTGCGGACCACGGTGCTCGACGACCTGACCGCGTCGGTACGGCGGGTCGCCGCAGGGGCGCTGCAGCAGCCGGGGTAGCGGGACCGCCGCTCCGCTCAGGCGCCGCTGCGCCAGGGCCGCCCCAGCCGGATGTCGCAGCTGATGTCCTCGGAGGGGAACCCGGTCAGGTCCGCGATCAGCTCGCGCACGGCGTCGTCGGCGGCCCGCGGGTCGTCGACCGTCGTCGAGGCCTCGATGCCCGGCACGTAGAGCGTGAGCCGACGGTCGGCCCGCCAGGCCACCACCTCGAAGTGATGGCGTCCGGTCACCGGGTCACGGTAGCCCGCCGACGGGCACCCGTGTCAGGTCCGGACGCGGTGATCCGCCCGGTACGCAGGCGAGCTCAGCCGACCGTGGGCTCCTCGGAGCGGCCGGCCCGGTCGGATGCGTCCTCGCCCGGGTCGGGCGCCACGGTGCCGGTCGCCGCCGGGGGTTCCGCCGTCGTCGACGCGACCACGGGCGCCGGCGGCGCGGCGGGCGCCGGCGGAGGTCCTGCCGGCTCCGCGGGGTCCTCGTCCTCCTCGCGCGCCGGCGGCGCGGAGGTCGTCGACCGGGCGGTCGAGGTCGCGGTGGCGGCCTCGGTCGGCTCGTCGGACGCGGGAGCCTTGCCGATCGGGTCGTAGGCCGGGAACTCCTCGGTCTGCTCACTGCCGCGCACCGCGTCGGACATGAACGTCTGCCACACCTTGCCGGGCAGCATCGCGCCGCTGATCGGCTCGCCGTCGGCGTTGCGGATCGGGTCGTTGCGGTCGGTACCGATCCACACCGCGGTCACCAGGTCCGGGGTGAAGCCGGCGAACCACGCGTCGTTGTTCTCGCCCTCGAAGCGGGACTGCACGGTGCCGGTCTTGCCGGCGGCCTCCTGGCCCCCCGGCAGGTCCAGGTCGTCGTGGCCGACCACGCCGAGCATGGCCTCGACGACGTTGCGGGCGACCTGCTCGGGGAAGCGCTGCTCCCCCTCACCGGGCTGGTACTCGTAGAGCACCCGTCCTTCGGAGTCGACGACCTTGGACACCATGTGCGGCGGGTGCCAGACGCCGCCGGCCGCGATCGTGGCGTAGGCCGAGGCGAGCTGGACCGGGGTGGTCTCCTTGTTGCCGAGCCCGATCCGGGCGTCCGGGTTCTCCAGCGGCTGGGTGATCCCGGCCAGGCGTGCGGCGTCGGCCACCTTCTGCGGGCCGACCTCGCTCGCGAGCTTGGTGAACACCACGTTGTTCGAGATCGTCAGCGCCTGCTTGATGTCACAGCGCGGGCAGTTCGCGCCCTCGGCGTTGCGCAGGCCCGGCCGCTCGGAGCCGTCGAACTTCTGTCCCAGCCCGATCGGCGGGTCCTGCATCAGGGCGGCGAGCACGACGAACGGCTTGAACGTCGAGCCCGGCTGCTTGAGCACCTTGGCGTAGTCCAGGCCGGTTCCGTCCTCGCCGCCGTAGTAGCCGACGATCCCGCCGGTCCGCGGGTCGATCGCCACCGAGCCGGCCCGCAGCACGTCGGGCTGCCCGTCGAGCCTGCCCTGCACGGCAGTGACCAGGTCCTTCTGCCGGGTCGGGTCGATGGTCGTGGTGACCTGCAGCCCACCCTGGGAGAACGCCTGGTCGGAGATGCCGAGGTTGGACAGCTCGGACTTGACGGCGTTCAGGATGTGCCCGCGGTCGTCGGTCAGCGAGCTGCTGGTGGAGCTGTTGGCGCGCTCGATCGTCGGCGGGAACTGGGCGCCGGCCCGGTAGGCCGGCGTGATCCAGCCCTGCTGGGCCATCCCGTCCATCACGAACGACCAGCGCTCGCGGGCCTTCTCCGGGTCGCTGGCCGGGTCCCACCGCGACGGGGACTGGATCACTCCGGCGAGCAGCGCGCCCTCGTTCGGCTGCAGCTGGCTCGCCGGCTTGCCGAAGTAGGCCAGGCTCGCAGACTGCACGCCGTAGGCGCCGCGGCCGAAGTAGATCGCGTTCAGGTAGTCACCGAGGATCTCGTCCTTGGTCTTCTGCTGCGAGACCTTCAGCGAGACGATCAGTTCCTTGTACTTGCGGAAGTAGGACGCCTCGTTGCCGACGAGGGTGTTCTTCACGTACTGCTGGGTGATCGTCGAGCCGCCGCCGTCGCCGCCGCGGATCTGGTTCCACGCCGCGCGCGCGATGCCGGAGATGTCGAAGCCCGGGTTGGAGTAGAACGACCGGTCCTCGGCCGCGAGCACGGCCTCGCGGACCGACACCGGGATCTCGGCCAGCGGCACCTTGATCCGGTTGCCCTGCTCCGGGACGAGCCGGGCGAGCTGCCCGCCGTCGGCGTAGGACACGGTGGCGATCTGGTTGTTGACGGCGTCGTCCGGCGTCGGGACGGAGAACAACAGCCAGCCGAAGGCGAACAGCAGCATCGGCAGCAGGACCACCGACGCGGCCGAGCCGATCAGGCCGTACTTCACCTGCTTGCGACGGCGGGCCTTGAGCTCGTCGGCGGTGAGTGCGGCCTTGCCCTCGGCGTCGAGGATGCCGAGCTTCGTTCGTACGGTCTGCAGGCCGGGGCCGACCAGGGCCACGACCTTCTGCAGCTTCCCGTCGGCGTCGGCGTCGGCGCGGTGGCGTCGCCCGCCGGTGACACGGGTCGGGCTTGCCGGGTCGGAGCCCGGCCCGTCGGGGGACGACGCCGGGAGCAGGCCGGTCGGCGCCTCGGCCGCCGCGGACGCGCGGGCGCCGGTCTCCGGGGGCGGTCCCGTGTGAGTGA
>NZ_JADQDD010000108.1 GCF_019263595.1 Pseudonocardia sp. KRD291 | reverse complement strand
CGCACCACCCGTCCGTCGGCGAGCGGGACGGGCAGCGCGCGCAGCTCGTCGGCCAGGCCCGGCACCGTGTCGACGGCCGGCGCGAGCGCGGCGTAGACGCGCCGCCACCAGGACGGCGACGCCGTCACCGACAGCAGCCGGTCCACCAGCTCCGACGGCGCGACCCGCTCCACGTCCAGGCCGATCGGCGGCGCGGGCCCGGTCGCGACCAGCCGGGAGAACGCCGGGTCCGCCCCGGCCAGCAGCTCCGGCAGCCCGTCGGCGCCGGGCACGTCGAGCCACTCCGCGCGCCGGGGCGCCAGGTCGGTGCCGTCGGCGCCGGGCAGCCAGGCCGCGCCGTCCAGGGCGTCGCGGACGGCCTCGCGCAGCCGGCCGTCCAGCGCGGAGCGGGGGAACGCCGGCTCCGGCACCAGGTCGGCGCGGTCGGCCAGGTCCAGGGCCGCCACCAGCTCGGCGTAGGCCGCTCCGGCGTCCGCGACGAGCGCGTCGGTGGCGGCGCCCTCCCGGATCCGGCGCCGGTCCGGATCCAGCGGGAACGGCGCGATCAGACGGGCCGGCAGCGAGAGCTGCTCGGCGCTCGCGGTGGGGGCGTGCAGCACCTGCCCGGCGTCGGCGGTGAACGGGTCCGGGCGGCCGTCGTCGTGCACCGGCAGGGCCCAGACGACACCGGCCTGCAGGACGCGCCACCGCCGCGGCCCGACCCGGACGATGCCGCCGGGTTCGTCGGTGCGCGCGATCTTCTCGCCGCCGACCTCGACCGCGGCCAGTCCGGGCAGTGCGAGCAGCAGGTCGGGGGCGAGGACCCGGGCCTCGTCGAGCAGCGCGGACGCGCGCGCGGGGTCCCGCAGCGGCATCCGGACCTCGCTCACGCACCCCTCCGGCACCGGGTCCTCTCCCGGTTCCAGCGGCCAGGCCAGCCGCAGCACCGGCACCCGCCCGTCGCGACGCAGCTCGGCGGCCGGGCCGGGCAGCGCCGCGACCTCCTCCGCCGTCGCCGCGGCCGAGAACCGGACGCCCGCGCCGCCGGTCGTGACCAGCCGCGGCTCGTCGGTCAGGGCCAGCACCGCGGCGAACCCGACGCCGAAACGCCCGGTCGCGCCGTCGTCGTCGCGCTTGGCCGAGGCCCGCAGCGACGCCAGCGCGGTCACCCCGGCGGCGTCCAGCCCGGCCCCGGTGTTCGCGACCCGCAGCTCGTCGCCGGCGACGGTGATCCGCACCCGGCCCGGCGAGCCGCCTGCGCGGGCGGCGTCGGCGGCGTTCTGCACCAGCTCGACGCACCACGTGTCGGCGTAGCCGCCGAGGCGCAAATCCTCCTCGGCGTTGGCGTCCTCACGGAACCGGGTCGGCGACGACGCCCACGCGTCGAGGACGCCGCGCCGCAGGCCCTCGGTACCGAACGGGTCGGTGATCAGTTCACCGGGCTCGCGGGTTCCAGGTCCACGCCGTCGTCGTAGACCAGCGCCGAGACGTGCACCGGCGACCCGGCGACGTCGGTGCCCACGTCGGAGTGCGCGCCGCACCCGAACCCGACGGCGACGACCTGCGCGTCGGCCGGGGAGTACTCGTTCGCGCAGACCCCGAACACGCCGCGCATCGACCCCGCCAGCGACATCAGGAACCCGCAGGTCCCGCACGTCGCGGGGGCGGAGCGGGCGAGGTCGGCGGACGGGCCGTGCTCGCCGTCCTGCCAGCGCTGCGCGGCCTCGTCGCGGCCGGCGACCGACAGGACGCGCTCGCGGCCCAGGCCGATCTCGGTCGCGACCTCCTCGACGGCCGGGTCCTCCGACTCGGCGTAGCCGGGCACCAGGCGCGGGTCGTCGGCCGGGGAGGGCAGCAGGTCACCGGGCTTGAGGTCACCGGGCTGCACGCGCTGGTCCCACGGCACCCAGGCCGGCGCGACCAGGGCCTGCGGGCCGGGCAGCAGCACGGCCTCGCTGACCGTGACCGGCTCGCCCTCGCCGACCCAGGCGAGGGTGACCGCCCAGCGCCAGCCGTGGTAGCCGGGCAGCTCGGCGGAGAACAGGTGCGTCAGCGCGGAGGGGGTCCGGGCGCCGTCGGTCTCGACCTCACAGCCCAGGTGCTCGCCGACGGTGCCTGCGGAGTCGTCGCCGACCTCCGCCGCGGCCTCCTCGACGGCGGCGGAGCGGGCCAGGTCCACCGCGTCGCGCAGCGCGGGCGGTGCGTCGGTGGGGGTGGGTGCGCTCACGCCCCGATTGTGCCACCCGGGCAGGATGGCCAGGTGACGGGACGCAGGAGCACGCCCTCGGCGCCTACCGCGCTGGCTGCCGCGCTCGCCACCGCACTCGTCGCCGTGGTCGTGCTGGCCTCGTGCGGGACGGCCCCCGACCCGGCCGGTTCGGTCCCCGCACCGCGTCCGCAGGTGCTCGCCGCGATCCCGCACGACCCGTCCGCGTTCACCCAGGGCCTCGAGATCGACGGAGGCACCCTGTACGAGGGCACCGGCCTGGCCGGGCGCTCGCAGCTGCGCGAGCTGGACCCGGCCACCGGGGCGCTGCGCCGCGCGGTGCCGCTCCCGGGCGGGTACTTCGGCGAGGGCATCACCGTGGCCGGCGACCGGATCTGGCAGCTGACCTGGAAGGACGGCGTGGCACTGGAGTGGGACCGGGCGACGCTGGCGCTGCGGCGCGAGGTCCCGATGAGCGGTGAGGGCTGGGGCCTGTGCGACCTCGACGGCCGCCTCGTCCGCTCCGACGGCACCCCCACCCTGCGCTTCCACGACCCGGCGACGTTCGCCGTGACCGGCACCGTCGACGTCACCCTGGACGGCGAGCCGGTCCCCGACCTGAACGAGCTGGAGTGCGTCGGCGGCCAGGTGTGGGCCAACGTCTGGCGCACCGACCGGATCGTCCGGATCGACCCGGGCTCCGGCGCGGTCACCGCCGTCGTCGACGCGTCCGGCCTGCTCACCCCGCAGGAGAGCGCCGGGGCCGACGTGCTCAACGGCATCGCGCACGTCGGCGGCGACGAGTACCTGCTCACCGGAAAACTGTGGCCCAGGATGTTCCGCGTGCGTCTGCCCTCCTGAGGCGGCCGGTTGACACAATGGGGGCGTGGCACGCCCCGGGAACCCGTCGTCGGAGGACCCGACCGTGCAGATCCCGGCCGACACCATCCCGACGCCGGACCCGCCCACCCGGCGGATGCCACGCAAGATCACTGTCACCCGGGTCGCGGCGTTCCGCAGCCGCCAGCTGACCGGACGCGCCGTCGACACGTTCCGGCGTGCGGCCACCGCGGACGGGGCCGACCGTTCCGGGCTCACCGCCCTGACCTACGCGACGATGGTCACCTACGCCCTCGACGCCGCGGTCGCGGTCGCGCTGGCCAACACACTGTTCTTCGCCGCCGCGACGGCCGAGTCGAAGACCAACGTCGCGCTCTACCTGGCGATCACCGTCGCCCCGTTCGCGGTGATCGCGCCGGTGATCGGGCCGATGCTCGACCGGCTGCAGCGCGGGCGGCGGATCGCGATGGCGGTGTCCTGCGGCGGGCGCGCCGCGCTGGCCGTGGTGATGGCGCTGAACTACGACAACTGGATCCTCTACCCCGCCGCGCTCGGCGCGATGGTGCTGAGCAAGTCGTTCCTGGTGCTCAAGGCCGCGGTGACGCCCCGGGTGCTGCCACCGGTGATCACGCTGGCCACCACCAACTCGCGCCTGACGACGTTCGGCATGGTCGCGGGCGGTGTGGCCGGTGCCGTCGCGGCCGGGGTGTCGCTGCCGTTCGGGTCACCCGGAGCCCTGTACTGGACGGCGACACTCGGCGTCGTCGGCGCCGTGGCGTGCCTGCGGATCCCGCGCTGGGTGGAGTCGACGGCCGGCGAGGTCGCGGAGTCGCTGCGGTCGACCCGGCGCGGCCGGTCCCCGACCGGGCACAGCGTGCTGGTGGCGCTGTGGGGCACCAGCGCGGTGCGGGTGTTGACCGGGTTCCTGACGCTGTTCGTGGCGTTCGTCGTGAAGTCCGCGGCCGAGGACGACCCCGGCCGGGCACCGTCACAGCAGCTGTTCCTGATCGGCATCGTGGGGGCGGCCGCGGGGGCCGGGCTGTTCCTGGGCAACGCGGTCGGCTCCCGGATCCGGTTCGGGCGCTCCGAGACCGTGGTCCTGGGCTGCGTGGCCGGAGCGCTGGCCGCGGCCGTGCTGGCCGCCGCGCTGCCCGGGATCGCGACCGCCGCCGTCGCCGCGCTGGTCGGGTCGACGGCCAGCGCGATGGCCAAGGTCTGCCTGGACGCGGTGATCCAGCGCGACCTGCCCGAGCACGCCAGGGCGTCGGCGTTCGGGCGTTCGGAGACCGTGCTGCAGCTGGCGTGGGTCCTCGGCGGCGCGCTCGGGGTCCTGCTGCCGCACAGCACCTACTGGATCGGGTTCACCGTGGTCGCGGCCGTCATCGCGCTGGTCGGACTGCAGGCCGCCATGATCAACCGTGGGGGCACCCTGGTGCCCGGGCTCGGGACCCGGAGCGCTCCGTAGGCTGGCCGGGTGCGCGCGAACCGACCCACGCCCGTCCGTCGGGGACACCGCCTGGCCGGGATCGTCGCCGCCGCGGCACTGGTGCTCGCCGGGTGCGGTACCTCGGCCCCGCCGACCGTCACGTTCGACGTCGGCGGGACCTCGCTGACCGCCGCGCCGACCCAGTTCTGCGACAACCAGCTCCAGAACTGCCGCGACGACGCCAACGCCCGGCTCACCGCCGACGTGGCGCCCGGCACCCCGGTGACGATCACGGTGCCGGAGGAGGTGTCGAGCGCGCCGTGGCAGGTCGCGTTCGCCTACCTCGGCCCGGACGGGAAGGCGCGCACCGACGGCCGCAGCCCGATCGCCACGCCCGGGCAGCGCACCGAGTACACGCTGACGCTGCCGGACCCCCGCGACCGCCTGGTGACCGCGCAGGTCCAGCTGTTCGGGCCGGCGCCGGTGGCCGACCCGGCCACCGGTCAGATCACGTTCCCGGTCCGCGCGACGTGGGTGCTGGTCAGCGGCGGGTGACCGGCCCTAGCCGTCGAGGTCCCGGGCGACGGCGCGGACCACCTCGGCGGCCAGCTTCGACGTCTTGCGGTCCGGGTAGCGGCCGTGGCGCAGCGTGGGCTGCACCCGCGACTCCAGCAGCCGCATCATGTCCTCGATCAGCCCGTGCAGCTCCTCGGCGGGGCGGCGGGTGTTCTCCACCGCGGACGCCTGCTTCTCCACCACGCGCACGGACAGCGCCTGCGGGCCGCGGCGGCCCTCGGCCATGCCGAACTCGACGCGCTGGCCGGACTTGAGCGCCTCGACCCCCGACGGCAGTGCCGCCTTGCGGACGTAGACGTCCTCGCCGCCGTCCTGGGAGAGGAAGCCGAAGCCCTTCTCCGCGTCGTACCACTTGACCCTGCCGGTGGGCACCGTGCTCCTCGATTCCTGCGTAACTGCACGACAAACGCGCCCGGATGCCCGAGGACGACCGGACGCGCTGAACGTCAGTCTAGGCGTTCTGCACGCCCGCGGCATCGCCGAGACCGAGCTTCTCGACCGACGACGCCCGCATCTCGACCTTGCGGACCTTGCCGGTGACCGTCATCGGGAACTCGTCGACGACCATCACGTAGCGCGGGATCTTGTAGTGCGCGAGGCGGCCGGTGGCGAACGCGCGGACCGCGTCGGCGTCGAGCGGGGTGGAGCCCTCGCGCTGGGTGATCCAGGCGCACAGCTCCTCGCCGTAGCGCGCGTCGGGGACGCCGATGACCTGCGCGTCGAGGACGTCCGGGTGGGTGTAGAGGAACTCCTCGATCTCGCGCGGGTACACGTTCTCGCCGCCCCGGATGACCATGTCCTTGATCCGGCCGGTGATGTTGACGTAGCCCTCGTCGTCCATGACCGCGATGTCGCCGGTGTGCATCCAGCGTGCGCGGTCGAGGACCTCGCCGGTCTTCTCCGGCTGGTTCCAGTAGCCGAGCATCACCGAGTAGCCGCGGGTGCAGAGCTCACCGGGCTCGCCGCGGGGCAGCGTGGAGCCGGTCTCCGGGTCGACGACCTTCACCTCGAGATGCGGGAGCACCCGCCCGACGGTGGACACGCGCAGCTCGAGCGAGTCGTCGCGGCGGGTCTGGGTGGAGACCGGGGACGTCTCGGTCATGCCGTAGGCGATCGTCACCTCGGCCATGCCCATCCGGTCGACGACCTGCTTCATGACCTCGACCGGGCAGGGCGAGCCGGCCATGATCCCGGTACGCAGGCTGGAGAGGTCGTACTCGCCGAACGTCGGGTCGTTGAGCTCGGCGATGAACATCGTCGGGACGCCGTAGAGCGAGGTGCACCGCTCCTGCGCGACGGCGTGCAGCGTCGCCTTCGGGTCGAACCCCTGCGCCGGGATGACCATCGTCGCGCCGGTGGTGGTGCAGCCCAGGTTGCCCATCACCATGCCGAAGCAGTGGTAGAAGGGCACCGGGATGCACACCCGGTCGTCCGGGGTGTAGCCGAGGATCTGCCCCAGCGAGTAGCCGTTGTTGAGGATGTTGTGGTGCGACAGCGTCGCGCCCTTCGGGAACCCGGTGGTGCCCGAGGTGTACTGGATGTTGATCGGGTCGTCCGCGGACAGCCCCGCCTGGATCTCGGCCAGCCGGGTCCGGTCCGCGGCGCCCCCGCCGGCCGCGACCTCGTCCCACTCCGGCGAACCGATGATCAGGACCGTGCGCAGGTCCGGGCAGTTCGGGCGGACCTGGGAGATCATCCCGGCGTAGTCCGAGGTCTTGAACGCACCTGCCGCGACCAGCACCGAGATGCCGGCCTGGTTGAGCACGAACTCCAGCTCGTGCGTCCGGTACGACGGGTTGATGTTGACCAGGATGACGCCGAGCTTGGCCGTCGCGTACTGGACCAGCGTCCACTCGGCCATGTTCGGCGCCCAGATGCCGAGGCGGTCCCCGACGCCCAGGCCCGCCGCCAGCAGCCCGCACGCGACCTTGTCGACGTCCTCGCGCAGCGCCGCGTAGGTCCACCGGCGCCCGGTCGAGACCTCCACCAGCGCGTCGACGTCCGGGTACGCGGACGCCGTGCGGTCGAAGTTGTCGCCGATGGTGTCCCCGAGCAACGGGGCGTCCGAGACACCCGAGGCGTACGAGGGCACGAGGGGAGAAGCTGTGGTCACCGTTACATCCTGTCCCGGGCGGCGCCCCGATGCCAACAGCCGCCCCGGAAGCCGGTGGCGACCGGGCGATACGCTCGATCGATGCACGATCCCCGCGTCCTGCTCGACCCCGCCACCGACGCCGTGCGCAAGCTCTCCCGCCGCGGCTTCGCCCTCGATCTCGCGTACCTGGAGAAGGTGCTCTCCGGGCGCAACGCCGCCATCCGGCGCGGCGACGAGGCGCGCGCGGAGTCCAAGCGGCTCTCCACCGCGGTGAAGGGCGCGACGCCGGAGGAGCGCCCGGCGCTGGTGCAGGCCTCGCGCGACCTCAAGACGACGGTCACCGAGGCCGACGAGGAGCACAAGCGCCACGACGCCGAGCTGACCGAGTTCCTCCTCGGCGTCCCGAACCTGCCCGCCGACGAGCTGCCCGACGGCGCCAGCGACGCCGACGCCGAGCTGGTCCGCACCTGGGGCGAGCCGCTGACCGCCGAGGGCGCACGCGACCACGTCGAGCTCGGTGAGAGCGTCGGGATCCTGGACCTGGCCCGGGCCACGAAGCTGTCCGGGCCGCGGTTCGCGGTGCTGTGCGGACGCGGGCCCGCGCTGGAACGGGCACTGTCGCGCTACTTCCTCGACGTCGCGACCGGGCAGCACGGCTATACCGAGTTCTCGGTCCCGACGCTGGTCAACCGGGAGACGATGACCGGGACCGGGCAGCTGCCGAAGTTCGAGCAGGACCTGTTCCGCACCGGCGTCGCCGACCGGGACCTGTTCCTGATCCCGACCGCCGAGGTCCCGCTGACCAACCTGCACGCGCGCGAGACCCTGGCCGCCGAGGACCTCCCGCTGGCCTACACCGCGCACACGCCGTGCTTCCGCTCGGAGGCCGGCAGCTACGGCCGCGACACCAAGGGCCTGATCCGGCTGCACGAGTTCTCCAAGGTCGAGCTCGTCCGGCTGGTGCGCCCGGAGGACTCGCGCGCCGAGCTGGAGCTGCTGCTCGGCCACGCCGAGACGGTCATGCAGTCCCTCGGGCTGGCCTACCGCGTGGTGAAGCTGGCCGCGGGCGACATCGGCTTCTCCGCCGAGGTCACCTACGACATCGAGGTGTGGCTGCCCGGGCAGGGCGCGTACCGGGAGATCGCCTCGGCGTCGGACTTCGGGTCGTTCCAGGCCCGCCGGGCCGGGATCCGGACGAAGGCCAAGGACGGCACCCGCGGCTTCGCGGCCACGCTGAACAGCTCCGGCCTGCCGATCGGGCGGACGCTGGTCGCGCTGCTCGAGCAGGGCCAGCAGCCCGACGGCAGCGTGCGGATCCCCGAGGTGCTGGTCCCCTACTGCGGTTTCGACAGCCTCGTACCGGCCTGAAGCGCACGCCGCAGCGGGCGGGGTGAGGGCTCGGGCCACGGCCCGACCGGCACCAGCACGCGCTCGGCCGGCGCGAACCCTGCCGGGTACCCGGCGGTGCGCCAGCTCCCGGCCGGCGAGTCGGCCGGGAGCCAGTGCGGGTGCCAGATCCCGATCGCCAGGTCGATGTCCTCGAGGGAGGGCCGCAGCTCGTCGGTCAGCGGGGCGCGCAGGTGCTCGGCCCACAGCCGGACCCGCAGGTCACGGACGTGGTCGCCGGTCGTGACGAGCACCGTGGACAGCTCGGTGTCGGTGCCGCGCATCGAGCGGCTGAAGAAGTTCGCCGATCCGACCGAGGCGAACACGTCGTCGACGAGCATCAGCTTGGTGTGCACCGTGAGGCCCTCGATCCGGTGCATCATCACGTTGCCCCGATCGGCGGGCGCCAGCTGGTCGACGACTCCGCGCTGGATGTCGCCGGTGACGCGGCGGCGGAACTTGTTCACACCGGCGTCGGCCGGGTCCTTGCGACCCGAGCAGACGAGCACGACCCTCACCCCGCGCGCCGCGGCGTCGCGCAGCAGGCCGTAGAGCCGGAACGCCCGCCGTCCGCCGGGCATCTCGTAGAAGTACTGGTCCTCGAGGTAGATGTAGTGCTGCGCGCCGCGGATCGCGGTCGCGAGCGCGTGGTAGACCTCGTGCACGCCGTGCCGGGGCAGGACGTCCCAGTGCCGCCGGTACAGCGCGAACCACTGGTCGATCTTCCACGGCCGGAACGAGCGCAGCACCTGCACCGCCGTCCCGGGCGCGGAGCGCGGCTCGACCGGCGGCGCGGGCGGCAGGTCGTGCAGGTAGGGCTCCGGGTTCATCACCTCCCGGCGCGCGGGTGGGAACCACACCTCGCGCGCGGGCAGCGACGCGGCCTCGCGCCACCGAGCCCGGTAGACCTCCCACACCCGGGCCGCCGCCGGACCGCGCAGCCGCACCGCGCCGTCGTGCCAGCCCCAGCGCTCGTCGCCGATCGAGAGCCGGTCGTGCGGCTCGGCGTCGTAGCGGTTCGCCGAGAGGTCCAGGCCGCCGACGAACGCGGTCAGCTCGCCGTCGACGTGCAGCACGACCATCTTCTGGTGGTGGCACCCGATCCCGGCGCCGGACCAGTCCAGCAGCGCCCGCCCGCGCATCGACTCGTGCTCCCGGAACGCGAGCGCGGCGAAGACGTTCGCCCGGAACGGCCCGATCTTGACCAACGGGACCGAGCCGCTGAAGACCGCGGCGGTGAGCAGGAGCCGGACGTCCACCCCCGCCGACGCCTTCGCGGCGAGCAGCTCGGTGAGCGGCCGGTAGCCGGGTTCCCCCCGGCGACGACCGGTGAGGTCCATGTCGGACTCGATCTGCAGGCCGGTCGCGAAGAAGCTGTCCCCGGGCCCGGCCCGGTCGAGGAGCTCGGACACCTGCGCGAAGTAGTCGATCCCGTCGATGACGGGGACCCACTCCGTGTCCTCCTCGAACGTCGGGCTCTGCACCGTCCCCGGTACGAGATACCGGCCGGTCAGCTCGTCCAGCGTCGTTCCGGCCACGCGCAGACGCTATCGCCGCGACTCGTCCGATCGCCTCCCGAACCACGATCGAGCGGTTCAGCTGAACCGCCGCACTACCCTCGACCAGCCGCCGAGTTCGACGCCCGAGGGTCCTGGGCCGGGCCCGGGCTGCGCTCCTGCGCGCACTGGCTCGGCTGGCGGGTCGGGCTCGACCACCGCACCGCCCGCGACCACCTCCGCGTCGCCCACGCCCTCACCCGGCTGCCCGCCACCACCGAGGCCTTCGCCGCCGGACGGATCTCCTACTCGAAGGTCCGCGCCCTGACCCGCGTCGCCACCGCGAACACCGAGCACCACCTGCTCGTCATCGCCCTGCACGGCACGACCGCCCATTGACCGGCCACGACCGGCCGATCGACGACCGGACCCTCACCCCCGACCGGGGAGGTGAACCCCTCGACATCGACCTCGCGCTCGCCGCGCTTCTCCCCGACCTGATGTCGACCGCCGCGTGAGGACTCAGAGCCCGCCGGTGTTGAGCAGCCTGTCGGCGGTGCCGTCCACCGTGCCGCCCCGGATCACACCGGGGACCGCCTTGTCGGTGATCCAGTTGCGGATCGTCGCGGCCGGCGCGTCGCCGTTGGCCTGCTTGTAGAGCGCCGCCACCCCGGCCGCGAACGGGGCCGCCATCGAGGTGCCGCTGTAGGACGCCGTGCCGCCGCCCGGGACCGTCGAGATGATCCGGCTGCCCGGCGCGTAGAGCGACACGCACGGGCCGGTGGAGGAGTTCGTGGCCCGCTGGTCGTCGATCGTGGAGTTCGCGACGACCAGGATGTCCTTCGACGCCCGCGGCAGTGCGGTGCAGTCGTTGCCGCCGGTGTTGCCGGCCGAGGACGCCGCGAACACCCCGGACTCGACCATCCGCTCGAGTGCGGTCTTCAGCGTCGGGGACCCGGCGTAGCTCCAGGACATGACGGCCACCGCCGGGCCCTTCTTGTTCTTCACGACCCAGTCGATGCCCGCGAGCAGCGACGACAGGGTCCCGGTGCCGTTGCAGTCGAGCACCTTCACCCCGTGCACCCGGGCCCCCTTGGCCACGCCGTAGCTGTTCGATGCGGCGATCCCGGCGACGACGGTGCCGTGCCCGTCGCAGTCCTCGTTCTGCTGATCGATCGTGTTGACGTCCTGCGAGGCGCGGCCGCCGAAGTCCGGATGGCTCGCGTCGACGCCGGTGTCGAGCACGTAGACGTCGACGCCCTGGCCCGTGGCCTGCGTCGTGTAGGAGCCGTCGAGCGGCAGGTTGCGCTGGTCGATCCGGTCCAGCCCCCAGTTCACCGGCTTCGTCTGGGTGCCCTCGGCCTCGGGTGCGTCCTGGTGGGTCGCGCCGCGCGGCTCCAGCGGCGTGATCTCGCGGTCCTCCTCGACCCCGAGCACGCCCGGCTGGGCCCGCATCCGCGCGACCTGCACGCGGTCGAGCTCCGCGGCGAAACCGTGCACGGCCTCGTCGAACGTGCTCGACGGCGTCACCCCGACGGACTCGGCCGCGGCGGCGGTCTGCTGCGCCGACCCGGTCTGGACGATGTAGCCGGACGCGGCGGGGCCGGCGGGGGCGGCGGACGCGGCCGGCACGCAGAGTGCGGCGGCGACGGCGCCGACCGTCACCAGCAGGACGACACGGAGGAGCATGCGGATCACGAAACGTGACGCTAGGCGTCCGTGACGCGAGGGGCCAGAGACACGATGGTGCTTCGGGTGACACCTGTGACCCATGGGGTGACGCTCAGGTATGCGTGCCATGCACCGCGACCTCGGCCGCCTTCACCGCGAACCACACGTCGTCGCCCGGGTCGACACCCATCTCGGCGACCGCGGCGGGGGTGACGTCCGCCGCGAGGCCGTCCACCCAGGCGGGTGCCCCGTCCGGGGCGGCGGCGCGCAGCCGGACGGTGTCCCCGCGCGGTTCGAGGGCGGCCAGGCGCACCCGGAAGACGTTGCGCGGGCTGCCGGAAGGTCGCTCGGTGTGCACGGAGACGGCCGAGGGCGGGAACACCGCCACGGCCGGCTCCCCGTCCGCGACCTCGACCGAGGAGCCGTGGATGTCGACGCCGTCGGCGGTGCGCAGGGCACCGGCGGAGGCGACGCCGGGGATCAGGTCGAGCCCGGCGATCCGGGCCGAGAACGAGCTGCGCGGCCGGGCCAGCACGTCGCGGGTGGCGCCCTGCTCGGCGATCCGCCCGCCGGAGAGCACGACGACCCGGTCGGCGAGCACCAGGGCGTCGAGGGCGTCGTGGGTGACCAGCAGCGCGGTCTGCTTGCCGTCGCGGATCACCCGGCGCAGCAGCGTGCGCATGGCCGGGGTGGCGTCGACGTCGAGCGCGGCGAGCGGTTCGTCGAGCAGCAGCAGGCCGGGTTGCGGGGCCAGCGCGCGGGCCAGCGCGACGCGTTGCTGCTGGCCGCCGGAGAGCTGGGACGGGCGGCGGTCGGCGAGCTCCCCGACACCGACCTGTGCCAGCAGCTCGCGTGCCCGTTCGTCGGCCTCGGCGCGCGGGACGCCCCGGGCGCGCGGGCCGAACGCGACGTTGGCCGTGGCGGACAGGTGCGGGAACAGCAGAGCCTGCTGGGCGAGCAGGCCCACCCCACGACGGTGCACCGGGACGAACTCGCCGGCCGCGACGTCGACCAGGGTGCGGTCGCCGACCCGCAGGTGCCCGGAGTCCGGGCGCAGCAGCCCGGACAGGATGCCGAGCAGCGTGGACTTGCCGGCCCCGTTCGGGCCGAGCACTGCGAGCACCTCGCCGGGCGCGACGTCCAGGGCCACCTCGAGCGAGAACCCCGCCCGGTGCAGCGACGCCTGCAGCGACAGACCGACCGACCCGCTCATCCCCGTCCGTCCATCCCGCGCGGGCGCCCGACCACGATCACGACCAGCGACACGACGACCAGCAGCAACGACAGCGCGACGGCGCCGGACTCGTCCGACTCGCGCTGCAGGTAGACCAGCAGCGGAAGCGTCCGGGTGGTGCCCTCCAGGCTGCCCGCGAACGAGATCGTGGCGCCGAACTCTCCCATGCACCGGGCGAACGCCAGCACCAGCCCGGACGCGAGCCCGGGCAGCACCAGCGGCACGGTGACCCGCCGGAACGCCAGCGCCGGCGAGGCGCCGAGCGTGGCGGCGACCGCCTCGTAGCGCTCACCCGCCGTGCGCAGCGCACCCTCGAGCGACACCACGAGGAACGGCATCGCGACGAACGTCTGCGCCAGGATCACCGCCGCCGTGGAGAACGGGACGGTGATCCCGAACGCGAGGTCGAGACCCCGGCCGACCAGGCCGGTACGTCCGAGCAGGAACAGCAGCGCCAGCCCGCCGACGACCGGTGGCAGCACCAGCGGCAGCAGCACGATCGACCGGATCGCGCCGAGCAGACGCGGGCGCTGCTCCAGCCGTGCGCGGGCCAGGATCACGGCCAGCGGACCGCCGAAGAGCAGGCACAGGAACGTCGACACCGCCGCCGTGATCAGCGACAGCCGCAGTGCGTCCAGTGCGGAGTCGCTGAGCAGCAGCGACGGCATCGCCGCCCAGTCGGCGCGCAGCAGCAGGCCGAACACCGGCAGCGCGATCAGCGCGAAGCCGATCGTGGCGGGGATCCACATCCACCACGGCAGACCGACCCCTGTCTCGTGCCGGACCGTGGTGCGTGCGGTCACGAACTGCCCGTCACGGCGCCCCGAAGCCGGCGGCCTTGAGCGTCTGCTGGCCGGTCGGCCCGGTCACGGCCTGGACCCACTTGTTCGCCAGCTCCTGGTTCTTCGAGCTCTTCAGGGCCGCGATCGGGTAGTTGTTCACGGCCTTGTCCGCGTCCGGGAAGCTCACGCCCTGCACCGCATCCTTGGCCGCGGTGACGTCGGTGACGTAGACGAGCCCGGCGTCGGCGTTGCCGCTGGTCACCTTACTGAGCACGGACTTGACGTCCTGCTCCTCGCTGACCGGCTTGACGTCCACCCCGGCGGCCTTCTCGACCTTCTGGGCGGCGGAGCCGCACGGCACCTGCGGCGCGCAGACCACGACCTTGTTGGCCGGGTCGGCCAGCTGCGCCAGCGAGGTGATGCCCTTGGGGTTGTTCGGGGCCACGGCGATCTGCAGCGTGTTCGTGGCGAAGCGGGCCGGCGCGGCGGCGGTGAGGCCGGGGTCGGTGACCTTCTTCATGTTGTTGTCGTCGGCCGAGGCGAACACGTCGGCGGGGGCACCGTTGTTGATCTGGGTGGCCAGGTCGGAGGAGCCGGCGAACGTCAGCGTGACGTCGGTGCCCGGGTTCTCCTGCTCGAACTGCTTCTCGATCGTGGTGAAGGTGTCCTTGAGCGAGGCCGCGGCGAAGACGTTGAGCGTCTGCGGTGCGGCGTCCGCGCCGGAGGGGGCTCCGCCCTGGGCGCCCGAGTCCCCGGAGCCACCGCCGCAACCGGCCATCACCATCAGCGCTGCGGCGGCGACCGCGACCGAACCGGCCAGCCTGCCGGTACTTACACGCTGTGTCACAGATGTCCTCCTGGGGTCTCGACCACGACGTTCGTGGACTTGATCACTGCGACCGCGAGCGAGCCGGGCTCCAGGCCCAGCTCACGAACGGCTTCGCTGCTCATCAGCGAGACCACGCGGTGCGGTCCGCACTGCAGCTCGACCTGCGCCATCACCGTGTCGGCGATGACGGAGGTCACGAGGCCGACCATCCGGTTCCGGGCCGAGCGCTGCACCACCGACGGATCCGCCGGGACGCTGGCGTGGTCGCGGGCGAACTCCGCGAGCGCGGCGCCGTCGACGACCTTGCGGTTCGACGCGTCGCTCTGCGCCGGGAGCGTCCCGGCGTCCACCCATCGGCGCACGGTGTCGTCACTGACACCGAGCAGCCGGGCGGCCTCGGAGATCCTGAAGTGCGGCACGGCGCGGATACTATGGTCGCTGCTACGGGAGCGCTACGTCGGATACGTCGCAGATCGGTCTCGGCCGATGCCGTGGCGATGTGGTCTGATCGCGCCGTGGACTTCGCACCCAGCGCGGCAGCGGCCGACTACACCGACCGCATGCGCACCTTCCTCGACGAGAAGATCCTTCCGGCGGAGGCCGTCTACGACGCGTGGCGCGCCGAGCGGCGCGGCACCCCGGCGGAGTGGGACCACCCGCCGGTGGTCGAGGAGCTCAAGGCACAGGCCCGGGACCGCAAGCTGTGGAACCTGTTCCTGCCGGACGTGTCGGGGCTGTCGAACCTGGAGTACGCCCCGATCGCCGAGGTGTCCGGGTGGTCGCCGGTGATCGCGCCCGAGGCGATCAACTGCCAGGCCCCGGACACCGGGAACATGGAGACGCTGCACCTGTTCGGCAGCCCCGAACAGAAGGAGCAGTGGCTCGAGCCGCTGCTCTCCGGCGAGATCCGGTCCGGCTTCGCCATGACCGAGCCGGAGGTGGCGTCCTCGGACGCGACGAACATCCAGACCAGGATCGTCCGCGACGGCGACGACTACGTCGTCAACGGCCGCAAGTGGTGGATCTCCGGTGCCGCCGACCCGCGCTGCGCGGTGTTCATCGTGATGGGCAAGACCGGCCCGGAGGCGGCGACCCACCGCCAGCAGTCGATGATCCTCGTCCCCCGCGACACCCCCGGGCTGGAGATCGTCCGGCACCTGCCGACGTTCGGCTACCAGGACCAGCACGGGCACTCCGAGCTGCAGTTCACCGACGTCCGGGTGCCGGCGACGAACCTGCTCGGCGAGGAGGGCGGCGGCTTCGCGATCGCCCAGGCCCGCCTGGGGCCGGGCCGGATCCACCACTGCATGCGCGCGATCGGGATGGCCGAGCGGGCGATCGCGGCGATGGTGAAGCGGGCCAACGAGCGGGTCGCGTTCGGCAAGCCGCTGGCCGAGCAGGGCGTGATCCGCGAGCACATCGCGATGTCGCGGATCGAGGTCGAGCAGGCCCGCCTGCTGACGCTCAAGACCGCGTGGCTGATCGACAACCACGGGGCCAAGGGCGCCGCCACCGAGATCGCCGCGATCAAGGTCGCGGTGCCGCGGATGGCCTGCACGGTGATCGACCGGGCGATCCAGCTGCACGGCGGCGCCGGCGTCAGCGACGACTTCCCGCTGGCCTACTTCTACGCCTGGGCGCGGATCCTGCGGATCGTCGACGGGCCCGACGACGTCCACATCCGCTCCATCGCCCGGCAGGAGTTCAAGAGGTAGTAGGGACCCTGTACCTATCCTTTCGGTTAGGTACAGGGTAACCACTCCCGCGTCTGCGGACGGCGCGATCTACCCGGCCCGCACGTGCGGAAACACACTCTGAGCTGCGGATATCCCCCCTGGGCGCGGCGGCCGGGACACGGTTAGCGTGGGGTCATGACGACCGAACTCGGCCTCCCCGCCCTGCGCGGCGGCCCGACCAGGGACCCGGCTCGGCCCGACGATCCCCGGCTCGTCGACACGTTCGGGCGGGTCGCCACGGACCTGCGGATCTCGCTGACCGACCGGTGCAACCTGCGTTGCACCTACTGCATGCCGGCCGAGGGCCTGGACTGGATGCCGCGCGACGAGCAGCTCACCGACGACGAGCTGATCCGGCTGATCGGCCTCGCGGTGTCCGAGCTGGGCATCGAGGAGCTGCGCTTCACCGGCGGTGAGCCGATGCTGCGCAAGGGCCTGGAGAAGGTTCTGGGCGCATCCGCCGCGATGACCCCGCGCCCGGACATCTCGCTGACCACGAACGGGATCGGGCTGGCCCGGCGCGCCGAGGCCCTGGCCGCGGCCGGGGTGAACCGGCTCAACGTCTCGCTGGACACGCTGCGCCAGGACCGGTTCGAGACCATCACCCGCCGCGACCGCCTCTCCGACGTGCTGGACGGCCTGGCCGCCGCCCGGGACGCGGGGCTGGCGCCGGTGAAGATCAACAGTGTGCTGCTGCGCGGGGTGAACGACGACGAGGCCGCCGACCTGCTGGCCTTCGCCGTCGAGAACGGCTACCAGCAGCGGTTCATCGAGCAGATGCCGCTCGACGCCCAGCACGGCTGGGCGCGCACCGAGATGATCACTGCGGGCGAGATCCTGGACCGGCTCGGCGAGCGGTTCACCCTGACGCCCGACTCCGAGGCACGCGGCGGCGCGCCGGCCGAGCGCTGGCTGGTCGACGGCGGCCCGGCCGTGGTCGGCGTGATCGCCTCGGTCACCCGGCCGTTCTGCGGGGCGTGCGACCGCACCCGGCTGACCGCAGACGGGCAGGTCCGGTCCTGCCTGTTCGCCAACACCGAGACCGACCTGCGGGCGATGCTCCGCGGCGGAGTGTCCGACCGGGAGATCGCCGACGTCTGGCGCGACGCCATGTGGGCCAAGCTCGCCGGGCACGGCATCAACGACCCCAGCTTCCTGCAGCCGGACCGTCCGATGAGCGCGATCGGCGGCTGAGAGGATATGACGACGATGGAGACCGTGATGAGTGCACCGACGCTGACCACGATCGAGGTCCGCTACTTCGCCGCGGCGAAGGCCGCTGCCGGGCTGGCGCAGGAGAAGGTCGAACTCCCCGCCGACGCCACCGTGACCACCGTGCTGGACACCGTGCGTGCACTGCACGGCCCCGACCTGGCCCGGGTGCTCGAGCGCTGCAGCTTCCTGCTCGACGAGGTCGCCGTGCGCGACCGCGGCGCCCGCGTCGGCGGGGCCACCGCCCTGGACGTGCTGCCCCCGTTCGCCGGAGGCTGAGCCGCCGGGTCCGGGCCGGTCCACCGGGACGGGCCGGTGCCGGGCGCGTACCGTCGGCGTCGTCGGGACCACTCCGTACGCGGGCGACCGAGCTCCGTCGTTCCCGACTTCCGCCCAGTCCGGGGTGCCCGTCACCCCGAGGACCGGAGGCCCGGCATGACGTCGGCACCCGCCACATCCCAGTCCGACACCCTCGAGGCCACGTCCGGAGAGGCCGAATCGGGTCCGGTCTGCGAGACGTGCCCGCACCCGTGGGCCGCCCACGACGCGATCGGCCGCCGCTACTGCGCGGCCTCGATCGCGTCGGCGCGCACCGACCGGGGCTGTGTCTGTCGCACCGTCTAGACGTCCCGGCCGTGCTCAGTCGTCCCGGTCCACCGTGACGGTGCCGGCGGGCCGGGCGCCGTCGCAGCGCAGGACCATCGTGACGTCGGCCTCGTCGGACTCCAGCGACACCGTCCGCCCACCGCTGTCGTCGCCGGTCTCGTAGCCCTGCGCGGGGTTCACCGACACCACCGACGGCGCCCCGTTCACGCAGCGGGCGAGTACCGTCCCGGCGGGCCCCGCGGGGAG
>NZ_JADQDD010000107.1 GCF_019263595.1 Pseudonocardia sp. KRD291 | reverse complement strand
CGCGTTGACCAGGTGAACGGTCTTGGCGGCGAGCGTGAGGCCTCCGCCGGGGCGGCGGCGCACTGTGTGGACTACCCGGCCGGCCCAGGTCGTGAGCCCGTGCCGGTACTCGAAGAGGACGAAGTTCGCGGCCACGGTCACCGTGTCGCCCCGGTCGTCTCCGCCACGGTCGAGTACCTCGACGTTGGTCAGTAGCCGGCGCATCACCGACGGCGGCGTCTGCGAGTGCCGCGCACCCGAGTTGAGCTGCGCGACCCGGCTGCGGATCCGCTTGCGGTTGTCGTAGACGTAGGACAGGTTCACCCGTGGGTCGTGGTCCGGACCCATCGGGACCCAGTACACGCCGTCGTCGTCCCAGAGGGACTCCCACTCGGAGTACCGGGCCTCGTCGGCGAGGCGGGCCTCCCGGTGCAGGAAGGCCAGCACGTCGGGCTCGAGCGCGGGGTCCACCGGGGTCCCGGTGCTGAAGGCGGGCTCGCTCACGACTGCTCTCCATCCTGCGGCGCGCGGGTGTTGAAGCGGCCACCGAGGACCTCGGCCCAGTGCGCCCACCAGCCCCGCTGTGGGGTCTCCGCGCTCTTGTCGTGGTTGACCAGGCCTGTCTCGTCCGCCTCGTCCGTGTCCCGGCCGCGGGCCAGCACGATCCAGTCCGGCTTCCGGGCCGCCAGGCCGAGCTGGTTGCGGGCGCCGATCTCGCCGTCGTCGGCGATCAGGAAGCCGGCCGGGCCCATGGCGCCCTCGGTGCGGCGCAGCATCCGGCCGTTGAGCTCGTCCTGGTCCGGGATGAGGGCCGGGGTGGTGTACGCGACGGTCTCGCCCGGTGCGATCGGCTCGACCATCATGATGTTCATCTCGGCGAGGAACAGGTTCGGGAAGATCAGCGTGTGCGGCGGGCCGACGACGAAGGCCTGGTGCGTGTCGGCCGGACCGTGCGCCTGCTCCATCGCGGCCACGTAGTTCGGCAGCTTCGTCCTCGGGGCCCGGCCGAACCACACGAACTCCTCGTCGAGGCGGGTGTACTCGGACGAGTAGTCGATCTCGGAGTGGCCGTCGCCCATGTCCCGGACGCACACCTCGACCTTGCTCGGCACGTGCGAGACCTTGGCCTCGCGCACTGCCGAGTAGACCGACTCGTGGGTGAAGAGCGCGTGGTAGCCGTCGACGTTGTTCTCCATCACCATCTTCCAGTTGCTCCGGTGCTGGTGTTTCATCCAGCCGGCGCGCAGGTCGAGGCGGCCGTCCGGGGACAGCGCGAGGAGCCGGTCGATGGCGGTGGTCGCGCGGCCCAGGTGCTCGGCAAGGGTGATCCCCTCGGCGGCGAGGGAGGCGAAGACGAAGCCGCGGTAGGCCCCGGTCCGGGCGGTGCGGGAGAGCCCGAGCTCGCTGCGCCGGGCCAGGAACTCCTTGTCGTAGCCGGTGCGCATGGGCACGCCGACCAGCGACCCGTCGTTGTTGAAGGTCCAGCCGTGGTAGGGGCAGCGGAAGGTGGTGCTGTTGCCGGACTCGGAGTTACAGAGCCGGTTGCCGCGGTGGGCGCACCGGTTCATCAGGACGCGGACCTCGCCGTCCTTGCCGCGGGCGAGGATCACCGGCTGGCCGCCGATCCGGCGGGTCACGTAGTCGCCGGGCTCCGGAACCTCGCTCTCGTGTCCCACGAAGACCCAGCCGCGGCGGAAGACGTGCTCCATCTCCAGTTCGAAGACCTCGGGGTCGGTGTAGACCGAGCCGTGCACGTGGTCATGCCGGACGAGGTCGTCCACGTCCGTGCGGGCCGGCGCCGCCTGCGGTCGGGTGTCGAGTTCGGTCATGACGCTTCCTCCGGGTACGGGTCGTGCGCTGCGGGTGCGGTGGTGAAACCGGGCACGGCGACCTCGCCGAGCCGGCGGAAGCCGATGGCGACGGGATCGCCGATGGCGGGGGGTGCTGTGCCCGGGAAGACGGGGGCCAGCACGAGCCGGTGCCCGCTCGCCAGCTCGATGTCGGCCACCGGGTAGGGCTCCTCGGCCAGGACGAGCCCGGGTTCGCGCCGGTGCACGACCGTGACCGAGTGGACAGTCCCGGCCGGCGCGACCGCCCGCCAGATGACCTCGGCGCCACCGCAGCCGTCGCACACGCGCTGCTCGAGCTCCAGCGCGAGCCCGCACGCGGCGCAGTGCGGCAGGTGCAGCTCGTCCGCGGCGGCGCCGGTGTAGAGCGGCGCGAGTGAGTCGGCGGGATCGGGGGCGAGCCCGGGCGCGAGCAGCCAGTCGGTGAGCTGGGTGGTGGTCATGCAGCCTCCAGGACCAGGCAGGCGTGGTGGTCCGAGCGGCCGCCGAGCCCGCCGACGAGTGCGGTTCCGGCCCCGGGTACCTGGCGCTCGGCTCCGGCGCCGCGCAGCTGCACCACGGCCTCGTGCAGCGGTGTCATGCCCTGCAGGTAGAAGCCGGAGAGCTGGCCGCCACCGGTGTTCGTGGGCAGCTCGCCGCCAGGGCCGAGCTGCCCGGCCCTGGCGAGCTCGCCCGCCTGGCCGGGCAGGCAGAGGGCGTACTCCTCCAACAGCGCCAGGGTGACGACGGTGAACGGGTCGTAGAGCTCGATCAGATCCAGGTCACCGCGGGTCATCCCGGCGTGCCCGAGCGCCGAGTCGACGGCGGGACGACCGCCGCCGAACCAGGACTCCGCCCCGGTGCGCCTGCGCCGCACGGGATGCGCCCGGCCGGTGCCCCGCACGGCAACCCGTGCGCCCTCCCCGACGCCGGGATCGGCGGCGAGCACCACGGCGACGGCGCCGTTGACCGGCCGCGCGCAGTCCAGGCGGCGCAGCGGCTCGGCCACCATCGGACTGGCGTGGTAGCCGTCGGCGTCGAGCGGGGTGCGCTGCACGGCCGCGGGGTTGCCGAGCGCCCAGGCCCGCGCGGCGAGCGCGACGGCGCACAGGTCCTCGGCCGCGCCGCCGTGGACGTGCAGCCAGCGGGCCGCGAGCAGGGCGTAGGTGGGGACCGAGCCGAGCAGGCCGGAGGCACGCTCGAGCCCGCGCACACCGGAGTTGCCGCCGCTGTGCGCGTACATGGAGCCGGCACTGCCGCGGGCGCGGACCGGGGCGTCGGCGAAGACGCACACCACGGTCCGGACGACCCCCTCGCGCAGGGCCAGGACAGCGCGTTCGACCATCGCGATGGTGGTGGCGCCCTTGATCTCGATGTGCTCCAGCAGCCGCAGGTCGCCGAACCCGGCCTGGGCGGCGAGCTGCACGCCGACGCGGTCCGGCCGCACGCCCTGGCTGGAGCCGACGAGCAGGCCGTCGACCTCGGAGCGGGCCAGCCCGCAGTCGGCCAGCGCCGCACCCACGGCCTCGGCGGCGAGCGCCGCGGCCTCACCTCCCGGTGAGGTGGACATCACGGTCGCGCCGAGGCCCACGATCGCGGGGGCGTTCACGCCCGCTCGTCTCGGTAGTGCCCGACGCGCAGCCAGTTCACCCGGTCCTCGGCGCTGGCCAGGCACAGGCTCGCCAGTTCGAGCGGGGACAGCAGGATCTCCGCGCCGCTCTCCAGGTCCTCGACCAGCAGTCGCGGACCGTTGCCGCGCTCGTCGAGTGCGACCCGAACTGTCGCGAACTCGTTGCCGAGCTCGACGAGCTCGTGGCGGCCCTCCTCGCTGTGGGTAGGCCCGGGCGCGCCGACACCGACGACATGCCCCGGCCGGGCGGTGCCGTTCATCGGGGCGCTCATCGGGCGAGACACGCTTCTGTCGACGGTGACCACGTCATGGTTCTATCGTACACTTACTGTCAGAAACAATGTCCATACCGAAGGGCAGTCGATGAGTATCTCGCCTCTCGCCCAGCTCAGCGACAGTATGAGCAGCGCGGCCTTTGTGAACACAGTGAACACTGAAGTCCAGATCGAGGGAGGCGCGGCATGAGCGACACGCAGTACCGCAGCGTCTGGACGCATCTGCGCGAGCTCGAGTTCCGGCAGGGCTACCTCACTGCCGACGGAGTGCGGACCCGGTACGCCGAGGCGGGCGACCCGAGCGCCCCGCCGGTGCTGCTGCTGCACGGCACGGGCGGGCACTGGGAGACGTTCGCCCCGAACCTGCCCGCGCTCGCCGAGCACTTCCATTGCGTGGCGATCGACATGGTGGGTAACGGGTTCTCCGACAAGCCCGACCACGACTACGAGATCGCGGTCTACCTGCGGCAGGTCCGGGCGGTGCTGGATGCGTTCGGGTTCACGAGCGCCGCGCTCGTCGGGATGTCGCTGGGCGCGTGGGTGGCCGCGGCACTGGCCGTCGAGGATCCGGAGCGCGTCGAGAAGCTGATCCTGATGTCCCCGGCCGGCCTGGTTGCCACGGCCTCGAACATGGCCCGCATCCGCGCCGAGCGCACCCGCGCGGTGGAGAACCCCGAGTGGAACTCGATCAAGGCGATGTTCGATCACCTGATCGCGGACGAGGAGAACCGGATCCCGGACGTGATCGCGCTGCGCCAGGCGATCTACCAGCTGCCGGAGACCCTGGCCACCATCGACCACCTGCTGATCCTGCAGGACCCGGACGCCCGCGAGCGCAACCTGATCCCCGAGGACCGCTGGCGGACGATCTCGTGCCCGACCCTGGTCGTGGCCTCCGGCAAGGACCACGGCGAGTACCAGAGCACCGCGCGCCGGGTCGCCGAGCTGATCTCCGGAGCCGAGGTGCTGGAGATGCCCCACGTCAAGCACTGGCCGCACTTCGAGGACCCCGAGGCCTTCAACGCCGCCGCGGTCCCGTTCCTGCGCAAGGTCCTCGCATGACCCCCGAGGAGATCGCCGACGCCGCGGCTCGGCTCGACCGGGCCGAGCGCACCCGCACCCCGATCCGCCAGCTGTCCCTGCAGTACCCGGAGATGACGATCGAGGAGGCCTACGCGGTCCAGCACGCGTGGGTCGGCGCCAAGCTCGCCGGCGGACGCACCCTGCGCGGCCGAAAGATCGGGCTGACGTCGAGGGCGATGCAGCAGGCAGTGTCGATCACCGAGCCGGACTACGGCGCGCTGTTCGACGACATGTTCTTCGACGACACCTCCACCGTCGCGCACGACCGGTTCATCCGGCCGCGGGTCGAGGTCGAGCTGGCGTTCGTGCTGGGCCACCCGGTCAAGGGACCCGGCGCCACGCTGTTCGACGTCCTGTCCGCCACCGAGTACGTCACCCCGGCCCTGGAGATCCTCGACGCCCGGGTGCAGATGTCGGATCCGGACACCGGGCACCTGCGCACGATCGTGGACACGATCTCGGACAACGCCGCCGACGCCGGGCTGGTCCTGGGCGGGCGGCCGGTCCGGCCGAACGAGGTGGACCTGCGCTGGGTGTCTGCCCTGCTCTATCGCAACGGGGTGATCGAGGAGTCCGGGGTGGCCGCGGCCGTGCTGAACCACCCGGGCAACGGGGTGGCGTGGCTGGCGAACCGGTTGGCGCCCTACGGCGTCGGGCTGGAGGCGGGGCAGGTGATCCTCTCCGGCTCCTTCACCCGGCCGGTGCACGCCGAGGACGGCGATCTGTTCCACGCGGACTACGGGCCGCTGGGAACGGTGGGCTGCCGGTTCGAGAGGGGCACACCGTGACGTTCGCCGAGAAGCTGCGTGGCGCGAACCCGCAGATCGGGATGTGGGTCGTGTCCGGCAGCGCCTACTGCGCGGAGATCTGTGCGGGCGGCGGGCTGGACTGGCTGTTGCTCGACTGCGAGCATGCGCCCAACGACGTCACCACCGTACTGCCGCAGCTGCAGGCCGTGGCTCCGTACCCGGTCGAGACCGTGGTCCGGGTGCCGGTGGCCGACCCGGTGGTGATCAAGCAGTTCCTCGATCTCGGGGCCACCACCCTGATGCTGCCGATGATCGAGACGGCCGAGCAGGCCCGCGCGGTCGTCGCCGCCACCCGGTACCCCCCGGAGGGGATCCGCGGGGTGGGTGCGGCGTTCGCCAGGGCCTCGCGCTGGAACCGCACGCCGGGCTACCTGCGCGAGGCCGAGATCGGCGTGCTCGCGCAGATCGAGTCCGCGGCGGGGCTCGACGCACTGGACGACATCTGCTCGGTGCCGGGGATCGACGGCGTGTTCGTCGGCCCGGCCGATCTCGCCGCGTCGCTGGGCCGGCTCGGTGAGCCGGAGCATCCCGAGGTCGTCGCGGCCGTGGAGAAGGCGATCACCACCGTCACCGGTCGCGGCCTGGCCGCGGGTGTCAACGCCTTCGCCGAGCCGCTCGCCCGGCGCTACCTCGACCTCGGGGCACGGTTCGTGCTGGTCGGGGCCGACGTGGTGCTGCTCGCGCGGGGCAGCGAGCAGCTGGCCACGCGCTACCGCAAACCTGGAACGGAGTAGAGCATGGATCTCGACTTCTCGCCGGAGCAGCTGCTGTTCCGCGACGAGGTACGCACGTGGCTGGCGGAGAACGCGCCGTCCGAGCCGCGTCCGCACGGGGCCGCGCCGATGCGCGAGTACGACCTGGCCTGGCAGCGCACCCAGTGGGAGGGCGGCTGGGCCGGGATCGCCTGGCCGACCGAGTACGGCGGCCGAGGACTGACGACCCTGCAGCAGCTCATCTGGTACGAGGAGTACGCGAGGAAGGGAATGCCGAGCATCGACGCCTGCTTCGTCGGGCTCAACCACGCCGGACCGACCCTGATCACCCGGGCGAGCGAGGAGCAGAAGGCCCACCACCTGCCACGGATCCTGCGCGGTGAGGTGGTGTGGTGCCAGGGGTTCTCCGAGCCGGAGGCCGGGTCCGACCTGGCCTCGCTGGCCACCCGCGGCGAGATCGACGGCGACGACATCGTGGTCACCGGCCAGAAGGTCTGGACGAGCTTCGCCGACCTCGCCGACCACCAGGAACTGCTCGTCCGCACGGACCGCTCGGACAGGAAGCACCACGGGATCACCTGGGTGATCGCGGACATGCACAGCCCCGGCATCGACGTCCGGCCGATCGAGACGATCGACGGCGGCGCGGAGTTCTGCGAGGTCTTCTATGACGAGGTGCGGATCCCGCTGGCGAACGTGGTGGGCGAGGTCGACAAGGGGTGGGCGGTCGCGATGTCGACGCTCTCCTTCGAGCGCGGCACCGCCTACACCGCGGGCCAGGTCCGGCTGGCCGCGCTGGTGGAGAACCTGATCGAGCTGGCCCGCGAGCGCACCGGTCCGGACGGGCGGCGCCCGGCGATCGCCGACGACGAGATCTCGCGGCGGCTCGCCACCTGCCGTGCCGAGGTCGCGTCGCTGCGGGCGATGACCTACGCGGGCATCTGCCGCAACCTCGCCTCGGACGCCCCCGGCCCGGAGGGCTCGATCATCAAGCTCTACTACTCCGACATCGCGAAGCAGGTCGCGCGGCTGGCGATGGACGTGCTCGGCCCGGACGGGCTGGAGTTCGTGTCCCGCTGGGTGCCGGGTGGCTGGTCGGGCCACTACTTCTACTCGTACTCCGCGTCGATCGGCGGCGGCACCTCCGAGATCCAGCGCAACATCATCGGCGACCGCGTGCTAGGCCTCCCGCGCTGATGCCGCGCCGAGCAGGGCCCGCCCGCCGCCGTCCCCACGAGACAGGACCACCGATGGACCTCCTTCCCTCCGCGGATCAGCAGGAGCTGGTCGCCGCGGCCGCCGAGTTCTTCGCCGAGCAGGTGCCGATCAGCGCCGTGCGCGAGCGCCGCGCCGATCCCGCCGCCATCGCCCCGAAGGTCTGGGCCGAGGGCGCGCTGCTGGGGTTGCTCGGGCTCGCCGCCGACGTGGCGGTGGGCGGCTCCGGCCGGCCCCTCGACGACGAGGCGCTGCTCTTCCGCGAGCTCGGCCGGGCCCTGGTACCCGGTCCCTTCCTCGGCTCGGTGATCGGTGCACGGCTCGCCGCGCTCTCCGGTGCCGCTGACCTGGCCGGTTTCGTGATCGAGGGGCACACACTCGTGGCGCCTGCGCTGCTGCGCGTGGACGACGACGTCGCGACCGTCGCCGACGGCGTGCTCACCGGCCGGATCCGGCTGCTCGACCCCGCGGGCGCCGAGTACGCCCTGGTCGTCACCGACGACGGGGCCGGTCTGGTCGCCACGGCCGCGCTCACCGATCTGGCCCCGGTCGAGTCGTCCGACCCGGGCACCCGGATGGGGACGGCGCGCGCCGAGGCCGTGCCGGTGACCTGCTGGGTGCCCGCGACACAGGATCCGATCGCACTCCGGGGCGCCGTGCTGGCGGCCGCGCAGCTCGTCGGGATCGCGGAGGCGACCCGGGACCTGTCCACCGCGCACGCGAAGACCCGCATCCAGTTCGGCAGGCCGATCGGGGTGAACCAGGCGATCAAGCACCGCTGCGCGGACATGGCGGTCTCCGCCGAGGCCGCGCTGCAGCAGACCCTGTTCGCCGCGGTCAGCCTGCGGTCGGGGCGTGCGGACGCGGAGTTCCAGGTGCGCGCCGCGAAGGTCGTGGCGGGCCGGGCGGCGATCACCAACGCGGCCGAGACCATCCAGGTCCACGGCGGGATGGGCTACACCTACGAGCACGACGCGCACCTCTACCTCAAACGCGCGCACGTGGTCGACCAGCTCTTCGGTTCCCGGACGGCGCAGCTCGCGCCGCTGCTTGCTCAGGAGGCAGCCCAGTGAACGACACGATCCGCAAGGGCCGCGGCGCCGTCGTCGCCGGCGTCGGGCTGGCCACGCCCACCGGCGTGGCGACCAACCCGTACGCGCTGATCGCCGAGGCATCCCGGGAGGCACTCGCCGAGTCCGGCGTCGCCAAGCAGGAGATCGACGGACTCGCCTCCACCTCGCTGGGCACCCTCGCCCCGATCGACGTGGGGGAGTACCTGGGCCTGCGGCCGCGGTGGATCGACTCGACGGCGGTCGGCGGCGCCTCCTGGGAGGTGATGCTCGCGCATGCCGCGGACGCCATCGCCGCCGGGCACGCGGACGTCGTGTTGCTGACCTACGGGTCGACGGCGAAGTCCGACCTCAAGCGGGGGCTGCGCACCGCGAACCTGAACTGGGGCTCGCGCGGGCCGCTGCAGTGGGAGGCCCCGTACGGCCACACGCTGATCGCGAAGTACGCGATGGCGGCGCGCCGGCACATGCACGAGTACGGCACCACCATCGAGCAGCTCGCCGAGGTGGCGGTCTCCGCGCGGGCCAACGCCGCGGACAACCCGCAGGCCGCCTACCGCGACCCGATCACGGTCGATGACGTGCTCTCCGGCCGGATGATCGCCGACCCCTTCACCAAGCTGCACTGCTGCATCCGTTCCGACGCGGGCGCCGCGGCGATCGTGGTGTCCGAGGAACGGGCCAGGGACCTGCCGGGTACATCGGTGCACGTCCTCGGGACCGGCGAGAACGTCTCGCACGTGTCCACCAGCCAGTGGGAGGACATGACGGTCGGGCCGGCCTCGGTCTCCGGCCCGCTGGCATTCGAGCGCGCCGGAGTCACCCCGGACGACATCGACGTCTGCGAGATCTACGACGCGTTCACCTACATGCTGCTGATGACCATGGAAGATCTCGGTTTCTGCAAGAAGGGCGAGGGCGGGCCGTTCGTCGCCGACGGCCGGCTTCGGCTCGGCGGGACGCTGCCGACGAACACCGACGGCGGCGGGCTCTCGGCCTGCCACCCCGGCCAGCGCGGGCTGTTCCTGGTGGTCGAGGCGGTGCGCCAGCTCCGCGGAGAGTGCGGCCCGCGGCAGGTGCCCGACGCGACGCTCGCCTGCGTCAGCGGCACCGGCGGCTGGTTCTGCTCGAACGGCACGGTGATCCTCGGGACCGAGCGGCCGTGACCGCGCAGCATGCGGGTCCCGCGCCGCTCGCCGGGTCCTTCGACACCGCGGACGCCCTGCTGCGCGCCGCCGGCAGGGCGCACGGCGAGCGCGAGGCCTACGTGCAGCCGGACGGCACGCGGCTCACCTTCGCCGAGTGGGACCGCCGGTCCGACGCGGTGGCCGGGGCGCTGGCCGAGCGCGGTGTGGCGGCCGGCGACGTCGTCGCGCTGATGCTGCCGTCGTCGATCGACTACGCGGTCTGCTATGCCGCGCTGGCCCGGCTCGGTGCGGTGAGCACCGGCCTCAACACCCGGCTCGGCCCGCGGGAGGTCAGCGCGGTGCTGGACCGGGCCGGACCGGTGCTGGTGATCCGCGACGGGGCGGCCGGCCTGCCCGCGGTGCCGGCCGGTGTGCCGGAGCTCGACCGCGCGGAGCTGGCCGCGCTGGCGCGGCACCCGGGGCTGGGGGAGGACCGGCCGGCGCCGGGCCCGGCCTCGCCCGCAGTGATCATCTGGACGTCGGGGACGACCGGGACGCCGAAGGGAGCCTGGTTCGACTCGCGCAACCTCGCGGCGGCCGCGCTGTCAGCGGGGGTAATGAGCAGCCCGTACGACCGCAGGCTCGTGGCCACCCCGTTCGCGCACGCCGGTTACATGGCCAAACTCTGGGACCAGCTCGTCTGGGGGCTCACCCTGGTGATCTCGCCGGTGCCGTGGTCGGCGGCGGCGATGGCCACGATCATGCGGGAGCAGCGGATCACGGTCGTCGGGGGGGTGCCGACGCAGTGGAGCAAGCTCCTCGACGAGCCCGGTGCGCACGGGCTGCCGGACCTGCGGGTCGGTATCGCCGCCACCGCGCCCGCGTCGCCGGACCTGATCGAGGCGGTGGCGCAGCGGATCGGCGTGCCCCTGGTCGTCCGGTACGCGATGACCGAGTCCCCGACGATCTGCGGCACCGAGCCCGGCGACCCGCCGGAGGTGCAGTTCCGCACCGTCGGCCGCCCGCAGGAGGGCATGGAGGTCGCGGTCACCGACGACGACGGGCGCCCCGTCGCCCCGGGCGGGACCGGAAGGGTCCGGGTCCGCGGCTCCTGCGTGATGCGCGGCTACTGGAACGACCCGGAGCGCACGGCCGAGACGCTGACCGACGACGGCTGGCTGGTCAGCGGGGACCTCGGGCGGTTCACCCCCGAGGGGAACCTGGTGCTCGTCGGTCGCTCGACGGACCTCTATATCCGCGGCGGGTACAACGTGCATCCGCTCGAGGTCGAGAACGTCCTCGCCGAACACCCCGGCGTGCGCCGGGTCGCGGTCGTCGGCAGCCCGGCCCCCGTGATCGGCGAGATCGGCGTGGCGTTCGTGGTCCCGGCCGATCCGTCGGACCCACCCGCGCTCGACGAGCTGCGAGACTGGACCCGCGAGCGGCTCGCGGACTACAAGCGTCCGGACCGCCTCGAGCTCGT
The DNA here is from genome assembly GCF_019263595.1 of Pseudonocardia sp. KRD291. Lineage (GTDB taxonomy): Bacteria > Actinomycetota > Actinomycetes > Mycobacteriales > Pseudonocardiaceae > Pseudonocardia. The sequence continues at coordinate 7,210 of NZ_JADQDD010000107.1, read as the reverse complement.
CGAGGATCTGCCGGTCACCGCGATGCTGAAGGTCGACCGGGACGCCCTGCGGGCCGCGGCCGCGCCGGCGGGCCGACCCGCGGGCCGGCTCAGCCCGCGAGGGTGCTCCGGCAGCGTTCGAGCAGGATCCCGGCCAGCTCGGCCGGAGCGCTGATCATCGCGTCGTGGCAGGTGTCGAGCTCCACCACCTGGTCGACCCCGCCCAGCGCCGCGATGGCCCGCCGCTGGGTGGCCGGGCTCTGCGCCCGGTCCCGCAGGGTGAGGATCCAGGTGCGCGGCACCTCCCGGGGCAGCGTGCTCCGGTCCGACGGTTCGGCCGTGACTCGGGTGGACTCGCCGTAGCGCCGGCCGAGGGTGAACTCCCGCTGCGCGGGAGTCATCCCGTTGCAGAAGGACAACCGCGCGAGCAGCCGGGGCATCGGGGCCGACGGCCCGCCGCGGCGCGCGGCCCGGCCCGCGTACCAGGCCAGCGGCCCGCTCAGGGTGTCGAGGATCGAGCGGCCCTGCGGCGGCACCGCCGCGGCCATCAGGACCATCCGCCGGACCCGGCCTGCTCCGAGCCGCGCGACCACGCCCGGCACGGTGAGCCCGGCCATGGAGTGGCCGACCACGACGACGTCGTCGAGCCCCTCGGACTCGATCCGGCGCACCACCGAGTCCACCCAGTCCGCGACGGTGACGGTCGCCAGGTCGGCGGGGGACGAGCCGCGTCCGGGCAGGTCGACGGCAAGCACGGGGATGTCCGGTGCGCGTCGCCGAAGCTCGGCCACGGTGGGCTCCCAGCAGTCCGCGGCGTGCTGGCCGCCGTGGACGAGGACGAGGGCCGGACCGGACATCGCGCTCCTGGGGTCGGGGATCGGCATCGACCCCGCGGAAGAACACAGACCGTCAGATAGTACGGTCGGACCGGCCGAAAAGGCACCTCTGCTCGGCAGTATCTTCCGTTGATGCAGTTCGCAGCTTCGCTCTAGGGGTTGTATCGATGGCGATGCCGTCAGATAATCTTCGAAACCGATGGAGAGACCATGGGCGTTCTCTCGGAACCACACCGTCGTGCCCGCCGGGGCGGGCTCGCCGCGCTCACCGCGGCGCTGGCGGCCCTCTTGGCGGTCGCCGCGCCGGCGGCCGCCGCCCCCCTGGCGCCCGCCTCGGCCGGGGCCTGCCGGGTCGTCGCGGTGCCGGTGGCCGGCGGCGCACAGGTCGAGGGCGACCTCTGCGATCCCGCCGGGCGCAACTCGCCGGTCCTGCAGCTGCTCGTACCGGGTGGCACCTACGCACGCTCGTACTGGGACTTCCCGGTCGGGCACACCTCGGCCGGTGAGCCCCTCTCCTACTCCCGGCACATGACGGCCGCGGGCTACAGCACGCTCGCCCTCGACCCGCTGGGGGTCGGCGGGAGCAGCCACCCGCCGAGCGTGACGGTGACCATCCAGGCCCAGGCCGAGGCGATCCACCGGGTCGTGCAGGCGGCCCGGACCGGCGCCCTCGGCGCCACCTATCCGACGGTGGTGCTCGTCGGCCACTCGCTCGGAACCCTCACCGGCTACGTCGAGGCGACGACGTATCGGGACGTGGACGGGATCGTCGCCAGCGGGACGTCGCATTCGCCCGCGGCGGGAGCCGTCGCGGCGCTGTTCGTCCACGCCGTCCCGGCGCCGCTGGACCCGGCGACGCGCGACGAGGTCCCGCTGGACATGGGCTACATCAGCCTGCCCGGCGCCCGGGAGATCTTCCACGCCGGCGGCCGGACCGACCCGGCGGTGCTCCGGGCCGACGAGGAATCGCGCAGCCCGGGTTCGTCGGCCTATCTCGGGACCCTCGCTCCCTACATCGCCGCCCCGCCGCTGTTGCGGACCGAGACCCTCGACGTCCCCGTCCTCGTCGCCAACGGTCGCGGGGACGCCGTGTTCTGCCGGCAGGGTGGATACGGCTCGGGCACGGACTGCGCGGACGCGCAGGCCCTCCGGGCCACGGAGGCCCCGTTCTTCGGGCCCGAAGCGGTCCTGGAGACCTACGTGCTCCCGGACGCCGGTCACATCCTCAACCTCACCCCGTCCGCCTCGGACTGGTTCGCCCATGCGACGGGGTGGTTCACCGAGCACTTCCCACTCGACAGCTGATTCTGACGCCGTCGTCGGGCAACGAGGGGTGCCTTCCTCTCGGAACGAGCGCCTGCGTCCGCTAATCTGACGCTGCGTGCACGAAAGCGGCACGGCGACCACGAGCAAGGGAGCGAGCATGGACGTCAACGGGATCTCGGCAATCGTCACCGGCGGAGCCGGTGGCCTCGGTGAGGCGACCACCCGGCGGCTGGTGGCCGCCGGTGCGTCGGTCGTGGTGGCCGACCTGTCCGACGAGCGAGGCAAGGAGCTCGCCGACGAGCTGGGTGAGCGCGCCCGCTATGTGAGCACGGACGTCACCTCGGACGACAGCGTCGAGGGTGCGATCGCGGCGGCCACCGAGCTCGGCCCGCTGCGGCTGCTCGTCAACGCGCACGGCGGCGCCCCGGGGCCTGCCGCCCGCGTGGTGGGCCGCGACGGTTCACCGGCGCCGATGGACGCGTTCGACGGGTACGTGCGGCTGTTCCTGGCCGGCACGTTCAACACGATGCGGCTGGTGTCCGCCGCGATCGCGCGGCAGGAGCCGGACGCGAACGGCTCGCGCGGGCTCGTGGTCAACACCGCGAGTATCGCCGCCTTCGAGGGGCAGGTCGGGCAGACCGCGTACTCGGCGGCCAAGGGCGGCGTCGTCGGCCTCACGCTGCCCGCGGCGCGCGACCTGAGCCCGCTGGGTATCCGGGTCGTGGCGATCGCGCCGGGCACCTTCTTCACCCCCGCGTTCCGGATGGAGCGCGACGAGGCGGAGACGCGCTGGGGCAGCGGGGTGCCGTTTCCCAAGCGGATGGGCAGTCCGTCGGAGTACGCCGAGCTGGTGCACAGCATCGCGATCAACGACTACATCAACGGCGAGACCATCCGGATCGACGGGGCGCTGCGCTTCCAGCCGAAGTAGGAGCGCTTCCGCTCGACGTGGCCGGGTCCCGGCGTCGCGGGGAGCGTCCGCGGCGCCGGGTAGAGCCGGGTCGTCCGGTCAGCCGGCCGCGGCCTCGGCGCTGGTCACGGCGTCGCCGTTGATCGAGAATCCGCCGTCGGACGTGAGCCGGCTCCCGGTGACGAACGCGGCGTGGTCGGAGGCCAGGTAGGCGACCGCGTACGCGATGTCCATCGGGTTGCCGATCCGGGTGAGTCGGCCGCCGCCGGTGTGGTGGCCGGCGTCGCCGCGCAGGGCCACGACCCGTCCCACGAGCACTGAATTGGCGCGGATGCCGTCCGGCCCGCCCTCGACGGCCAGCGTGCGGGTGAGCGCATCGATCGCGCCCTTGGCCGCCCCGTAGGCGCCGAACCCCTTGAAGCCCGCGATCGCCTGGCCCGAGGAGATGTTCACGATGGACGCACCCTCGGACGCCGCCAGGTGTGGCCAGGCGTATTTCGAGGCCCAGAACACGTTGCCGGTCAGCGTCCCGACCAGGATCCGGTTCCACTCCTCGGTGCTCGTCTCGGCCACGCTCTTGATCGTCCCGGCGACCACGTCGGTGGGGGCGGCGTTGTTGACCAGTGTGGTGAGTACACCGAACCGCTCCACCGTCCGCTCGATGACCTCGCGGACGCTCTGCTCGTCCGTCACGTCGAGCGCGAGGAACTCGGCCTCGCCGCCCGCCTCCCGGATCCGGGCGACGACCTTCTCGCCCTTCTCCACGGTGCGGCCGGTGACGGCCACCTTCGCGCCCTCGGCTGCGAGGTGCTCCGCGATCGAACGGCCGATGCCGCGGGTCGACCCGGAGACCAGCGCGACCTTGCCCTGCATGAGTCCTGCCATGTCGTCTCCTGTCCGGCGGGCGTACCCGTCTGTGGTCGACGTCGTCGACCTGAAAGTGTCAGTAGTGTTAGATTATGTCAAAGAAGTCGACTGATTCTCCTCGTCGTGGCGTGGGCACAGCATCAGATGGTTCTCACGGAGAGGTGGGGCGATGCGCTTCCTGCTGATGTTCCCGATGCGTGCGGTCAAGCACCACGAGCGCTGGCTGGACGGTGCCGACCTCGGCGATGTCGCTCGCGCGGTGGAGGAGGCCGGGTTCGACGCCGTCGCCATGACCGAGCACCCCTACCCGGACGGCCGCTGGCTCGCCGAGGGCGGCCACCACTCCTACGACCCGTTCGTCTCGCTGTCCTACATGGCCGCGGCAACGACGCGGCTCCGGCTGGTCACCTACGTCCTCGTCGCCGCCTACCGCAACCCGTACCTGTCGGCGAAGGCGATCGCGAGCCTCGACTCGGTGTCCCGAGGCCGGTTGACGGTGGGGATGGCGGCCGGATACCTCAGGTCCGAGTTCGACGTCCTCGGCGCGGACTTCGCGAACCGTGGTGCGATCCTCGACGAGACCATCGAGGCGATGCGGGCGGCCTGGGCCGGGCGCGACCACGTGGGGGCACGGTTCCCGGCCAGCGGACACAGCATGGTGCCGGCCCCGGTGCAGCCGGACGGGCCGCCACTGTGGATCGGGGGCAACAGCAGGCCGGCCCGGCGCCGGGCGGTGCGGGTCGGCGCCGGCTGGATGCCGATCGCGCAGGGCCCGGAGATGGCCGCGATCACGGGCACCCCGCCGCTGCAGACGGTCGAGCAGCTCGCCGAGCAGGTGGGGGAGATGCAGCAGGTCCGGCGCGCGGCCGGTGCCGCCCCGCTCGACGTCTCGTTCGTGCCCTTCGAGAAGCAGTCGCGGCACGCCGGCGGTGCCGCCGAGTTCGCCGAGGAGATGCGCGGGCTGCTGGGGACCTACGCCGAGGCCGGTGTGACCTGGATGACTATCGAGCCGACCAGCCGTTCCTTCGCCGACTTCCGCGAGGACCTCGCGGCGCTGTCCCGTGGCCTGCTCGCGCCCGCGCGCTGAGGGTCCGGCCCGTCGGGTGCCCCGCGCGCAAGCCATTGTGCACCTGGCAGGCGCTCACTGGGCGACCCTGTAGCTCAGCCCCGGACGTGCTGGAGCAGCGGCCCGAGCAGCTCGGGTGTGGAGCCGTGCAGGGCGATCTCGTCCGCTCCGGCAGCCAGGTACGCGTGCAACCGGGCGGCGCACGCTCCGGCCGGGCCCACCGCCGCGGACGATTCGATCCACTCCCGCGGGATCAACTCGCGCGCCACGTCGACGAGCTGATGGCGGGTGTAGTGGTGATCGGCCGCGCCGCGGATCCCGCTGAACATCGGGTGCGCCCGCAGCGGCGCGAGCGGGGCCGGGTCCCACTCGTTCACCGACGCGAGGTTCTCGCCGAAGCCGGGGATCTGGAAGTAGGTGACCGCCCGGGCCGCGACGACCGCGCCCTCCTCCTCCGCAGTGAGGTCCGGCGCGGTCACGACGGTGGCGTACACCCGGACCGCGGCCGGGTCCCGGCCGGCCTGGGCCGCGGCCTTACGCACCCGCTCGGCGGACCGGCCCACCGCCTCCGGGGTGAGAAAGGGGTGCAGGAGCACGCCGTCGAAATGCTGCCCGGCCAGCTCGAGGCTCTTCGGCCCGATGGCGGCCAGCACGATCGGCGGGGGTGGCGCGTCCGGGAGGTCGCCCAGGCGCATCTTCGGGAACTCGCCCGCCGGGCCGGAGTAGGAGACCTTCTCGCCCCGGCACAGTCTGCGGACGATGTCGGCGGTGTCGGTGAGGACGGCGTTGGTGACCGCGGGCAGCCCGACGGCCTTCCATGTCGCCGCCACCGACCGGCCCACGCCCAGCACGAAGCGGCCACCGGTGAGGGCCTGCGCCGTCATCGCCGTGGACGCGAGGGTGAGCGGGTGTCGCACGCCGAAGTGCGTGATGCCCGAGGCGATCCGCACGTGCTCGGTGGCCTGGCCGATCGCCCCGGCCAGGACCCCGAGGTCCTTGGTGCCCCAGCGCTCGCTCAGCCAGACCGACCCGAGGCCCAGGTGCTCGGCCGTGCGGGCTTGGCCCACCGCGGCCCGGGGATCGGGGACGCGGCCGGGCAGGACGTAAGCACCGAGCTGGTCCAGGACTGTTGCAGAGTTCGACACCGGCCTATTCTGACACCGTGTCTCCGAATTGGCCACCATGGTGGCCGGGTCGGGGCGGGTGCAGTACGCGATAGGCATGGAGGGGCGAGAATGACGGTCGCCACGCGGCGTGAGGTGCGGGAGACGGCGGAACGGCTCACGGGCTGGCTCGCGGGTCGGCTCGGGGCCACCGATGTGCGAGTGTCCCGGCTGGAGCTGCCCGACGCCGGGTTCAGCAACGAGACGGCCTTCTGCGAGGTGGACTGGACCGGCCCGGAGGGCCCGGAGCACCGCGACTACGTGCTGCGCATCCAGCCGACCGCGCACCAGCTCTTCGTCGAGCCGAACGCGCTGTTCCAGGCCCGGATGATGCGGGCCCTCGGCGACTCGACGGACCTGCCGGTGCCGCGGATCCCGCTCGTCGAGCCGGATCCGGAGCTGTTCGGCGCACCCTTCTACGTGATGGAGCGGGTGGCCGGGCGGATCCCGCCGGACGTGCCGAGCTACCACCGCCGGGGCTGGGTGACCGAGCTCGACGAGGATGCGCGCGCCCGGATGTACGACAACGGGCTGGTCGCCATGGCCCGGCTGCACGCCGTGGACTGGCGGCGGGGCTTCGGTTTCCTGGCCCCCGCGGGTGGCGCGGACCCACTGGCGGCCTACGTCGAGCGGCTGGCGGAGTGGTTCACCTGGGCGCAGGCGGACGTGATCCACGACGCGGACGTGGTGCGCGCGGGCCTGGAGCACGTGGTCGGCCACCGGCCCGAGCCGGAGGGTGAGGGTCTCGTCTGGGGCGACGCTCGGGTCGGGAACATCATCTACGGCGCGGACCTCGAGGTCGCCGCGATGATCGACTGGGAGACCACGACGATCGGCCCCCCCGGGATCGACCTGGGCTGGTGGCTGGTGTTCGAGGACTACCTCTGCGAGGCCCAGCACAAGCCCAGGCTCGCCGGGGTCCCCGGCCGGGGGGCGACCGTGGCCCGGTACGAGGAGCTGGCCGGGCGGCGCCTACCGGCGATCGCCTACTACGAGGTCCTCGCGGCGCTGGTCCTCTCGCTGATCACCAGCAGGCTCAGCCGGCTGCTGATCGAGAGCGGCTTGGCGGAGGACGTCGCCACCGAGTACACGACCCGGGTGACCGGGATGCTGCGTCGCAGGC
>NZ_JADQDD010000106.1 GCF_019263595.1 Pseudonocardia sp. KRD291 | reverse complement strand
ATCAGCAGGACGGAGCGCAGCAGCTCGTCCTTGTCCTCGAAGTAGTGGCTCAGGACGCCGGTGGAGTAGCCGGACTCCCGGGCGATCGCGCGGGTCGTCGCGTGATCGATGCCGACGGTGCCGATCACGCGGATCGCGGCGTCGAGGATCTCCTCGCGTCGTTGGTCGTGGTCGACGATCTTGGGCATGCAGGGCGCCTTCCTCGTGGGCCGGCAGCCGATCGCCTGCCCCGGTCGGTCCGAGCGTAACGATCGGCCCGGCCGCACACGGGTGCCGCGGTCACCGACGCGCCCGCCCACGCACCGCGGCGAAGGCCCCGTCGAGTCCGGTCAGGGCCATGTCCAGGTCGGCGGTGGTGGTGGCGGCGGAGACGAACCAGTTGTGCTGCGGGTGCACGTACACCCCGCGTGCCAGCGCCTCGTCGCAGAACGCGCGGACCAGTCGGCGGTCCGGGTCGTCGGCGAAGAGCAGGTTCGGCATCTGGACCGGCCCGGTGTAGGAGACCTCGACGCCCCATCGGCCCGCGCTGTCGAGCACGCCCGCGCGCAGCGCGTCGCCGACCTGCACCATGTGTTCCACCGCGTGTCGACGTCCGAGCTCGGTCACCGTCGCGTGCGCGGCGGCCATCGCGACCGCACCCATCCAGAAGGACCCGGTGACGAAGATGCTTCCGGCGGCCTCGCGCCAACCGTCGCCGCCGGTCACGGCGGCGAGCGGGTGGCCGTTGGCGATGGCCTTGCTCCAGGCCGCGAGGTCGGGCCGCACCCCCAGTGGTTCCCAGCTGCTGCCGTGGTGGAGCCGGAACCCGGCGCGGACGTCGTCGAGGACCAGCGCGGCGCCGGTCGTGTCGCACAGGGCGCGGGCCCCCCGGGCGAAGTCGGGGTCGGCCAGTTCCTCGTCGTACCCGGCGTCGTGCCGGAACGGGCTGACGATCACCGCGGCCAGGTCGTCCGCGCAGTCCTCGACGGCGGCGCGCAGCGAATCGAGGTCGTTGTAGCGGTAGTACCGCAGGTTCGCGCGGTCCTCGCCGGTGGTCCCGGCCGGGTTGGGACTGCACCAGGGCGCCGCGCCGTGGTACGCGCCCTCGGCGACCAGCACGAGGCGGCGCCCGGTGGCCGCCCGCGCGATCGTGCAGCACATGGTGGTCGCGTCGGTGCCGTTCTTCGCGAACAGGGCCCAGTCCGCGTGGCCCACCACCCGGACCAGCAGCTCGGCCAGGTCGACCATGATCTCCGCCGGGCCGTTCAGGCAGTCGCCGAGGGCCCGCTGCCGGTCCGCCGCGGCCTCGACGACCGGGTCGTGGTGGCCCAGCACGACCGGGCCCCAGCTCCCCATCAGGTCGACGTACTCGTGGCCGTCGACGTCCCAGAGCCGGGCCCCGCGGGCCCGGTGGATGTACTGCGGGTGACCGGCCAGGCGCGCCATGTCGAGATGCCCGTACATCCCGCCGGGGACGACGGCGGCGGCGCGACGCCGTAGCGCCGAGTCGACCGTGCGGTCGCGGATGCGGGCCTCGAGATGCACGTCGGCGGTCACGCGATGGTCTCCTTCTGCTGGTCGGTCGGGTGCGCACCGGGGGCGGGGTCGCCCGGCGCGGTGGTGGCGCCCAGTGCACCGGTGCGGCCCAGCGCGGTGGTGATCCGCGCGGCCTCGGCCGGGCGGGTGCCGGCGACCAGGTGCAGCACCTGGTCGAGGTCGGTGATGCCGGCGTCGGACCCCAGCCCGGACGCGGTCAGCGACCCGCACGCGCATCCCAGCAGTGCCGAGTCCTCGGGGGAGCAGCCGGCCGCGATCCCCGTGATCATCCCGGCGTTGAAGGCGTCCCCGCAGCCCGTGGTGTCCACGACGGCGGTCGGGAAGGCGGGCACGACCGTCGGTGCGGCCCCCGGACGCACCACCAGGGCGCCCCGCGCACCGGTGGTGACGGCCACCGCCCCGACGCCGAGGTCGAGCAACGCCCGGGCGGCGTCGCCGAGCTCGGCGACCCCGGTGAGTCCGCGGAGCTGGTCGTCGTTGGGGAGGAACCAGTCGACGAGGGGAAGCAGCCCGGCGAGGCGCTGCGCGGTGTCCGTGGTCGCGGGATGCAACAGGTCGACGACGACGGTGACCCCGCTGTCGTGGACCTCCCGCAGGAGGGCGAGCCCCTCCTGCGAGAGCAGCTGCGGGGTGACCTCCGGGCCGCCCAGCAGCAGGACGTCGGCCCGGCGCAGCGCGGCCACGTCCAGGTCGGCGGGGCGCAGTCCGCGCATGGCCCCGGGGGAGTGCAGGGCGGGGCGCTCCCCGGAGGACCGGATGGGCAGGATCGTGGCGGCCGTCGCCTGGCCGGGACGCACGACCAGCCCCGACACGTCGATGCCGCGGCGCGTGAGCAGCGTCGTGAGCAGGGCGCCCGGGACGTCGTCGCCGATCACCCCCATCGAGGTCACCGACCAGCCGAGCTTGGCCAGGTCCATCGCGGCGCCGCCGCCCGTCCCCGCCACGGTCATCGTGATCTCGTCGACCACGGCGCTGCCCTGGCCTGCGGGGATGTGGTCGATCGGCCGACCGAGCACGTCGACGATGTGCGGGCCGAGGGCGACGACCCGGCCACGCCTGCCGAGGGCGGTGGCCATCCTCAGTATCCTTCCCGGACCGGTGCCGCAGCGGCGGGGTGATCCGGGGGCCGGCGCTGCTGGACCCGGTGCACGACCACGGCCGCGGCGATCGCGACGAGGTAGAGCGCGGGCAGCAGGTTCGGCAGGACCGCCGTGGTGCCGGTGAGCGCCGGGTAGTTGGCGACGATGAAGGCGACGGCGACGAACAGCCCGACGGCCGCGATCGTCGGTGCGACCACGGTGGTCCAGATCCGTGGGTCGCGGTGGCGGCGGAAGTAGCGGATCGCGACCGCCGCGACGACGGCCTGCATGCCGACGATCCCCACGGTGAAGACGCCTCCGAGGCTGGCGTAGACCCCGGTGTAGGGGTCGAGACCGAGGTAGGCGAACGCGAGGTTGAGCAGCACGGTGAGGACGAACAAGGTGTCGCTGGCGTGCGCGGGCCCCCGCGAACGTCGATTCAGGACGCCCAGCGCGCGCGGCATCGTCCCCTGTGTACCGAGGGTCTGCGCGTAGCGCACCGCGGCGTTGTGCAGGGCCACCAGGCAGGCCAGGATGCTCGTGCAGAAGAAGACCTGCATGATCATGACCAGGCCGTTCCCGGCGTTGTCCCCGGCCACGACCGTGACCAGGTCGCCCTCGGTCTCGGTGGCCAGCCCGACGATCCGGTCGACCCCGACGGCTCCGACGATGAGCCAGGCGCTGAGGAAGTAGAACACCGCGATCGAGCCCACCGACAGGTAGATCGCGCGGGGCACGGTGGTGGCGGGGTTGCGGGCCTCGTTCGCGTAGAGGACCGCGGACTCGATGCCGATGAACGAGGTGAACGCGATCATCAGTGCCGGTCCCGGAGCACCCGAGAACACCACGGACGGGTCGAACGTCGCGGTGGGCAGGGCGTCGAGGCCGTGCCGGAGAAGGATCGCGACGTCCAGGACGATGAGGATCACGAACTCGGCGAGGATCAGGACGAGGAGCAGGCGCGCGCCGAGGTCCGCGGCCCGGCGGCCGAGGAGCCCGACGGCGACCGCCGCGCCGATCGCGTAGATCCACCAGGGCAGGTCGAGCCCGTAGGAGCCGGCCAGGAGATCCGCGAAGTAGCCGAACGTCGCGGTGATGGCGATGGTCCCCGCCGTGTAGGCCAGCATGGTCGCGTACGCGGCGGCGAGGCCCGCGGCCTCTCCGCAGCCGGCGCGGACGTAGCGGGCGAAGCCCCCACCGCCGGGCAGCGCGCGGTTGATGGCCACGTAGCCGACCGCGAAGCAGATCAGGACCAGGCCGGCCACCAGGAACACCGAGGGCAGGCCGGCACCGTTGCCCAGGGTCACCCCGAGCGGGATGTTGCCGAGCACCGCGCCGAGGGGAGAGGCGGCGGCGATCACCAGCAGTGCGACGCGGCCGGTGCCGAGACTGCGCCTGAACTCGGTGCCGTTCGTGCTGACGGCCTCAGCGGGGACGGTCGGGCCGACCTCCGAGGGAGTAGAGGGCATGCGAGCCTCCGGATTCCGGTCGGGAACGACTGCGCTGGGAGGCCGGGCGGGGCTGCGTCGACCCGCGAGGATGTTATCCCGGCTGAACGAAATAAAAAAGGCGCAACGGCTCGGGCGCCTCGCACGCACATTCCCCTCTGACGTGCGTGCGAGGCCCCGTGGCGAGGACGGCCGCGACGCTCCCCCGAGACCGCGGCCGCCCTGAGGTCACCGGTGCTCAGCCGCGGGTGGTGCGGCGCAGTGCGGTCCAGGTGACGGCGGCGAGGACCACGGCCACAGCGAGGGCGATACCGGTCTCGGTGAGCTGGAAGGTCAGGAGCCGGTCGATAGGCTGGCTGTCCAGGTACACGCTGGCGATGTCGTTGCGGCCCAGGCAGCCGAGATAGTCCCCGGAGGACGAGGTGGCGCAGTTCGCGGGAAGGGCGACCGACTGCCCGCTGCTGGTGAGGTAGCCGGAGTCCACGGCGAGTCCGGGACCGTAGCCGCTGCCCTGGCCGACGGGGGCGACGGTGTGCACGGGCGAGAGGTAGTGCGGCCGGATCCAGAAGGCGGTGACGATGCGGGCGGCGAGGAAACCCACGAACGTCAGGGTCATCGCCAGAACGCTGCGCTTGACCAGGAGCCCGACGGCCAGCCCGAGGGCGAACGCGAACACGACGTGGCCGGTCTGAACGAGCGGCGAGGCGTCGAAGTAGGGCACGTCGAACGCGAAATCGCGGGTACCGGGTGTGGTCAGGACCAGCTCTCGGGTGACGCCGCCGAGCAGCAGCGCGGACACGATCGCGACCGTGAGGAGCAGCACGGTCTTGCCGGCCAGCCAGCGCGTCGGCGACACGTCCTGGCTCCAGGCGAACAGGTGGGTCTGGTGTTCGTACTCGCGGGCCAGCAGCGGTGCGGCCAGGAACACGCCGACCCCCAGCGGATAGAGATCCACGAGCAGGATGATCAGCTGCACCGTCGTGGGCGATACGGCTTCCTCGCCCGCGGTGTCGAGCCGGCTGATCACGACCACGATCGCGGAGGCGACCAGGACTGCGACGCCGGAGACCAGAAGCGTGCTGCGGTGCTGGTGCCAGGCGGCGGCGAGCACCTGCCACACGGAGACGCGGGGCGTGTGCGGGCCCGGCCGCGTGGACGGGCGTGTCTGTGCGGGGTTCGTCATGAGCCGGCCTTACGGTCGTGGATGAGGTAGGCGTGCACGAGGTCCTCGAGGTTGACCGGGGTGCTCGTCCACGCGCCGGGCCTCGTCGGGGTGTCGAGACCGTCGGGCAGCCGGACGACGTAGCGCGACTGGCCGTGGTCGTGGCTCGCGTCGACGACCGTGCCGGGCCCCCACGGGGGGTCGGTCGCCGGCGTCCCCGCGGGAGGGTGCGCGGTGGGGCCGGTGTAGCGCACGTGAGCGGCGAGCAGGTCATCGATGTCGCCGGTGAGCAGGGTCCGGCCGCGGCCGAGCACGAGCAGGTGGTCGGCGGTCCCGGCGAGTTCGGCCACGACGTGGCTCGACAACAGGACGGTCATGGCGGTCTCGGCGGCACGGCCGAGCAGCTCGGTGCTGACCTCCCGGCGGACCAGGGGGTCGAGCTCGGCGAGGGGCTCGTCGAGCAGGAGCACGTCCGGGCACGCGCCCAGCGCGGCGGCCAGCGCGACCTGGGCGCGTTGTCCCCCGGAGAGCCGCCCGCAGGCGCGGTCGAGGGGGATCTCGAAATGCTGCAGCCAGGACCGGGCCCGGTCGGAGTCCCAGCGCTGGTTGAGCCGGGCGGCGAGCGTGAGCATCGCCTGGGGGGTCAGGTGCCGGTATACCGGCTTGTCCTGGGCGACGAACGCGCTGCGCCCGTTGACGCGGACGGTCCCGGTGTCCGGGGCCGTCAGCCCGGCCAGGATCGCCAGCAGGGTGCTCTTGCCTGCCCCGTTGGCCCCGACCATCGCGGTCACCGAGCCGGCCGGCACGTCGAAGCCGCAGTCGCGCAGCGCCACGGTCGAGGACCCACGCCCGCGTCGCAGGGCGGCTCCGAGACCGGCGCGGTAGCGCTTGCCCAGTCCCTGCACCCGTACCGCGGAGCTGTCGGCCCGGTCGTTCGTGGACGGATCGGTCGACACGGTGTCCATCTGCTCGTTCATCTGGTCGTCACTCCCTTCTCGCTCAGAACCGCCCGAAGCAGCGCCTCGATGTCGCCGCCGGTCAGCCCCGCCGCAGCGGCCCTGTCGGCCCACGTCTCGAGCTCGCCACGCAGCACGTCGAGCAACGCGACGTCGATCGCCTCGGTGTGCTCGGTGACGAACGTCCCGGACCCCTGGCGGACCTCGACCAGCCCGCGTAGCTCCAGCTCCCGGTAGGCCTTGAGCACGGTGTTGGCGTTGACCCCGCTGCTGGCCACGACCTGGCGCACCACCGGCAGCTGGGCCCCGGAATGCAGCCATCCCAGCCGCAGCGCCTCGGTCACCTGCTGCACCAACTGCCGGTAGGGCGCCACACCCGAGGAACGGTCGACCCGGAACTCCACAGCACCACCCCCGTCTAATGTGCTAGGAACCTAGCACATTAGGTATGCGCGGCGTGCCTGTCCGTCGTCCTCGACGGCGTTGGTGGTGTGAGGCAGGCCACCGCTTATCGGTCTGGACCGTGCCGTTGCGGCACACGTTGTGATCGGCGTGGATCTGATCGACGAGAGGGACGACGTGACACGGACACCGCACGACCACCCGGATCGCCCCGGCAATACGCGCTCGATCAGGCGCCGGCGTGGCCTGACCGGGCTCGTCGCACTGCCGCTGGTCGTGCTGCTCGGGGCCTGTACCGCGGCGCCGGGCAGCACGACCGACGGCGTGGCGGCGCCCCCGGACCGCTTCGCGCGCCAGCAGCTCGCCTTCGGTCCGTGTGCCGGCTACGCCACGAGCGCCGCCGACGAGCAGGTCTTCGCCGCCGACCCGCGCGCCGAGTGCGCGCGGATGCAGGTACCGCGCAACCACGACGATCCCGACGGCCCGACGGGGGAGATCGCCATGCTGCGCGTGCCCGCCCGCGGCGAGTCGCAGGGGACACTGGTGCTCAACTCCGGGGGCCCCGGCGGGGCGGGGATGAACTTCGCCGTCACCACGGCCGCCGCCCTCGCGCAGAGCCCGGTCACCGAACGCTTCGACCTGCTGGGGTTCGACCCGCGCGGAGTGGGCGCCTCCACCCCGGCCGTCGAGTGCTTCACCCAGGAACAGTACGAGCGCGGTCAGGCCCGGACGGAGTACTTCCTCTCGGCCCGCGGCTGGACCGAGCCGGACGCCGCCCGCCTGGCCGGCCAGTGCGCCGAGCGCTCCGGCGGCGAGCAGAACCTGGCGCACGTCGGTTCCCGGGACACCGTCCGCGACATGGACCTGCTGCGCACCGTCCTCGGCGAGGACAAGCTCCGCTTCCTCGGCCAGAGCTACGGCACCCGGATCGGTGCCCTCTATGCCGAGGCCTACCCGCAGAACGTGGGTGCGATGGTCCTCGACGGCGGGGTCGACCCGCAGTCCGGTGACCAGCGCCGGCTGCAGCAGTACGCGTCGTTCCAGAACTCCTTCGAGCGGATGGCCGCCCTGTGCGCGCCGAACGCGGGGTGCGCGCTGGGGCCGGACCCGGCCCGGGCGACCGAGCGCTTCCAGCAGATCGTGCGCCCGCTGCTCGACGAGCCGCTGCGCGACGACACCGGAGCGCTGTTCGGCTACGACGAGGCGCTCGACGCCGTGCTCGGCGTCCTGCTGTCCGACGCCACCGCCTGGAAACCGATCTCGACGGGCCTCGCCGACCTGCGGTCCGGTGATCCCGACCGCTTCGCGCGGGTGAACCGGGCCGTCGGTGGTCGCGAGCCCGACGGGCGGGGCTCGAACCAGACCGCGGCGAACCTGGCCATCGGCTGCCTCGACGAGCAGCGCAAGAACCCGGAGCAGGCCGAGCAGTTCCGGGCCCGGATCTACGCGGCGGCCCCGTTCGCCGACCCCGGTCGCGGCCCGGCGGGTGCCCGCGACGCCTGCGAGGCGTGGCCCACCGACCCGGACCCGGCCTACCCCTTCCCCGACGAGGTAGCCGGTCTGCCGCCCACCATGACGGTCTCACTGACCAACGACCCGACCACCCCGATCGAGGGTGCCCGGCGACTGCAGCAGACCCTCGGTGGCGCGTTGCTCACCGTCGACGGGGACGGCCACACCATCGCCGCGACCGGCGCGAACCCCTGCGTGAACGACGCGGTCGCCGCCTACCTCGTCGACGGCCGGCCCCCGGCCGAGGGCGCGCGCTGCGCCGCGATCCGGTAGCGGTGCGGGGCGTCACCGTCGGGGTCCGAGCAGAGCTGGTAGGTGTGCAGCGGCCCGTGCGGTACGCCGGTGTCGGCTCCGTCCACCTCGTCGCTCAGCACGATCTGCTGTGGAGCCCGTCCGTCCGGCCCGCTCTGCACGGACCGGGTCTCGCCGGCGAACGCTCCGTCCTCGAGCAGGACAACCAGATCAGCGGTGCTCATGGCCGACGGTGTCCCCGCCACCCGGCGATCGAAACCCGCGCGGCCGGCTGTCGGCGCCGGCGGCGGACGCGACGAGCGCGGCGGCGGCGTCCCGCGCCTGTCGTGCCGGCGCGTCGGTGCCGAAGATCGCGGCGCTCACCATGGCCCCCTCGGCGAGCAGGACCAGCTGCGGGGCGAGGGAGTCCGGCAGCCCGGCGTCGGCGACGAGGCCGGCCACGTAGTCGGCGAAAGCCTGCTTGTGGGCTCTGGCCTGGCGGACCATCGGCTCGGACACGGCGCCGAGCTCGCCGAACCCGTTGATCCACGCACAGCCGCGGAACCCGGGCTCGCGGAACCAGTCGCCGAGCCGGTCGAACAGGGCGAGTACCCGTTCCCGGGGGTCGGGTTCCGACGAGACGGCCTCGGCGATGCGGGCGCGCCACCGGATGTCGCGGCGTTCGAGGTAGGCCTCCACCAGCCGGCTCTTGGTGGGGTAGAGGGCGTACACGCGCTTGAGGGGGAGCCCGGCGGCGGAGCGGATGTCGTCCATCCCGACCGTCTGTATCCCGCGGGAGTAGAAGAGCTCCTCGGAGGCGTCGAGCAGGCGGGCGCGGGCGGTCTCGGTGTCACTCGGCGGCACGTCGGGCGTCCTTGCGTCGGAGAACGATCGTTCCCTACGCTATCGGAGAACGCTCGTTCTCGACCGAGGAGACCCCCATGCCCCGTCCGCCGTTGCCGCCGTTCACCCGCGAGACCGCCCTGCAGAAGGTGCAGGCGGCCGAGGACGCATGGAACACCCGTGATCCGGAGAAGGTGTCGCTGGCCTACAGCGAGGGCTCGGTGTGGCGCAACCGCGACCGCTTCGTCACCGGGCGCGCCGAGATCGTGCAGCTGCTGACCGACAAATGGGACCGCGAGCTGGACTACGCGCTGCGCAAGTCGCTGTGGGCCTTCGCAGGCGACCGCATCGCCGTCCGGTTCCAGTACGAGTGCCACGACGCGGACGGTCTCTGGTGGCGCAGCTACGGCAACGAGAACTGGGAGTTCGACGGCGAGGGCCTGATGGTGCGCCGCGAGGCCAGCATCGACGACGTGCGGATCGCGGAGTCCGACCGCCGGATCTTCGGGCCGCGCCCGGACTCCGAGCGTGGCATCGACCTCCCGCTGCGGTAGCGCCGACCGGGCCGTGGCGACGCCGCGGTGGGCCCGCTCACACCATGAGTGATCGCCCGCCGAACGGGAACGCTCGATCCACGACGTCTGCCGATCACCGGAGAGGTGCTACGTGAGCAACAACGCCGTCATCGTCGCCCGGCTGCGCACGCCGGAGCAGCTGAGCCGGACCGAGAACCAGATCGCCCGCCAGCGCGCCGTGCGCCACGCGGAGGTCGCCCGGTCGGCCGTGTCCTGAGATGGCGCCGTTGCTGCTGAGCCCGCCGGGGGTGTACCGGCCACAGTCCGACACCGACGTGCTGATCCGCGCGCTGGAGCGGACCGGGTACCCCCACGGGCACGACGTGCTGGATCTCGGCACGGGCACCGGGGCGGTGGCGCTCGCCGCTGCCCGCTGCGGTGCCCGGTCGGTGACCGCCGTCGATCTGTCGCGGCGTTCGGTGGCCGTGGCACGTCTCAACGCCCGGTTGCACCGGTGCCGGGTGTCGGTGCACCGGGGTGATCTGTTCGCCCCGGTGCAGGGGCGGCGGTTCGGTCTGGTCACGGCGAACCCGCCGTATGTGCCGGCGCAGACGAGCGTGCTCCCGCGCCACCGGATGGCGCGGTGCTGGGACGCCGGCCCGGACGGACGGGCTCTGCTGGACCGGATCTGCGATGCCGCCGCCGACCATCTCGTCCCGGGTGGTGCGCTGCTGCTGGTGCACTCCGGGGCGTGCCGGGCCGATGTCACCGTCGAGCGGCTCGCCGCCTCCGGTGTGGTGGCCGAGGTGCTGGAGCGGGTGCGGGTCCCGTTGGGGCCGGTGATGCGCGCCCGCGCCGCGCTGCACGAGTCACGCGGGCTGGTCGAACCGGGTGCGACCGACGAGGAGCTCGTCGTGGTGGGCGGTCGCCGTGCCGGATGACCCGCACCGTGTGGTGATCACCGGAGACGGCCCGATCCTTGTCGAGGGCCCGGTGGACATCGAACTCCCGGACGGCCGCCGGGTGCGGTCGCAGCGCCCGGTGACCGCGCTGTGCGCGTGCCGGCGCAGCCGCCGCTACCCGTTCTGCGACACCAGCCATCGAACCCGGACGCGCCCGGACCGTGAGACACAGGAGCCGTCGTGACGACCACCGCCCCACCCCCGCTCGCCGCCACCGGCGCCCCGGTGCCGCAGGCCCGTGGCCCGCTGTCGGAGGCGGTGCGCACGCTGTTGCTCGGTGGCGACCCGGGCCCGGTCGGTACGGGCCCGGTCGACCCGGGCCCGGTCGACGCGGACGGCGCCGACCCGTACGGCGACGACCTGCAGCTGGCCCTGCACTGCTGCTACGAGCTGCACTACCGCGGCTTCGACGGCGTCGACGACGACCTGGAGTGGGACCCACGTGTCCTCGGGGTGCGTCGCGAGCTGGAGCGGGTGTTCGTCCGGGCGCTGCGCGCCGACGTGGCGGCCGGTGACGACGTCGACGGGGCGGTGGAGGAGCTGCTGACCGAACCGGTCGGCCCGGGCGCGGAGACAGGTGTCTCGCATCATCTGCTGCGTGACGGCGAGCTGTGGCAGCTGCGCGAGTACGTCGCGCACCGCTCGATCTATCACCTCAAGGAGGCCGACCCGCAGGCCTGGGTGATCCCGCGCCTGCCGGGGGCGGCCAAGGCCGGCCTGGTCACCGTCGAGCACGACGAGTACGGCGGCGGCGACCCGGACCGCATGCACGCCCGGCTGTTCGCGGACATGATGGGTGAGCTGGACGTGTCCCCGGCCTACGGCGCGCACGTCGACGCCGTTCCGGGCGCGACGCTCGCCGAGGTCAACTTCATGTCGCTGTGCGGGTTGCACCGCAGCCTGCGGGGCGCGCTGGTCGGGCAGTTCGCCGTCGTGGAGCTGACGTCCTCGCCCGGTTCCGCACGGCTGGTGCGGGCGATGCGCCGGCTCGGGTGCGGGCCCGCGTCGATCCGGTTCTACGACGAGCACGTCGAGGCCGACGCCGTGCACGAGCAGATCATCCGCCGCGGCGTGCTCGCTCCGTTGCTCGAGGGCGAGCCCGGGCTCGCGGCGGACGTCGTGTTCGGCATCCGCGCCAGCGGCCTGCTCGGCGACCGGCTCGGGGACCTGATGCTGGCGCGCTGGCGGGAGGGCCGGTCCAGCCTGCGCCGTCCCCTGCCCGGCGGGGCGGCCCGATGAGCGCCGCCGCCGTCGACGTCGTCGCGGTCGAGGACGCGGACGGGTTCTGGGAGGACACCGACGCCCTGCGTGCGTGCCTGACCGAGCCGGTACCGCGGATCCCGCCGTGGTTCGGCTACGACGAGCGCGGCTCGGAGCTGTTCGAGGCGATCACCGAGCTGCCCACGTACTACCTGACCCGCGTCGAGTGGGACCTGCTCCGCCGCCACGGCGCGGAGATCGCCGAGCAGCTCGGCTGCGGCCGGGTCGCCGAGCTGGGGAGCGGGAGCGCGAAGAAGACCCGGCTGCTGCTCGGCGAGTGCGCGTCCCGCCGCGCCACCACCTACCTGCCCGTCGACGTCAGCCGGGAGATGCTCGAAGCCAGTGCCGCGGCGTTGCGCGACGACGTCCCCGAGCTCGCGGTGACCGGGCTGTGGGGCCGCTACGAGGCCGCGCTCGACCATCTGCACGACGACGGCGGCGCACCGCTGGCGGTGATGTTCCTGGGCGGCAACCTCGGCAACACGACGCCGCAGGAACGAGACGCCCTGCTGGCCCGGATCGCCGCGACACTGCGCCCCGGCGACGCGTTCCTCGTCTCGGCGGACCTGCTCAAGCCCACCGAGACGTTCGAGACCTGCTACAACGACCCTCCCGGGCACAGCGCGTTCGCCGAGTTCCGGCTCAACCACCTCGCCCACCTGACCCGCCGTTTCGGCGGCGACGCCGACCTGTCCGCGTTCGTCCCGCACGCGCGCTTCGACGAGCGGGCCGGTGTCGTGGAAGGGCACCTGTGGGCGGTGCGCGACGAGGTGCTGTCGCTGCCCGGGCTCGGCGTCACCCGCGAGCTACGACGCGGTGACGGCGTCAACGTCGGGTTCTCGGCAAAGTTCGACCGGGACCGCTTCGTCGCCGACGTCGCGGCGCACGGCATGACGTTCGAGTCCGAGTGGAGCGACCCGCACTGGCGGTACGGGATCTTCCTGTTCCGGCGGTGAACCGCCCGCCGGGAGCGGGCGGCACGGGAGTCAGCCCAGCGGCGTGGTGACCGGGGCGGGGAAGTCCCCGTCCGGTTCGGCGACCGCGGCGGCGGCCCAGAACAGCAGAGCCACCCCGACCGCACCCGGGTCCGGCCGGCCCTTGGCCCGCTCGCCCACGTAGCTGGCGCGGCCCATCCGGGCCCGCAGGTCCCCGGTGTGCGCGGCGCCCGCGCCGGCGGCCCGGGCCGCCGAGGCGAAGCCCTGCGGCAGCGCCTCGACGGCGGGAGCGAGCGCGTCGACGAGCGTGCGGTCGCCGACCCGTGCCTCGCCGACGCGCTGGATCGCGGCGAGCCCGGCGCCGGCGCCCTCGGCCCAGGCCCGGGCGGCGGCACCGTTGTCCCGGGCGTCGCCGGTCCGTTCCAGAGCCTGCGCGAGCTCGGTGAACAGCAGCCCGAGCAGCGGCCCGCTGGTCCCGCCGACCTCGTCGAGGAAGACCTCGCCGAGCGCGGCGAACGGGCCGGACGCGCCGGACTCGAAGCGTGCCACGGCATCGCGCAGGCCGCCCCGCAGGTTGTCGCCGAAGTCGCCGTCCCCGCTGTGCTGGTCGAGCTCGGTCAGCTCGGCGTGCGCGGTCTCCGTGGCCGCGGCGTACCGGCGCAGGACCGCCTCCTGGTCGAACGTCCCCATCAGGGTGTCCCTCCGTTCTCGGTGCCGCGCGGGAACGCGGGGGTGACGGCGGGCGCGGCCCACCACGCCTTCCACGCCGGTTCGGTGCGGGTCAGGGTGAGCGAGAAGCCGGCCATGTCCAGGGCCGGGACGAACGTGCCGACCAGTCCGCCCGCGGGGGCCAGCCCGCGCCGTTCGAGACCGGCGCCGACCAGCTCGTTGAGCCCGTAGAGCTCGAGCAGCGTGGTGCCGCCCATCCCGTTGACGACGGTGAGGACGTCGTCCGGCCCGTCGGGCAGCCCGGCCACGAGCTCGTCGAGCATGCGGTCCACGAGCTCCTCGGTCGAGGGCCGCTCGACGGTCCGCGCGGCGCGTTCGCCGTGGATGCCGACCCCGTACTCCAGCTCTGCGGCGCCGAGGGTGAACGAGGGGTCCCCGGTGTGCATCGAGGTGTGTGCCCGCGACGCCACGGCGAGGCTGCGCGACGCCGCCGTGAACGCCTCACCCAGCGTGGCGAGCTCGTCGAGGCCCAGCCCGGTGTCCGCGGCGGCACCGAGCAGCTTCTCGACCACGACGGTGGCGCCGGTGCCGCGCCGTCCGGTGGCGGTCTCGTCGGACTCGGTGGCCAGGTCGTCGTCGACCAGCACCCGGCGGACCTCGATCCCCTCGTGCCGCAGCCGCTCGGCCGCGATGCCGAAGTTGATCCGGTCGCCGGTGTAGTTCTTCACGACGTGGATCACGCCGTCCGGTCCCGCGGCGCGCCGGGAGGCCTCGAGGACCTGGCGGTTGTGCGGCGAGGCGAACACCTTGCCGGGGGCGACGGCGTCGAGCATCCCGCGGCCGAGGAACCCGGCGTGCAGCGGCTCGTGGCCGGACCCGCCACCGGAGACCAGGCCGACCCGGCGCCCGGGCGCGCGGTGCCGCGCGACCAGGTGGGCCGGGTCCTCGTGCAGCTCGACGAGGTCGGCGTGGGCGCGCGCGAACCCGCGCAGCGCGGGTGCGACGGGATCGCCGTGGGCGGGATGGAAGGGCTTGCTCATCAGACGTTCTCCGGGGAGCGGGTCGGGGTGCTGGTCTCCGGTGTACCCGATGGGCCCGCGCCGTACCGTGGCTCCCCCCACCGGACCTCCGCGACTCCCGGCCGTCGGGGGTTCGACCCCGGCGCGGCGGGGTAGACACCGCGCATGCGTACCGACGACGCCGTCGTCGTGGTGACCGGTGCCTCCAGCGGCATCGGGCGGGCGACGGCACTCGAGCTCGCGCGCCGGGGCGCCGACCCGGTCCTGGTCGCGCGCCGGGCGGACGCGCTGCACGATGTCGCCCGTCAGTGCGAGCTGGCCGGTGCGCGGCCACTGGTCGTCCCGGCCGACGTCACCGACGAGACCGCGGTGCACGCCGTGGTGGCGCAGGCGCAGGAGCGGCTCGGCCCGGTGGACGGCTGGGTCAACGCGGCGTCGGTGATGCAGTTCGGCGCCCTGTGGGAGGTCCCGGCGGCGGACGTCGCGCGGGTGCTCGAGGTCAACGTGATGGGGGCCGTGCACGGGTGCCAGGCCGTCCTGCCGGGGATGATGGCGCGCGGGCGCGGCGTGCTGGTCAACGTGTCCTCGCTGCTCGGGGCGATCGCGCTGCCGTTCGGTGGCAGCTACTCGATGTCGAAGTTCGCGCTGCGTGCCCTCGGTGCGGGCCTGCGGCAGGAGCTGCGCCGCGCCGGCGCGACCGGCGTCGAGGTGTGCACGGTCCTGCCGGTCGCGGTCGACACGCCGATCTGGCAGGTCGCCGCCACCCTCACCGGCCGGAATCCCCTCCCGCCGCCACCGGTCCTCCCGCCGGAGCGGGTGGCCACCGAGATCGTCGACCGGATCCGTTCCCCGCGGCGCGAGGCGGTGGTCGGCGGGGTCGCGGCACGGGCGTTGCTCGCGGCCCACAGCGTGGTCCCCTCGGTGGCCGAGCGCCTGCTCGACGTCGTGATGGACCTGATGACGCCCGGGTCCCGGACCGGCCCGCCGGGACCCGGCAACCTGTACGAGCCGGCACCGGGCACCGGGTCGGTGCGCGGGCGGCCGCAGGAGTGAGACGTAGTCGTGGAAACCGGAAGGATGTCCGATGGCTGTCGTGAGCCGGCTGATCGAGGCCGCACCCGCCGAGGTGTTCGACGTGCTCGCCGACGGGTGGCTCTACCCGTTGTGGGTCGTCGGGGCCACCCACATGCGCGAGGTCGAGGAGGACTGGCCGGCCGTCGGGTCACGCCTGCACCACAGCGTGGGCACGTGGCCGGTGATGCTCGACGACCACACCGAGGTACTGGACGTCGAGTGGGGCCGGCGGATCGTCCTGCGGGCGCGTGCCTGGCCCTCCGGTGAGGCACGGGTGGAGATCGAGCTGTCGCCCTCGCCGGAGGGGACGACCGTGACGATGACCGAGTACGCCGACAGCGGCCCGGGCGCGATCGTGCCCGCTCCGGTGCAGGACATCGCCCTGTATCCACGCAACGTGGAGTCACTGGCACGGCTTTCCGCGGTGGTGACCGGCAGGGCGCGGCCACGGCCGACGGACCTCGCTGACTCCTCGCGCCGGGGGACGACGTCGTGTGAACCCGGCCGCGACGGGTAGTCCATGCCGTGGTCACTTTCCCCGGACACGGTGACGAGCACGCCGACGTCGTCGTCGTCGGCGCCGGACACAACGGCCTGGTGGCGGCGAACGTGCTGGCCGATGCCGGCTGGGACGTCCTGGTGCTCGAGGCGGCGGACGAACCGGGCGGGGCGGTGCGCAGCGCCGAGATCACCGAAGCAGGCTTCGTCAGTGACCTGGCCAGCGCCTTCTACCCGCTCGGCGCGGCCTCGCCGGTACTGCGCGAGCTCGATCTCGGCTCATACGGGCTGCGCTGGCGGCACGCTCCGGACGTGCTCGCCCACGTCACGCCGGACGACCGCGCGGTCGTGCTGAGCCGCGACGTCGAGAAGACCGCTGCCCACCTGGACGCGTTCGCGCCCGGGGACGGGCGGTCGTGGACCGCGATGGCGCAGGAGTGGTCCCGGATCGGTCCGGACCTGCTCGAGGCGCTGCTGCGCCCGTTCCCCCCGGTGCGGACCGGGGCGCGTCTGGCGCGCACGCTGGGCGTCGCCGACGGGCTCCGGCTGGCCCGCACCCTCGTCCAGCCCGTCCGCCGGTTCGCCGAGGAGAGGTTCGACGGCGACGGGGCGGCGTTGCTGCTGACCGGCAACGCGCTGCACACCGACCTGGGCCCGGACATGGCGGGCAGCGCGGCGTTCGGCTGGCTGCTCTCGATGCTGGGCCAGGACGTCGGCTTCCCGGTGCCCGAGGGCGGAGCCGGGATGATCACGACCGCGCTGGTGGAGCGACTCGTCCGTCGTGGCGGGCGGGTGCGGTGCGGGCGACCGGTGCGCGAGGTCCTCCTGCGGGGCGGTCGTGCCGTCGGCGTCCGCGACGCCCGGGGTGATCCGGTCGCCGCCCGGCGGGCCGTGCTGGCCGATGTCGCGGCCCCGGTGCTGTTCCGCGACCTCGTGGGGGAGGAGCACCTGCCGGCGCGGTTCGTGACCGACCTGGACCGCTTCTCCTGGGACTTCTCGACGGTCAAGCTGGACTGGGCACTGTCCGGACCGGTTCCCTGGACGGCCGGTGACGCGGCCGGTGCCGGCACCGTGCACCTGGGCGCGGACCTCGACGGGATGCGCCGCTACACCGCCGACCTGAGCGCCGGCCGGGTACCGGAGGACACGTTCATGCTGTTCGGGCAGATGACGACGGCGGACCCCACCCGGTCACCGGCCGGCACCGAGTCCGCGTGGGCCTACACCCACGTTCCCCGCGG
Source organism: Pseudonocardia sp. KRD291 (assembly GCF_019263595.1). Taxonomy (GTDB): domain Bacteria; phylum Actinomycetota; class Actinomycetes; order Mycobacteriales; family Pseudonocardiaceae; genus Pseudonocardia. The sequence goes on along the minus strand of NZ_JADQDD010000106.1, from coordinate 1,137 downwards.
GCTGGGCTGGAACCGGGACGACCTGCTGCGCTTCGCCCGCCGCGTCGAGGACACCGTGGAGCGCAACGCCCCCGGCTTCTCCGACCTGGTCCGTGCCCGCGTCGTGAGCGGGCCGGCCGACCTGCAGGAGCGCGACCCGAGCCTCGTCGACGGGGCGATCAGCGGCGGAACGCTGGCCGTGCACCAGCAGCTGTTCTTCCGGCCCGTCCCGGGCCTGGGCCGGGCCGACACCCCGATCGAGGGGCTGTTCCTGGCCGGGGCCTCCGCGCACCCGGGGGGAGCGGTGCACGGCGGCCCCGGCGCCAACGCCGCACGCGCCGCGCTGGCCGCCGACGGGCTCACCGGCGGGCTCTACCGTGGCATCGTCCGCGGGCTGCACCGCCGGATCTACGCCGACGACGGCCGCGGCCGACCGGGGGAGACGACGTCCCGGCGGGAGTGACTCACCCGTCGGCCCGATCGGGGGAGCGGTCGCAGCGGCTGTTCCTCCAACCGCTGCGACCTTGGCCCCTACCGCGCCCGGGACACGGAGGAGCCCGCCGGTGGAAGGCCGCCGCCCGCGCCGGGCCGCGGCGACCCCGACGCGTTATGATTCCAGAGTTGCCCGGCCCCTCGCCGTGCGGACCCCGAGCGCGGTCCGCGTGGTCTGGGGAGGTGACTGCGTCCGATAGTGCGGCGTTCAGCCTGCAGACCCTCTGCAGGCTGTGTCGATGTTGGGGGCGCAGCACGGGTGGCCGGTGACGCAGAGGGAGTCCGGGACTCGCGGCCCTTGCGCGGCGGGATCCGAGACACCCGCGACGTGGCCGCCGAGCTGGTGGCGCTGCTCTGGGGCGCCGACCGTCTCGACGAGTTCCTCACCGAGATCGCCCGCGAGGCCGCCGGCACGGTCGCGGACGCGATCTCCTGCGGGATCACCGTGCAGTCCCCGGCATGGCCGCGTCTGCTCGCCGCGACCAGCGACGAGTTCGCCCGCCAGATGGACGAGATCCAGTACTCCGTCGACGACGGCCCCTGCCTGACGTGCCTGCGCGAGGGCGAGATCGTCGAGGTCACCGACATCGCCGCCGACCAGCGGTGGCCGGCGTTCCGGCGCCGCGGACGCCAACAGGGCGCCGGCGCCTCACTCTCGATCCCCCT